>JBQCDV010000241.1:0-14636 GCA_051960855.1 Actinomycetales bacterium
CCCCACTGCTTGTTGCCGGTGGCTGTCGTGGTGATCGCGAAGGTATAGGTGCCGTTGGCGACGATCGCACTGGTGAGGTCGATCGCGGCCCACGTGTTCGACGTCGTCGTGGCGACCGAGCCCGCGAGCGTCGAGCTGCGGGCCGGTGCGGTTGCGTAGGTGACCGTCGACTCCGTCCAGGAGCTGTCCGCCGACCACGCCTGCAGGCCAAGAGTGTTGGAGGAGTAGCTGTAGAGCTGCAGCGTTACTTTGGCCGGGGGCGCGGTGAGGCCGGAGACGTTGAACCGCAGATAGCTGACCACCTCCGGTGTCGACGCTGAGGCAGCCTGGGCAGCCAGTACGTACTTGCTGCCGAAGTTGGTCGTCGGCTGGTCCGAGCGCACGTAGGCGTCGGCGTTCGGCGCGATGGCGGTCACCCCCGTGGCCGCCACGGCGCCCTCGAGACCCATCCGTCCCTCCGCCACCGTCAGCAGCGGAGCGAGCAGCGCTAGCGACGCGCCCACGGCGGCCGCCCGCCTGCGCGAGACGGTCTGGTGGTGACGCGGGCGTGTGCCGCTGGCCGCCGCCTTGGTACCGCTGGTACCGCTGGGGCCCCTCGAGAGGCGGGGGAGACGGAATCTCATGGTGATCAGCTCCGGTGCTGTTCAGTCGGGTGGATCACGCGCCAGATGGTGGCGCTGTCGAGCCCGGTGCCGAAGGCCATGACCGGGCGGGCGTGGGTGAGGGCGGCGCCCAAGGTCGGGTACTGCGCCTTGGTCTCCTGGCTCGGCTTGCCGTCGAGCGTCATATGCAGCGACATCTCGTCCTGCCGTGTGAGGACGATGTAGTCGATGGCCTTCCACTGCGGGTCGGCGGGCAGCTTGACGCCGGGGTCGACGTCGAGCTTGGTGAACCAGACGACCCGCTTCTGGTCGTAGCCGCTGCGGACGAGGTCGACCCAGAACGCGTCGTCGACGACGACGAGGTGGGACGGGTCGACGTTCTGGCGCACCCACGCGAGCGCCGACGCGGCGCTGGCGTCGCGGTCGTTGTGCCAGAGGTCATGGAGCCGCGAGCGCCACGGGGCGTCGACAGCCGACATTCCGAGGAGAACCACGACGACGACGGCGCCGCGGACGACGGTGGTTCCCGCGAGGTTCGTCCACCTCGGCACCGGACGACGCAACAGGCGGCCAGGTTGCAGCACGCTGCGCCGCCCGGGCCGGTCCTCCACCAGCGTGCGGACCCAGCCGACAGTGAGCAGCTGTGGCGGCAGTTGCGGCCGTGCGGCCTGCCAGGCGACGTCCAGAACGCCGGCGATCGTCAGGGCTGCGAAGGGGATCATTGCGACGACGAAGGGGTACGGGAGGTAGCCGCTGCGCAGCAGCTCGGCGGCCTGGATCCCGAACGCCAGCGCGACGGCGCGCGTGCGGCGCAGCAGCAGCCCGGGGATCAGAGCGAGCAACGCGACCGTCGGCAGGACAGGGTCGAGCGCGACCCAGCTGGAGGTGACCGCGTGCGCCGCAGTGTGCGGGTCGAAGATGCTGCCGCTGCCCTGCCGCTCGAACAGCTGCCAGCGGATCGCCCACTCGAGGCTGACGTGGCCTGGCCCGTCGAGCAGCTCGTTCTTGATGAGGGCGTACAGCGGGTAGGCGGCGCCGATCGCGACCAGGGTGGTGCCGAAGACGGTGGCCACGAACCGCCGGTTGCGGCGGTCGCTGCACTGGAAGAGCAGCACCACCACGGCCGGCAGGAACAGCAGCGCCGTCTCCTTGGTCAGCACGGCGATGGCGAAGCAGACGGCACTTCCCGCCGCCGACAGCAGGGACCGCCGCGGCGCGGCCGCGAGCAGGAACGCCGCGAGCAGCCAGGGGGTGACGAGGTTGTCCAGCAGGGCCGTCCGCGTGAAGTACACCGACAGGGGGCTGAGGGCGAACATCAGCACCGTGAGGGCCGCCATCACCCGGGTCATGCGCAGCCGCAGGGCCAGGGCGTAGAGCAGCACGACCGACACGACCTTCGCCAGCACCATGAGCTCACGCACAGCGGCGACGGCATACGGCGCGGAGTTGAACGCGTCGGTGAGCCAGGTCCAGAGGGCGATCTGGACGGTGCCCAGCGGCGGGTGCGCGTACCAGTAGGTGTAGTGGCCCAGCGTGTGCTCGGTCTGGAGCGCCCACGCATACGCGGTGTAGGTGCCCTCGTCATCGAAGCGGGCGGGTGAGGTGTACATCCCCCGCACATGCACCACGTAGGCGATCACTGAGAGGACCGCGACCACGGCGACGTCGACGGCTTGGGACCGCAGGAACGTGCCGATCGCTTGGACCTTGGCGTCGACGCGTTCGCGGGTGGTCGGGCGAACTGCTCGCTCGAGGGCTTCGAGGTCGAGGTCGAGGTCGAGCGGCTGCAGACCGGTGTCGTAGCTCACAGCAGTTCCCCGTCCTGGCTCTGTGCCGCAGCGGTCGGTGCCATCGCGCCCGCGACCGGCAGGTGAGCGCCGACGTGCTCGGTCTTCTCCCAGCCGCGCACACCGCGCAGCTCGCGCACGGCGGCACGGACCGCCGCCGCTGCCAGGACGAGCTGGTAGGGGAGGGTGCCGAGCAGGAGCTTGACGTAGTCGCGCAGCCGCACGCGCTCGCCGAAGACTCGGCCGAACTCCCGCAGGCCGGCCACCTCGATGGCGACCATCACGGCGGTCGGGAGCAGCGGCGCGAAGGTCGCGAGCACGAAGGCATCGGGTGCCTTGAGGAGGAGCATCGTGAGGATCGCGCAGGGGATCATCACGCCGGCGATGGCCTGGGCGAACGGCATCGACAGCAGGTAGACAGCCATGAGCCGCTGCGCACGCGTGGGCAGTCGCCGCCACTCGCCCTTGCGCAGCACCTGCAGGTAGCCCTGGTTCCAACGGGTGCGCTGCTTGTACAGCCCGCGCAGCGTGGGCGGAGTCTCTTCACGGGTGGCCAGCTCGGGGTCGAAGGCGACGCTGACGCGTGCGCCCCAGCTGCTCAGCCGGACACCGAGCTCGCAGTCCTCGGCCAGGCAGTCGGGGTCCCACCCGCCGGCCTTGCGAAGCAGATCGGCGCGAGCGAAGACGGTGTTGCCGCCCAGGGGGATGAAGCGTGCCCGGGCATGGAAGTGCAGCCGCGAGGAGAACCAGAAGAAGTACTCCAGCACGTTGCGCAGCGACCACCACGAGGTGCGGAAGTTCATCAGCTGCACGCCGCCCTGCACCACGTGCGCGCGGTCCTTGCGGAACACCGCGTCGACGTGACGCAGCAGCGTGGTCGCGACCTGGTCCTCCGCGTCGACGACGCCGATGATGTCGCCCGCGCACGCCGGCAGGGCGGCGTTCAGGGCTCGTGGCTTGTTCTTCTTCTCGTGGTCGTCGACGACGACGGTGACGCGCGGGTCGGCCTCCGCGAGGGACCGCGCGACCGCGGCGGTGCCCTCGTCGTCATCGCCCACGATGACGAGGACCTCGAACCGCGGGTGGTCCTGCAGGAGCAGACGGTTCACCGTCGAGGCGAGGACGCGCTCCTCGTGCCGCGCCGGCACGAGGAGGGAGAACGACAGCCGCGGGGAGTCGGGCTCGGGGAAGGCGGTCTCCGCTGCGGCCTCTGGCACACGCCACGAGTCGACCATCCACATGACCGTCGACAGGGCGACGACGAAGAGGACGGCGGTCATCAGCAGATAGCCGCCCAGCAGCACGGCGTTCACGCGCTCACCTCGACGTCGGTCGACGTGCGGGCAAGCTCGGCGATCCGGTCGGCCCACGAGAAGTCGGGCGTGGCCAGCCCCCGGCTGCGGATGTTCGTCAGCGCCGCGGCCAGGATCGCCTTCTCCTTGCGGCGCAGCTCCTGGTAGTCGTCGACACCGATGACGATCGACGGCGCCATCTGCCGGAACGGCGGGAAGCCGTAAGCGTCGTCGGTGTTCTCGATGAGGGTGCGGAGGGTCTCGTCGTAGGGAAGGTCGACGAGCTCGTGCTCACCCCGCTCGATGACGAACAACTCGCTGACCTGCGTCGTGCGCTGCAGCTGGCAGTCGACGAGACGGTCGACGACGTACTTCGGCGGCGGCACGAGCCGCTGTGTCAGGGAGTTCACCCCCATGATCGGGATGTTCATCCCGGCCAGCGCCATGCCGATGCCGCGCCCCTCCTTTGAGTGCAGCCGGCTCTGCAGCCGCAGGCGCCGCCATTCGGCGGCTGTGAGGTCGCCGACCTGGACGGCGCGGAGCGTGTGGTGGCTGATGGTGAGGGGCTTGGGGAAGCACATCGCCTCGGCCGTCGGCGACACGATCGTCATGTCGTCGGACAGGAAGCGGGCGCCGTGCTCGCGCAGCAGCCGCAGCACCGTGCCGGTCTTGCCGGTGTCCGTGCGCGCCGACAGGAGGATGCCCTGGCCGTCGAGCTCGAGGCACGCCGAGTGCAGCAGGATCACGCCGCGCTCGACCGCGATGAAGCGGAGCAGCGCCTCGATCACGTTGGTGTACAAGACATGTGGCGAGTTCGCGAGGGCACGCGAACACGTCACCCGCACCGGTTCGCCGATCTCGACGCGGAAGTTCGCGCCGAGTCGCCCGAGGTGCTCCTGGTAGCTCAGTGCCGGCGGCGAGACGTACTGCGTCATCACCGCGCGCCGCCGCGGTCGCCAGTCGCCGACGTTGCCGACGCGGATCGCGAGGTCGACGTCCTGGCCCACCCACTGGGCGCGGAAGTACTCCAGCTCCCGCAACGGGACCTGCGAGCCGACGGTCGCAATGCCGTCGATGCTGTAGCGGTAGGGCAGATACCCCTGCGAACGCCGCTGCACCGGCTGTGGCTGCGTGGGCAGGTGCGGCACTGGCGGAGGCGCCTCGTCGACAGGGGAATGCTCCAGGTGGCTCGTCAGGTCGGGGACCGGCCGGAGCGACGGCAGGTGCACGACCAGACGCATCGGGTCCTTCGCGGGACCGGGCAGCTCCGGCGCCAGCTCGAGGGCAGGCGTGGTCAGGTCGATGACGGTCGGTGCAGGTGCTGGCTCCGTGGGCTGAGGCACAGGCGTCACCTCCGGCGCCGGTGCGTAGATCGCGGAGTCGACCACGACGAACCGGGCGAGGAACAGCAGCGCGAGGGTGATGAAGTTGCCGACCAGCACGCCGAGTCCCAGCACCTCGACGAGCAGGGCGAGCAGCGGCAGCCGCAGCAGCAGCGCGAGGTGGTTCACGAGGGCGAAGCGGACGCCGCGTCCAACGACGGATCCAGGCTTCGTCCCGCGGAAGACCATCGCTTCCGTGAGGCTGAAGTTCCAGGCGGTCGAGACCTCGGTCGCGAGGATTGCGCCAACCAGGTAGTGGTGGTTCCACTGCTGGGAGAAGAGCCAGAGCGCGGCCTCGTTGACGGCAAGGCCGCTGGCGCCGACGAGGCCGAAGGTCAGCAGCCGCAGCATCCGCTGCACCGGGTCGACGGTGGAGGAGCGCTTGACCTGGTCCTTGAGAACACCCAGCCGCAACCGCGCCAGGTGCCGCAGGTAGCGGACGCCCTCCTGTGCCGAGGCCTTGCTCGTGTCGGCCAGCCTGGTGCCGAAGGTGAAGGGCACCTCGGCGACCCGGAGGGGGTGCTGCCGCACGGCGATCTCGAGGAGGACCTTGAAACCCAGCGGGTTGAGCCGGTCGAGGTCCAGAGCGGCCAGCCGCACAGCGAACAGGCCCGACATCGGGTCGGAGATGCGGGCGAGCCGGCTGGGGAAGAGGGCCTTGGCCAGCTTGGTGCTCAGGCCCGACACGACGCGGCGGTAGCCACCGGCGAGACCGCTGGCCTCACCGCCCTCGACGTAGCGCGTCCCGACGACGAGGTCGAGGCGGCGCGCCTGTCCGATCGCGACCATCCGGGTGGCCACCTCGGGCGGGTGCTGCAAGTCGGCGTCCATAACGACGGCCCACGACCCGCGCGCCTGCCGCAGCCCAGCGACGACGGCCCCAGCGAGGCCCCCGCTCCGGTGCTCCAGCGGACGGTGCAGGAGGCGAACGGCCAGTCCGCACACGCGAGCAGCGCGCCGGATCGCCTCGGGCGTCTGGTCGGTGCTGTCATCGACGAAGAGGACCTCGAGTGGGATTTCGCCTGCTGCCTCGGCGATGGCGTGGAGCAGCGCCGCGACGCCGGACTCCTCGTTGCGCGTGGGAATCAGGACGGTGAACCACGCGGCTGTGCCGGGCGGCAGGGTGGTGATGTCTTCGGCGCCGATGGGGTCGGCGGCGAGGGTGCCCCTCTGGCCGGTATCCGTCGTCAGCGTGCTGTCGCGGACGAGCCCGTCCGCGCCCCGGGTCGGTGTTGATCCGGGGTCAGGCGGCGTGGTCTGGCTGCGCTTCGCGGACGCAGCTCTGCGTCCGGGCGTTGGCGTGGAGATGCTGCTCTGGGTCACAAGAGCCCCCGACAGGGTCCGAGCCGGACCAGCGCACAATCGTCGAGAGAGGGCTGGCCCTCCCCGCGCGATCGTGGTCGAACGCCGAGGTGACGGGAAACGTAACCCAGTCCGCGGAAAGGCACAAGGGTCCCCTCTGGTCATTTCGGTCGCGCTCCTGCATGCTGTCGAGCACCGGTTGAGCCCACATCCGCACGCTCGCGGGCTGCTGCCGACGCTTCGTCGGAGGCGCCCCCTGGTGGCTGTGAGGTGTGGCCGTGAGGCGACTGCGGTGGGGGACGGGTCTGGTGGCGGCACTCGTGGCAGGCGCTGCCGCACTCGCATCGGGGCCGGCGTCGCCGCTGCCGTCCACGACGCGCTTCTACGTCCCAGCCGCGCCCGCCGGTGCGGTACGACAGATCGCAGACCTGAGGGACCGCGGCGAGCTGCAGTCGGCCGCGCTGGTGGCGTCGATGGTGCAGACCCCGCAGGCGGTGTGGCTCACGGCCGCCACCCCGGCAGCCGTGACCGCTCGTGTCGCGTCCGTCGTAGCGCGGGCCGGTGCGCGCGGTGAGGTCCCTACCTTCGTGCTCTACGCCCTGCCGCACCTGGTCTGCGACCGCCTCGCGGCTCCGAATGACGAGGAGAGCGTCCGCTATCGCGCGTGGGTGGACGGGGTGGTTGCCGGGCTCGCGCGTGCCGGTCGGGTCGTGGTGATCGTCGAGCCGGACTCTCTGGCCCTGCTGCCGCTCGACTGTGCGGCAGGCTCGCCGCGTGGGTCCGCAGCAGAGGCAACCAGGAACGCGGCGGCTGCGACCCGCGAGCGAGTAGCAGATCTGGCGTACGCGGCTCGCGCGATCTCGAGCGTCGACTCGCGAGCCTTGGTCTACCTCGACGCGGGTCACCCGGGGTGGCGCTCGGCCGACGAGATGGCGCGGCGGCTGCGGATGGCTGGGGTTGAGGCGGTCCGCGGCTTCGCGCTCAACGTCGCCAACTACCAGCGGGTCCCGGACGTGGAGCGCTACGGGGTGGCGATCTCCGCCTGTCTCGCCTTCGCCCGCTCCGGTCGCGACCTCGATGGCTGTGACGCAGCGGCCGCCGACGGCAACGGCGGCCAGCTCGCGGCGACGACGCCGTTCGTGATCGACACGAGCCGTAGCGGCAGCGGCCCGTGGGCAGGGGGCGGTCACCTGCCCGACCCGCAGGAGTGGTGCAACCCGCCGGGCGCGACCGTCGGGCCGCCACCTGAGGCGGTGCCAACGACGTTCTCCGGCCTGGTCGACGCCTACCTGTGGGTCAAGACTCCAGGGGAGTCCGATGGCAGCTGCACCCGCGGACACCAGGGCGGCGAGGTCGATCCGATCTGGGCCGCGCGCACGGGTGCCTCGGACTTCACCGACCCGCCGGCGGGCGCGTGGTTTCCCGCGCAGGCCCTCGAGCTCGCCCGGGGGACGGCGCCGACGGCGGGAGGGCTGACGGCGGGAGGGCTGACGGCGGCCGACGGGACAGGCTCGGTGGTCGCGCCATGCCTGACGACCGGAGCAAAACGCGTCACAGGTTTTTCAACTTGCAGCGGCGCGAAGGTCAACGGATGGTAAAGGGGTCAGCTCGTCCCCCTTCCTCCGGAGGTCCACGTGACCGCTGTCCGTCGCCTCGCCGCGCTCCTCGTCGCGGCGCTGGCCCTCGTCCTCCCCGCGCTGGCGGCATCGCCTGCCTCGGCTGCTTCCGGCAAGGCCACCGTCTCGGTCTTCCATGGCATCCCGAAGACGCCGGTCGACATCTACGTCAATGGCGAGAAGGCGGTGCCCAACTTCCAGCCCGGCGACATCGCCGGCCCGCTCTCGCTCGACCCGGGCACCTACGCCATCGAGATCAAGACCGTCGATGGCGGCGCCACCGTCTTCACGGGCGATCAGCCCGTCGAGGCCGGCATGAACTACACGATCGCCGCCTACCTCGGCACCGATGGCAAGCCCGCCGTCAAGGCGTTCGTCAACGACACCACGACCCTCGCCGCAGGCCAGGCTCGCGTGACTGTCCGCCACCTCGCCAACGCTCCGACGGTCGCCATCACCGCGAACGGGAACACCCTCGTGCCCAGCATCAGCAACGGCAACGAGGCGGTCGCGGAGGTGCCGGCCGACACCTACGACGTCGGCATCAAGGCGGGGGACTCCGAGGTCGCCAAGCAGAGCGTGAAGCTGGCCGAGGGCGCCAACACCATCGTCTACGCCTACGGCACCTACCCGGACACCTTCGCGCTGGGAGTGCAGACGATCGACCGTCTCGGTGGCATGCCGTCGGCGGTCCCTGCCGGCGACGGTGGTGCGGCGAACGACGCCCTCCCGGTGTGGGTCCTCGCCGCCGCTGCAGGCGGTCTCGTGCTCGCTGGTGCCGGCGCCGTCCGGATGCGCGCCGTCGCGAATCGCTGACTGGTCCCGTGCTGATGCCAACCCGGCAGCTTTCCTAGCGTCACAGTGACGAGAAATAGCAGGCTGGCCGTCGTCGCCCTCCTGGTGGGGGCGGCGACGGCCATCGGCGTGCCGGGCGGCTGGTGGCTCGGACATCGGCAGGACACCGCCGCCGCAGGTGCCCTCCCAACAGGACTCGCCGCTCTCGCAACACCGTCTGCGCCCGCGCCCGCTGGGGCGGTCGTGCCGGATGTGGCCGCCTCCGGGCCCGTCGCTGCTGTGGCGCCCGTGCGGCCGGCGGCGGTGCCGATCAGCGACGCGGCCGCGGAGCTGGTCTCGGTACGGGTGCCGGCTCTGGGCCTCACCGCTGCCGTCGACCCGGTCGGCGTCGACGGCAACGGCGTCGTGCAGATCCCGCAGGACGTGCGCCGGGTCGGCTGGTACCGGTACTCGTCATCACCAGACGACTCCGCCGGCGCGGTGACACTGGTCGGTCACCGTGACTCCCGCACCCAGGGCAAGGGCGTGCTCTACCAGCTGAGCAGCGTCTCTCCAGGTGATGACGTCATTGTGACGCTAAGCGACGGCACGCGGCAGGTCTACCGGGTCGTCGAACGCCGCGAGTACCTCAAGAAGGCGCTTCCCCTCCGGCTGCTCTTCGAGCGCAGCGGTCGTCATCGGCTCGTGCTCATCACCTGCGGCGGTCCCTATGACAGGGACCGCGGCGGCTACCAGGACAACCTGGTCGTCACGGCGGTCCCCGTCACGTGAGCGGGAGCTGGCAAGCCCTCAGTGGAACTGCTCGGACTCCGTCGAGCCACTCAGCGCGGTGGTGGCCGACGCGGGGTTGAGGGCCGTCGTCACGGCATCGAAGTAGCCGGTGCCCACCTCTGCCTGGTGCTTGACGGCGGTGTAGCCGCGCTCGGCCGCGTCGAACTCCGCCTGCTGGAGCCGGACGTAGGCCGTCATCCCCTCCCGCGCGTAGCCGTGGGCCAGCTCGAACATTGAGTGGTTGAGGGCGTGGAAGCCGGCCAGTGTGATGAACTGGAACTTGTACCCCATCGCCCCGAGCTCCTTCTGGAAGCGCGCGATCTCGTCATCGTCGAGGTGGGCGCGCCAGTTGAATGACGGCGAGCAGTTGTAGGCGAGCATCTTCTCGGGGTACTCCGCCTTCACCGCCTCGGACACCTCTCGAGCCAGCTGGAGGTCGGGAGTCGAGGTCTCCACCCAGATCAGGTCCGCGTAGGGCGCGTACGCCAACGCACGCGAGATGACCGGGCCAACGCCGTTCTGCACGCGGTAGTAGCCCTCCGCCGTGCGCTCCCCGGTCAGGAACGGCCGGTCGCGCTCATCGACGTCGCTCGTCAGGAGCGTCGCGGCGAGGGCGTCGGTGCGCGCGACGATGACCGACGGCACGCCGGAGATGTCTGCCGCGAGCCGCGCCGCGTTGAGGGTGCGCACGTGCTGCGACGTCGGGATGAGGACCTTGCCGCCGAGGTGGCCGCACTTCTTCTCCGACGCGAGCTGGTCCTCCCAGTGCACTCCTGCGGCACCGGCGCCGATCATCTGCTTCATCAGCTCGAAGGCGTTGAGGGGACCGCCGAAGCCGGCCTCCGCGTCGGCGACGATCGGCACCATCCAGTCCCGAACGCCGCTGCCGTCGCTGCCCTGCTGCCCCGGCTGACCGCCGTCACCGGCGAGCGCGGCGGAGACCCGGTCGGACCAGGCGATCTGGTCGGCCCGCTTGAGCGCGTTGTTGATGCGGCGCACGACGGCAGGCACCGAGTTGGCGGGGTAGAGGCTCTGGTCGGGGTAGGTCTCGCCGGAGAGGTTGGCGTCGGCGGCGACCTGCCAGCCGGACAGGTAGATCGCCTCCAGGCCCGCCTTGACCATCTGCACGGCCTGGTTGCCCGAGAGGGCGCCGAGAGCGGGGACGTAGTCGCGGTCCTGCAGCAGCTCCCACAGCCGCTGGGCTCCGCGCCGAGCCAGGGTGTGGTCCTCCTGGAGACTGCCGCGCAGCCGCACGACATCCGCGGCGGTGTAGTCGCGGCGGATCCCACGCCACCTCGGATCGTGAGCCCAGGACGTCTCGAGCGCGCGGACCTGCTCGGCGACGCCGTCGCGGTCGTTCTTGGCGACGCCGTCGCGGTCGTCCTTGGCGACGCCGTCGCGCGCTGCGGTCGTCGCCGGCGAGGGCGCGAACGCCGTGGCGACGGCGGGCGCCGGCGCTGGCGTGCTCCGCTTGCGCGGCGTGATGACGAGCTCGGGTCCGCTGAACGGCTCGATGATGGTCACGGGATCCTCCGGAAGGGGGTCTGACGGCCGGGGCGCGCCCGGAAGCCGACGAGGACGAGAGGCCGAACTTTCGGCTGTGACGACATGCTTGTCCGGCTGCGAGCGGTTCTTCCATGGGCAAGCGGCAGGAATTTCCTCGATTCTTTCGCTACCGTCACGTCATGACCTCCGATACCGTCGGCGCGGACCTGCTGACCCTCGGGCGGCGTATCCGCCATGCGCGCCAGCGCGCGGGCCTGACCCTCGCCCAGGTAGGGGAGGCGGTGGGTGCGGCGCCAAGCGCCCTGTCGCTCATCGAGAACGGCCACCGGGAGCCTCGGCTGTCGCTGCTGCAGCAGCTGGCCGCTGCGCTGCGAGTGCCACTCTCGGAGCTGCTCGGTGAGGAGCCGCCCTCGCGGCGCGCCGCGCTCGAGATCGCGCTGCAGCGAGCCCAGCGGACCTCGCGCTACCAGGCGCTCGGATTGCCCAGCATCCGTCCGGGCAAGGGCGTGAGCACCGACGTCCTCGAGGCACTCGTCGGCCTGCACGAGGAGCTCGACAGGCAGGAACGGCTGCATGTGGCGACGCCGGAGGAGGCTCGGCGGGAGAATGCGCGGCTGCGCGCGGAGATGCGCGACCGGGGCAACTACTACCCCGAGATCGAGCAGGCCGCGGCAGAGCTGCTGACAAAGGTCGGGCATCGCGGTGGTCCCCTGTCGCAGCGCGACACGCTCGACGTGGTCGCCAAGGCCGGCTTCGCGCTCGACTACGTGACCGACCTGCCGGAGTCCACCCGCAGTGTCACCGATCTCAAGCACCGGCGGATCTACCTGCCGCAGACCCCTGCCGGCGCCCACGACCCCCGCTACGTCGCGCTGCAGACGGTGGGGCACTTCGTGCTCGGGCACTCCGAGCCCGGCAGCTTCGGGGAGTTCCTACGCCAGCGGGTCGAGGTCAACTACTTCGCCGCCGCACTGCTGATGCCGGAGCAGCCTGCTCTGGCGTTGCTGCGGCAGGCCAAGGACAACCGCGACATCGCCGTGGAGGACCTCCGTGACGCCTTCGCGGTGTCCTACGAGACCGCCGCGCACCGCTTCACCAACCTGGCCACCGAGCACCTCGGGCTGCCGGTGCACTTCCTGCGGGTGCACCGGAGCGGGACGGTCTACAAGGCCTACGAGAACGACGGTGTCCACTTCCCGATGGACGCCGTCGGCGCCATCGAGGGGCAGCTGGTGTGCCGCTACTGGACCGCCCGCACCATCTTCACCGAGGGCAGCCCAGCAACGCCGTTCGCGCAGTACACCGACACCCCGACCGGCACCTTCTGGTGCACCTCGCAGCTCGAGCGTGGACACGGCGGGATCTACTCCGTCAGCGTGGGTGTGCCCTACGCCCACGTCAAGTGGTTCCGCGGCCGCGAGACGACGCTGCGCGCGCGCTCGCGGTGCCCCGACCCCACGTGCTGCCGCCAGCCGGACGACGAGGTGGCGCAGAAGTGGTCGGGCCACGTGTGGCCGAGCGCGCGGGCGCACTCGCACCTGCTGGCTGCGCTGCCACCCGGCACCTTTCCCGGCGTGGACGAGGTTGACGTGTTCCGGTTCCTCGAAGGCCACGCCCGCTAGGACCTGCCCTGCCTGCTAGGCGTGCAGCTCCGGCTCGCTGCCCTGCCCGGACGTCAGGTCGAGCGGCGCCTCGGCTGGCGAGCTGTCGGCCGGCGCGGCCTGCCGCCCGTGGCTGTCGAGGAGCACCGCTCGCTCACCCAGGGCCGCCGCTCGCTCCGTCGCGGCCTGCTTGCGCCGCTGGGGGACGAGGGGAAGGCGGAGCACGCGCTCCACGTGGCGCTCCTCCTCGAGGTCACGCAGCCGGCCCTCGAGCAGCTGGGTGAGCGTGACGACGCCGACGACCACACCGGTGTCGGACTCGGTCACGGGCGCCCGGGTGACGCCGGCTTCGGCGAAGCGGTAGGCGACGTCGCGCAGCGTGTCCTCGGGATGGGCGACCAGGGGCTGGGCTACCGCGATCGTCTCGATCGGCAGGCTGCCGAGCGCGGGCTCCCGCAGGGCGTCGAGCAGGTCGCGGCGGCTCACGATCCCCGTGAGCTGGCCGCTGTCGTCGACGATCGGGTAGAGGCGCTGCCGGTGGTGGCGGTCCCGCTCGTCGAGCTCGGCGGAGGTGAACTCCTCCAGCACCTCGCGCACCGTGACCCCGGCGTCGAAGGCCACCGCGTCGTCGTTCATGACGTCACGGACGAAGAGCACCTCGAGCGGGTCGATGGAGTACTCGCGGGTGAGGTGGAAGCCGCGACGAGCGATCTTCTCGGTGAGGACGCTGCGCTTGAGCAGCAGCGCCGAGACGCCGTACGCGGTGGAGGCCACCACGATGAGCGGCAGCAGCGCGCCCCACTCGTGGGTGAGCTCCAGGCTGAAGATGATCCCGGTGAAGGGGGAGCGCATGACGCCGCCGACCACCGCACCGAGGCCCATCAGGGCCCAGAAGCCAGGCCCTACCTGGGGGAAGACCAAGCCTTCGAGGGCGCCGAGGGCACCACCGATCATGAAGACGGGGGCCAGGACGCCGCCGGAGGTGCCGGATCCCAAGGACAACGACCAGATAAGCGTCTTGACGACGAGAATGCCGATGACCAGGGACATGCCGGCCTTGCCCGTCAGCAGCTCGGAGATCACGTCGTAGCCGACCCCCAGCGCGCGCGGCTCGATGAGGCCGCCGACGCCGATGATCAGGCCGCCGATCGCCGGCCACCACATCCAGTGGATGGGCAGGCGGGCGAAGGTGTCCTCGGCGAAGTAGACGATCCGGGTCGCGCCGACGGCGAGCAGCCCGCCGAGGACGCCGGCGGCGAGACAGCAGACGTAGGTCCCGACATTGAGGTGGAGCACGACGTCGGGGACAGGGAAGACCGGAGCAGTCCCCAGGATGAGACCGCGCACGATGGTGCTGACTGCGACCGAGGCGGCCACCGGCAGGTAGCTGCGCGGGCGCCATTCGAAGAGCAGCAGCTCGACGGCCAGCAGGATCGAGGCCAGCGGCGCGTTGAAGGTCGCTGCCATACCGCCCGCGGCCCCAGCGACCAGGAGGGTCTTGCGCTCGTCGGCGGACAGCCGCAGGAACTGCGCCATCACGGAGCCGACGGCGCCGCCGGTCATGATGATCGGGCCCTCGGCGCCGAAGGGACCACCGGTGCCGATCGTGATCGCTGCGGAGATGGGCTTGAGGACCGCGACGCGGGGGCTGACCTTGCTGCCGCCGGTGAGGATGGCCTCGATCGCCTCGGGCATGCCGTGGCCACGGATGGCCTCGGAGCCGAACCGCGCCATGAGGCCGACGACCAGCCCGCCCACCACGGGCGCGAGCAGCAGCCACCACCACGGGATCGTGGCCGCGTCCGGGATGCTCGACACCGCGACCAGGTGTCCGGTGAACACGATCCCGGTGATCAGCGCGATGAGCCGCAGCAGCACCCAGGCCGCGCCGGCGCCGAGCGCGCCGACCGGGAGGGCGAGCGCGACGACGACCAGCACCCGCGGCCCCACGGAGAAGTCCCGCAGGGGTCGCGCGGTCGGTC
>JBQCDV010000242.1:0-19705 GCA_051960855.1 Actinomycetales bacterium
GTGAAGGCGCCGTGCGGGATCGGCACACGCACCTCGAATGCCTGCCCGTAGTAGCGCAGGTCAGCCGTGCGCTCGAAGACGCGGTCCTGCGGAGCGAACCCCTCCCGCGCCAACGCCGCGTCGGCCTCGCCCGCGAGCTCGTCGACGACCGCCTGCACCGCGGCGAGCTCGAGACCGCCGTGCCGGGCGACGGCCGTGCGCACGTAGTCGTTGCGCACGTCGACGGTCAGCAGCCCGAACGCTGAGAGGTTCCCCGGGTTGGGAGGCACGATGACGCCTGCGAGACCGAGGACGTCGACGAGCCGGCAGGCCAGCAGCGAACCGGAGCCGCCGAAGGTCACCATCCGGAAGGCGCGGACGTCCAGACCGCGCTTCACCGTGATCTGGCGCAGGGCATTGGCCTGGTTCCAGGCGGAGATCTCAAGGATGCCGACGGCGCACGCTTCCAGACCGAGGCCGAGCTTGCCCGCCAGGTCGGTGACGCCGTCGCGGGCCGCATCGACGTCGAGCGGGATCTCGCCGCCGAGCAGGTGCGGCGGGATCCGGCCGAGCAGCACGTGCGCGTCGGTGATCGTGGGCTCGGTGCCACCGCGCCGGTAGCAGAGCGGGCCAGGGTCGGCGCCGGCCGACTGCGGCCCCACCTTGAGGCTGCCCTCGGGACTGATCCACGCGATCGAGCCGCCTCCGGCACCGACGGTCACGACGTCGATCATCGGGATCTTGCTCGGATAGGCGCCGACGCTGCCCTCGGTCGTGAGCGCTGGGCGCCCGTCGACGACGACGGTGACGTCGGTGGAGGTGCCCCCACCGTCCAGCGTCAGCACGCTGGGGAAGCCGGCCCGGTCGGCGACGACGGCCGCACCGAGCGCTCCGGCCGCCGGGCCACTGAGCACCGTGGTGATCGGCTGGTGCACGACCTCTTCGGCCGACAGCACTCCCCCGTTGGACTTCATGACGTAGAAGGGGATGCGGCGCTGGTGCTCGCCCTCCCGCGTGGCGAACGCGGCCAGGCGCGCGGCGATGTTTGCGACGTAGCGACGGATGTTGGGCTTGACGGCCGCATCGACGAGCGTCGTGACGCTGCGCTCGTACTCCCGGTACTCCCGCAGCACCTCGCTCGAGATCGACACGGTGGCCTCGGGGTGCTCCCGCTCGAGGACGTCGCGCATGGCCTGCTCGTGAGCGGGGTTGGCGTAGGCGTGCAGGAAGCACACGCCGATGGTGCGGATGCCCCGCTCCCGGAAGAAGCGCGCCGCGGCCACGGCGTCCTCCTCAGAGAACGGGCGCAGCTCCACTCCGCCGACCCCGAGCCGCCCCCGCACCGTACGCACCAGGTCGGCGGGCACGATCCGCGGCGGCTTGACCCAGAAGTAGGAGTTGCCGTAGCCATCGGGCACCGACTGCCGCGCGATCTCGAGGATGTGCTCGTAGCCCTCGGTCGTGACGAACCCCAGACCCTCGACCTTGCCCTCGAGCAGCTTGTTGGTCGCCACCGTCGTGCCGTGGCTGACGGCCGTCACGGCCTCGCCGCCGACCCCGAGCAGGTCGAGGACCTTGTGGACCCCGGTGAGGAAGCCCTCGGCGGGGTCGGCCGGCGTGGACGGCGTCTTCGTCGTCACCAGCTCGCCGCTGTCCTCGTCCACGGCGACGACGTCGGTGAACGTGCCTCCGGTGTCGATGCCGATGCGCACCCGGCGGCCTGGGGCCTCGAAACTCACGCACGTCACGGTAGAAGCGAGCGGCCGCACTTCCCCTGGCACGACTCGCCGAACGACCGGTCCGGCTCCGTCAGGTTGCGTCAGGACGCGCCACGGCCGCCACCGTCGCAGCGGCGTTCGAGAATGTCGGCTGTCAGGTGTCGACGAGAGCCTGCGGGCGAGTGTCGCCCCCGACCGTCGCGGCGGGGACAGGCTCCGAGCGCCGGGGCGTGGCCAGGGCGACGGCCCGCACGCCCGCACACGTCACGAGCATCACCGCCGCGCCGCCGACGGCGTCGAGCAGATAGTGGTTGCCGGTGCCGACGACGTCGAAGGTCATGACGGCCGGCCAGCCCAGGAGGCAGGCCCACCGCCAACCGGCCCGCGGCGCCCGCAGCGACCAGAACCTCGTCCGCGCCGGAGCCAGCAGCACCGCCATCGCGATGCCGCACCACACCGCCCACGCCACATGCAGGCTCGGCATCGCGGCGTAGGCGTTGACGAGAGGGGTGTCGCCCGTCGGCGTATGAGCGCCGAAGATGTGCCGCTGCACGATGACGTCGACGATGCCGGGGTCCGCCAGCCGCGGCGGCGCGACCGGGTAGCGCCAGAAGGCCACCAGCGCGACCAGGCTGGCGATGACGATCACCGACCGGTAGAGGGCGTACTGCCGCGGCCGTCGCAGGTACAGCGCGACCAACAGGCCGGGGGTGAGCCAGAAGTGCCAGGTGAGGTACCAGTAGCCCGAGCCCATCGCCAGCCAGTGGGTGCCCGCGACCCAGGAGTTGACCAGCGGCTCCTGGTCCAGGTGCAGCCAGCGTTCCAGCCCGAGGATGTCCCGGCTGTGCAGCCGTGCGACGCGTGCTGACCCCGTGACGGAGAACTGCACGACCTCGTAGGCGAAATAGCCGGCGAGCACGAGCGCAACCTCCTGCCACCACCGCAGTCGGCTGGTGACGAGGGCGCGGAGGGCGTGCATGGGCCTAGAAGATCACACGGGCCGGGGACGTCGCCGCCTGGATTCCGGTATGTCCGCTGTCGGCTGCGTCACCGCCTCACCACGGTCGGCGCGGCCAGCGCAGCGCCGCGTCAGTCCATGACCTCGCCGTGAGGCTGGCGATGCGGGAACGACGTCGCCGCCGGTGCGGCCAGGAGGTCGGCGTGCCGGCGGATCAGGTCGAGGTTGCGATCGGCGAGGTGGTCGAAGACCTGGGGCACGCTGGAGCCCGGCGTGAGCGAGGCCATGGCGCGCTGGGGGTCGAGCTCGGCGCTGACCCAGCACTCGTGCGTGGCGGCCTTCGCGACGATGTCGGCGATGGGAGTCACGATGTGGCTGTTGCCGAAGTAGAGGACACCGGCGGGGTCAGCGCCGGTGGCGTTGGCGCCGATGACGTAGACGTGGTTGTCGTAGGCGCGCGCCCGCGACGTCAGCTCCCAGATGTCAGCCGAGCGCAGCAGCGCCGATGGCCGGGCGAGGATCTCTGCGCCCTGCAGGGCCTGGATGCGGCTGAGCTCCGGGTAGTCGCCGTCGAAGCAGATGATCATCCCGATCCGGCCGATCGCGGTGTCGACGACACAGACGTCGTCGCCCGGGGTCACCCACCCGCCGCGGGCGCGCATCTCGGTGCAGAAGGGGTGCGTCTTGCGGTAGATCCCCGCCACTTCGCCGTCGCTGCTGATCAGGACGGCCGCGTTATAGACCACGCCTCGCTCGGGGCCGCGCTCGTAGGTGCCCCACACGACGTGGGCGCCCGTGGCGCGGGCGGCCTCCTGCACCGCCTCGGTCACGGGTCCCGGCACCTCGCTGACAAGGTCCCAGAGCTCCTCGGGCGACACGTCGGGGGTGAATCCGGTCGACGCGCTCTCCGGCAGCACCACCAGCTTCGCGCCCGTCGCGTCCACGCACCTCCGCACCCAGTCGGCTGCCTTGGCGCAGTTGGCCTTGACGACATCGGGGGTCAGCGGCCCCGGCAGAGGGGCGATCTGGATGGCCGCCGCCGTGATCTTCTGCATCAGCTCCTCCTCCGACCGAAAATGACGCCCACGACCGCTCCCACGATGACCCCCAGCAAGGCGATTGCGGCGCCGATCCCCAGGCCCTGCAGCAGGTCACCGGAGGCGCCGGCCCCGCGAGCGGGCGCGGGGGCGGCGAAGACGCGCGGTGCCGCCGGCCCGGCGGAAGGCGACGTGGGGGCAGGAAGGAGGTCATCAGGGGCCGCGGCCGGCTGCGCGGGCAGTGCCACCGGGCCGCCGGAGGCGAGCACCGCGTCGACCGACGAGAAGAACTCCCCGGCGGTCTTCTTGGCCACCCCGGTGAGCATGCGCTGGCCGACTCCCCCGACCATCCCTCCGACGACGGCGTCAGCGTCGTAGCTGAGCCGCGTGCCCGCGCCCTCGGGAGCGAGGGTCACCGTCACATCGGCGTTCACGGTGCCAGGCGCTCCCGCGCCCGAGGCCTTGAGCACGAACGACGATGGCGCCTGCTGGTCGGCGAGGGCCACCTCGCCCTCGTAGGTGCCCTTGATGCTCGCGACGCCGGCGGTAATCGTCATCCGGTACCGGTCCGGCCCGACCTCCTCGAGCCGCTCGCAGCCAGGAATGGTGCGCACGAGGACAGCCGGGTCGTTGAGCGCGCGCCACACCTCCTCCACCGGCGCGGCGAGGCTGGCGGTGCCAGAGATCTTCACTCGTGCTCCTTGCTGGTGTCGTGGGAAGGGGCCGGTCGCGCAGGTCGGGCAGGTCGGGCGCCTCGCACGTCAGGAACCTCCCCGGCGCGGTGCCGCAGCCGCAGCTCGTGCAGCTCGGACGGCGAGATCGGCATCTTGCGGATGGCGAACCCCTCCGCATCCTCGATGGCACTCGCGATCGCGGCCGCGCCGGGGATCACGCCCGCCTCCCCAGCACCCTTGATGCCCAGCGGGTTCAAGGGCGAGGGCGTCTCGAGGTGGTCGATCTCGATGGTGGGCACCTCGCTGGCGTAGGGCATCAGGAAGTCCATGAACGAGGCGTTGAGCAGCTGGCCGGCGGTGTCGTACTCCATCCGCTCGTAGAGCGCGCCGCCGACCCCCTGTGCCACGCCGCCGTGGACCTGGCCCTCGACGATCATCGGGTTGATCAGGGGACCGCAGTCATGCACGACGCAGTAGCGCAGGATCCGGATCTCGGCCGTCTCCGGGTCGGTCTCGACGACGACGGCGTGCATGCCGTTGGCGAAGGTGGAGCGCGGCGGCGAGTAGTAGTCGGTCCCCTCCAGTCCCGGCTCGTCGTCCTCGGCGACCGGTGGCTTGCTGACGTCGCCGACCGCGAACTGCGTCGCGGCCTGGGCCGCCTCGTCGAAGGCGTAGCGCAGCGGATTGGACAGCACGGCGACCGTGGACAGCGAGATCGACGACTCCGGCGCCCCCTTGACCCGCACGATCCCGTCGACGATCTCGAGGTCCCGTGGATCGGCCTCGAGGGCGTCGCCTGCGATGCGCAGCGCCTTCTCGCGCACCTTGCGGGCGGCCAACGCGATGGCGTTGCCGCTCATCACCGCAGCACGCGAGGCGAAGGTCCCGACGGCGTAGCCGAAGCGACGGGTGTCGCCCGTGACCACGGAGACATCCTCGAGGGGCACGCCGAGCTCGTCGGCGACGATCTGCGCGAAGACGGTCTGGTGTCCCTGCCCCTGCGTCGTCAGACCGGTCGCGACCATCACCTTGCCGGACGTCTCGATCTGCACGTGACCACCCTCGTAGGGGCCGACGCCGGTGCCCTCCACGTAGCAGGCGAGCCCGATGCCGACCCGCCGCCCCTCGGCGCGCGCCTGCTCGCGCTGTGCCTCGAAGTCGTCCCAGCCCACGAGCTTCTTGAGCTTCTCCAGTGACGCGGGGAAGTCGCCGGAGTCGTAGATGAGGGGGCGGCCGTCCTGGAAGATCAGGCCGTGGTCGTAGGGGAACTCGTCGGGCTGGATGAAGTTGCGCTCGCGCACGACGGTGCGGTCGATGCCGAGCTCGTCGGCGATGGCGTCGACAGTGCGCTCCATCAGGAAGACACCTTGCGGTCGGCCAGCTCCCCGATATGGCGTCACAATGACGGTATTGGTGTAGAGCGACCAGAACTCGCAGCGGTAGGCGCCAGGCTTATAGGGCCCGAGCAGCTGCGTCGACGTGATGATCGGGACGATGATGCCGTAGGGCGTATAGGCGCCGTTGTCGTGCCAGAAGCGGACATCCAGAGCCAGGATGCGGCCCTCGTCGTCGACACCTACTCGGACCTGCTGGAGCTGGCCGCGTTCGTGTGCGCTTGAAACGAAGTGCTCGCGCCGGTCCTCGACCCACTTCACTTCGGCGCCGAGCGTGCGTGCTGCCCACGGCACGAGGATCTCCTCCGGCCACGGGTGGACGATCTTCACGCCGAAGCCACCGCCCACATCCGGGGCGATGCACTCCACCTTCGTCAACGGCAGTCCGAGCTTGGCGGCCACCGCCGCTCGGACGCTGGTCGAGGCCTGCGTGCTCGTGTACACGCGCAGCGACTGGTCCTCGGCGTCCCAGCGCGCGTAGACGCCCTTGCCCTCCAACGGCATGGAGGCGCTGCGGGAGAAGTCGAGGTCCAGCTCGATGACATGCGTTGCTGCGGCCATCGCTGCCTCCACATCCCCCACCTCCTGCACGAGGTGGGCAGCCACGTTGTCCGGGATGTCGGCGTGGACGGCGTGGGCGGCCTCCCTGGCGGCCTCGACCCCCACGACCGGCGGAAGCTGCTCGTAGGTCACGACGATGCGCTCGGCGGCGTCCTCGGCGACATACCGGTCGGAGGCGACGACCATGACGACGGCCTCGCCGACGTGGTTGACCTCGTCGCGCGCCAGCGCGTAAGGCGTCCTCGGAGCGGACAGGGCCGGGTGCGGGATCAGCAGGGGTAGCGGCTCGGCCACGCGCCCGGGCAGGTCCTCCCAGGTGTAGATGGCGACGAGCCCCTCCACCTCGAGAGCCGCGGTCACGTCAACCTCGACGATGCGCGCATGGGCGTAGGGACTGCGGACGAACGCCGCGGCGAGGGCACGCTGCCCGAGGTCGTCGAGGTAACGGCCGTTGCCGCTGACGAGGCGTGGGTCCTCGCGCCGTTGCACCGGCGCCCCGAAGAGCCTCGTCGTCATGCCCGCTCCTGCTCGAGCTCGTAGGCGCGCAGCGCGGAGCGGACGATGTTCTGGTAGCCGGTGCAGCGACACAGGTTCCCGCTGATCACCTCGCGGGCCTCCTCCGGCGTCGGCGAGTGGGAGTCGTCGCGGTCGCGCAGCCAGGCGGTCAGCGTCGTCAGGAAGCCGGGGGTGCAGAACCCGCACTGCAGGCCGTGGCACTCGCGGAAGGCCTGCTGCACCGACGACAGCTCGCCGCCCTCCCCCGCCAGCCCCTCCACCGTCGTGATGTCGTGACCGTCGACCGTGACCGCGAGCAGCAGGCAGGAACGCACCGGCTCGCCGTCGAGCAGCACCGTGCAGGCACCGCAGACCCCGTGCTCGCAGCCCACGTGCGTGCCCGTCAGCTCCAGGTCATGACGCAGGGCGTCCGAGAGCAGCCGCCGGACGGGCACCTCGACCTCGTGCAGGACGCCGTTGACCCGCAGGCGGATCCGCTCGCGCTGCTCGCTCACGCGACGTCCTCTCTTCCGGTGGCGGAATGCGTGCTGGTGGTCGCGGGTCGGCCGAGCGCGTCCCCCGTGGCGGCATGGATGGCGCGGGCGGTCAGCACGTCGGCCAGCAGCCGGCGGTAGTCGGCCGTCGCGTGGATGTCGGCCTCGGGCTCCACCAGGCCGCGCACCGCCACGCCGGCCGCCTTCACCGCATCCGGGCCGTCAGCCAGCACCTGCTCGGCATCCAGCCCGCGCACCGTCTCACTCAGGTCGAGCACGAGCGGGGTGGTCGAGACCGAGATGAAGCCGACGCGCGCCGACGTGAGGCGCCGTTCGTCGATCTGCACGAGCGCGCCCACGCCGACGAGCGCGTAGTCGCCGTGGCGGCGAGCGCACTCCACGAACGCCGACCCCTCTCCCGCCCGGCGCGCCCGGAAGCGCACCGCCCGCAGCAGCTCGCCCTCGCGCAGCGACGTCTCGAGCGGTCCGATGAAGAAGTCCGCGGCTGCGATCTCGCGCTCTCCGTCGACCGAGACCGCGACTGCGACCCCGTCGAGCAAGGCGGTCACGGCGGTCATCTCTCCGGCCGGGTCGGCGTGCGCGATGCTGCCGACCGTCGTGCCGCGGTTGCGGATCGTCGGGTGGGCGACCAGCGACAGCGCCTGGCGCAGCAAGGGCTGCCGGGCCGCGGCGATGTCGCTGCGCCACACCTGCGAGTGCCGGGCGAGAGCACCGATCTCGACCTGCCCGTTGACCTCGCGCACGGTGTCGAGCCCCGGGATGCGGTTGATGTCGACCAGGTGCGCCGGCGCGGCCAGCCGCATCGACAGCAGGGGCAGCAGGGACTGGCCGCCGGCGAGGACCTTCGCGTCGTGGCCCAGGCGGCCGAGCACCTCGACGGCCGCCTCCAGGGAGGTCGGTGCCGAGTAGTCGAACGGTGCCGGCTTCACCTGCGCATCCTCTCCTCTGGCATGGCACGCAGCGATGGAAACTTCTGACAACGACCGACGGGGGCGATGCAGCAGACCTGCTGCACCGCCCCCGTCGGGAGCCCCTCACCTGCTAATGACGCTCGGTGGTCTCCGGGTAGGGGTCCGGCTCCGCGTACATCCCGGGCTCGTTGAGCACCAGGCTGGTGCCGCTCTGCGCGGCCGCATCCGACATGTGCTTCGGCGCGAGGACCCGCGCGACGTGCCAGCCGACAACCGTGACGATCGTGCCGAGGGCGATGCCCGACAGCTCGAAGTTGTCGGTGAACTTGATCGACGTGTTGCCGATGGCGATGATGATGCCCGCCGCCGTCGGGACCAGGTTGATCGGGTTGGCGAAGTCGACGTTGTTCTCTTTCCAGATCTTCGCGCCCAGCAGGCCGATCATGCCGTAGAGGACCACGGTGATGCCGCCGAGCACGCCGCCGGGCGTCGCCGACACCAGGGCCCCGAACTTCGGTGAGAGACCGAAGATGATCGCGACGATCGCCGCGACGAAGTACGCCGCCGTCGAGTACACGCGGGTCGCAGCCATGACGCCGATGTTCTCGGCGTAGGTCGTCGTGGGAGAGCCACCGACGGACGTGGCGATGATCGTGCCGACGCCGTCCGCGGCGATCGCCCGGCCCATCATCGGGTCGAGGTCGGTCTTGGTCATCTCAGCGACGGCCTTGACGTGGCCGGTGTTCTCGGCGATCAGGGCGATGACCGCCGGCAGCACCAGCAGGATGAACGCGAACTTGAACTCCGGGAAGTGCCAGCCGACGGCGGTGGCGCTGGTCTTGTCGGGGAAGCCGAACCACGAGGCCTGCTTGACCCCGTCCCAGTTGACGCGCCAGTGCGTCGTGACCTTGCCGGCACCGGCGTCGTAGGCCGTGATCTGACCGAAGACGCGGTCGAAGCCCCACGAGACGACGTAGCCGATGACGAGGCCGAGGAAGATCGCGATGCGGCCGAGGAAGCCGCGGAAGCCCACGCTCATGGCGATGACCGCCACCATGACGATCAGCGCGACCCACTGGTCCTGCGGCCAGTAGACGGTGGCGACGACCGGCGCGAGGTTGAAGCCGATCAGCATGACGACAGCGCCGGTCACGACCGGGGGCAGCACGGCGTAGATGGCGCGGCTGCCCAGGACGTGGATGAGGACGCCGACGATGGCGAGGACGACACCGGCGACCAGGATCGAGCCGGTCACCAGCGGAGCGATGTCCGCGACGGTCGCGCTGGGGTTGTCCTTCTTGATCTGGGCGCCGATCGCGGCGACACCGCCGACGAAGGACGCCGAGGTGCCGAGGTAGCTCGGCACCTTGCCCTGCACGATGAGCAGGAAGCAGATGGTGGCGATGCCACTCATCATGATCGCGAGCTGCGGGTTGAGGCCCATGATGATCGGGAACACGAACGTCGCACCGAACATCGCGACGACGTGCTGCGCTCCCAGACCCACGGTCTTGCCCCAGGACAGCCGCTCGTCAGGTCTGACGACGTCGTTGGGGCCGAGCGAGTGCCCGTCCCCGTGCAGCTTCCATCCGATGGCCATGCCGCCCCTCCTCGGGCTTGCCGTCGTCGACCGCGTCGGGCGGCTCGCCGGCCGCGCCGCCGTCGGTCTCAGGCGTCTGTGGTGGACCGGCCCCCCGACCGGTGTGGTGGCCGTACGCGAGTCGAGTGACGCGCGTCACGAGCCGATCCGTAGCGTGCCGGAACGCTAGTCCCACCGGGGGGAGGCTTGACGGCACATCTTTCACAATTCCTGCGGTGATCGTCGGCGAATTCGCACAAAGCGAGGTGCTCGGACGCGGTGCGTCACCGCCGGACGGCTACCTCGTCGCGCATCGCCACGATCTGCAGGGCCAGCATCAGGTCGAGCCGCTTGGCCGGGTCCCGGGTGAACGGACCCAGCACGCGCTCGAGCTTCGAGATCCGGTAGCGCAGGGTGTTGTAGTGGAAGTGCAGCTCGCGCGCGGCCTCGGCCACGTTGAGGTTGCGGTCGAGCAGCACCTGCAGGGTGCGGCGGAGGTCGGTGGCCTCCGGGTCGGTCGGGTGGGCGAGCTCGCGCAGCGTCTCCTGCACAAACGCCTCGACCTCCCGGCCGTCCGGCAGCAGGCTCAGCAGCCGGAGCACCCCGAGATTGTCGAAGTGCGTGAGCGCGGCACTCCCCCGCAGCTGGCGGCCTACCCGAACGGCGGTGCGGGCCTGCTCGTACGCGGTCGGCAGCGCGTCGGTGCCTCCCGACGCCGGCGATACCACCCGGCTCACTCCGGTGGAGAAGGGCCGTCGGCCCCCGCCGCCGTCGCCGGAGACCGCTTGCACCAGCTCGCGGACGATGCGCTCGAGAGTGTCGGGGTTGGTGACGCCGATGAGCGCGACGACCTCGCGTCCGAAGCTGGCGACCGGCGCATGCGGGTCGCGAGAGGCGAGCACCGTCTGCCAGGCCGCCGCGAAGCGCTCCCGGGCTGGGCGGACGCTGACGCCCTCGGCCCAGCTGCCGCCGGGTCCCGCGGCTCCGTAGCCCGCTGGGCCGGACGACCCGGAGCTCCCCTCACGGTCGAGCTCGGCGACGACGACCGCGACCGGCCGCGACAGGTCCCAGTCGAGGGTCGCCGCATGAGCGATGACGTCGGCCGGGCTGCCGGCTCGGCCAGACAGGACGTCTCGGAGAAAGTCGCCGCGGTACTTCTCCTGCACGGCCGCGACGGCGAGTGCCCGGGTGACGGCGAGGGCGGCGACGCTGGAGGCGCCCTCGAGCAGGTGCACATCGGCCGAGCCGAGCAGCCCGTCGCCGAAGGCGATGAGACGGCCGTGGTCCAGGGACCCGGCGAGGATCGGCACGACCGCGTGGCTGCCGCGCAGTCCGTCGTGCTCACTCACCCCGCGCGGCTCCCGCTCTGTCCGGAAGCGGCCGGAGACCTCGAAGCATGGCCCCGCGAGCAGCTCGGCGAGCCGGTCAGGGTCGCCGGCCTGGGCGAGGATCCGGCCGTCCGGAGTCGTGATCATGACCGTGGCGCTGAGCAGCTCCGCGAGCCGGTGGGTGACCTCGGGCACGCCGCCGCCGGCGAGAACCGTCGCGACCAGGGCCCGGTGGACCTCCTCCGAACGAGCGAGCACAGCGGCCTGGTGGTCGAGGACGTCGGTGAGGACGGCGTCGAGCACGTCGTCGAAGGCCACGTGCTCCGGCAGCCGGATCACCGGGAAGCCCAGCTCGTCGGCGCGGCGCACCATCGCGGCGGGGATCTCCTCCAGGTACCGGCCCAGCTTCACGGCGAGCGCGGCGACGCCCCGGGCTTCGAGGGAGTTCACGAGGTCGGGCAGGGCCGCGACGTCCTCGCGCAGCGGGTAGCCGGTCGTGAGCAGCAGCTCGTCGGGCTTGACCCACGGCAGGATGTCGGGGACCTCCATGACGTTGAGCCGCGCCACTGGCCGGTCGAGGCCGCTGGCACCACCGAGGACGACGCTGCCCGCCAGGCTCGGCGACTCGAGGACAGTACGCAGGGGGACGCCACGCATCAGCCGGCGAGACGTGGACGGGTCGGTCAGGGGCAGTCGCGACACGTCAGGGCCGAAGGCGCGTGACGCTCCTGACTCCGCACGCGCGGGAGGCACGGTCCTTGGCGGAATCAGCGACGTCGATGGCGATCCCTTGGCAACTTCGCCCATGCGGCGAACGCTACCCCGCCGTTAACCTCGCGACGTGGAATTGTGCGTCGCGGCCCATAGTGGCGCGCGTCCACTCCTCTGCGGACCCACACGCCGGCTCACTCCGCTCGCGGTGACACGGGCGGCGGTCATCCTGGGATCTCGGGACCTGCTGCCTCTCACGGTCGTCGCCGCCGACGGCGTCGCCCTGCCTGGGTCCCTTGTCCTGCCCCTGCCCACCGCGCAGCTGGTCCGCTCAGGTGCACTGGCCGGCGTGGGGATCGGGACGGCGGCCAGAGTGGGCGAGGGACGGCTGACAATCGGGACGTTGCAGCTGCGAGTGGTGCGCTGGTGGTCTCTGCCGCGCTGCCGCCCCGAGGAGCGGCCCATCCCCGTCGGCGGCCTGGCCGCGGCGCGGCAGGAGCTCGAACGGCGCCGCTCCCGGCTGGCCTCGCTGAGTCCGCTGCCCGCCGAGGAGGCTCGGCTGTTGGGCCGAGGCGGCGCCTTCGCCTCAGCTCTGGTCGCGGACGATGAGCCCGCCGCCCTGACCGCAGCCGACGGCCTCCTCGGACTGGGCCCCGGCCTGACCCCGAGCGGCGACGATGTCATCGCCGGAGTGCTGGTCGCCCTGCAACGGCTGCGGCCCGGGTGCGTCGACCGCGGTGTCGCCGACGCTGTCCTTTACCGTGCGTGGGAGCGCACGACGCCGGTGTCGGCCTCCCTGTTGCACTGGGCCGCGCGGGGCGACGCGACCGCCGCGCTGCTCGGCTACCTCGATGCCCTCGCCGCGGGCGCAGACACCCGCGGGGAGCTCGACCGCCTGGAGCGGGTGGGCCACAGCAGCGGACTCGACCTCGCCGTCGGCGCGCTCGCCGGCGCCAGTGCCCTCTCTGCCAGCGCCCTCGATGCCGGTGCCCTCTCTGCCGGTGCCCTCGATGCCGGTGCCCTCTCTGCCAGCGTCCTCGAGCCCAGCGCCTCCCCTGGAACCCGTCCCCGTGCCCGCCTGACAGGAGCCCCGCGATGAGCCAGCCGTTCCGCACCGTCGAGGTCAGCAGCGGGGCCTACGCCGACTCCGTCACCCTCATGCAGGTCAGCCAGCAGGTGTCCCGGCTGCCGGGCGTGCAGGCAGCGATGGTGGCCATGGCCACGGAGCTCAACGCGGAGCTGATCCGTGGGATGGGCTTCGACATCCCCCCGACAGCAGGACCAGCCGACCTGCTCGTCGCCGTGGCCGCGGACGACGAGGCCGCGGCCACGGCCGCCGTCGTCGAGGCCGCCCGCCTGCGCGCCGCCTCTGCGGGCGGCTCCGCAGGTGGCGGGCGTGACGAGGCACCCGCTCGCACGGTCCGCACGGCCGCGCACCGCGCGGGCGCGGACATCGCGGTGATCTCGCTGCCGGGGCGCCTCGCTTTCGCCGAGGCCATGGACGCGATCGAGTCGGGCCTGTCGGTCATGTTGTTCAGCGACAACGTCCCCCTCGACCAGGAGATCGCGCTCAAGGACGCGGCCGAGCGGCACGGGGTGCTCGTCATGGGGCCGGACTGCGGCACTGCCGTCGTCAACGGCGTCGGGCTCGGCTTCGCCAATGTCGTGCAGCCCGGCTCGGTCAGCCTCGTGGCCGCCAGCGGCACGGGTGCCCAGCAGGTGCTGTCCCTGCTCGACGCCGCCGGTGTCGGTGTCACTCACTGTCTCGGGGTCGGCGGCCGGGACCTGTCCGCTGCCGTGGCCGCCCGCTCCACCCGCCGGGCGCTGGTCGCCCTGGACTCCGACCCCGGCACCGACCTGGTCGTGGTCGTCTCCAAGCCGCCGGCATCCGAGGTCGCCGAGCGCGTGAGGAGTGAGGCGGGGGACCTGCACACGCCGGTCGAGTTCATGCTGCTCGGTCCGGGGCAGCCGGACCTGACCGCAGGCGTCGAGCGTGTCCTCGACCGGGTCGGAGTGTCGCGGCCCGCCGGAGGCTGGCCGCGCTGGCTGCCGGAGCGAGCGCGCTCGGCGCGACCCGGGGTGCTGCGCGGCCTGTTCAGCGGCGGCACCCTGTGCGACGAGGCGATGGTCATCGCTGCAGGGGAGCTCGGGCCCATCGCCAGCAACATCCCGCTGCAGCCGGACTGGGGCGTCGGCCCCGAGCTCGACTCTCCCGGTCACCTCATGCTCGACTTCGGCGACGACGCCCTCACCCAGGGCCGCGCCCACCCGATGATCGACCCGAGCCTGCGCCTCGAGCGGCTCGCGGCCGCGCTCGCCGAGCCGACCACCAGCGTCGTTCTGCTGGATGTGGTGCTCGGGTACGCCGCTCACCCCGACCCTGCCTCCGAGCTCGCTCCCCTGGTGGCGGGGTCCGCCGTGCCCGTTGTCGTCTCACTGTGCGGGACCAGCGGCGACCCGCAGGGTCTGGCCACGCAAGCCGAGACCCTCGCCCGCGCGGGCGCCGAGGTCTACCTGTCCAACGCCGAGGCGGCGCGCCGCGCCGTCGCGCTCGTCACCGCAGCGGAGGCAGCAGCATGAGCGACACCCGGACCGAGACCGTCTCGGCCGCCACGCGCGGGTCGCTTGCCTCGCTGCTGGCCGAGCAGCCACGCGTCGTCACGGCCGGCGTCGAGCTGCTCGCCGATGCGCTGCGCGCCCAGGCGGTCCCCGTCGAGCCGGTCGCGTGGCGGCCACCGCTGGTCGAGCCGCATGACGAGGCCGCTGTCGCCACCGCCCTGGCCCGCGTCATGGCCGATCGCCGCCGCGAGCAGGCCAACGCGACCGCCGTCGAGCGGATGCTCAGCGCCGGCGCCCAGCTGGTCGACGTCCGCCCGGCCCACGACGTCCTCGGATTGGAGAAGGGCCAGTTCCTGCACGCCGGCCCACCGCTGACCTGGGACCGCGCGAGCGGCCCGATGCGCGGTGCGCTGCAGGGCGCGATGGTGTTCGAGGGTCTCGCGGCCGACCCCGACGAGGCGGCACGCCTGCTCGAGCGCGGAGAGGGCATCTCGCTCGCGCCGTGCCACTCCCGCGCCGCGGTCGGACCGATGGCAGGCGTCGTCTCCCCATCGATGTGGATGTTCGTCCTCGAGGACCCGGTCCACGGCGGCCGCGCCTACTGCTCGCTGAACGAGGGTCTGGGCAAGGTGCTGCGCTACGGCGCCTTTGGGCCGGAGGTGATCGACCGGCTGCGGTGGATGTCGGAGGTGCTGGGCCCGCTGCTGCAGGCCGCCGTGCGCCGGCTGCCGACGCCGATCGACGCGAAGGCCATCGTCACCCAGATGCTGCAGATGGGCGACGAGGGGCACAACCGCAACCGGGCAGGGTCGCTGCTGCTGCTGCGGGAGCTGCTGCCGGGGCTGGTCGAGTCCGGCGGAGCGCCGTCGCAGGTCGCCGACGTCATCCGCTTCGCCTCCGCCAACGAGCACTTCTTCCTCAACGTCGGGATGCCCACGTGCAAGCTGGCGACCGACGCAGCTCGCGACATCCCTGGCTCGACCATGGTCGTCGCGATGGCGCGCAACGGGACCGACTTCGGCATCCAGGTGTCGGGGACCGGCGACCGCTGGTTCACCGGACCCGCCAACACCCCGCAGGGTCTCTTCCTCGGTTCTTATGGTCCCGATGACGCTAACCCCGACATCGGGGACTCCGCGATCACCGAGACCGGCGGCATCGGCGGCTTCGCGATGGCCGCGGCGCCCGCGATCGTGCGCTTCGTCGGAGGCGAGGTGCACGAGGCGATCGCAGCGACAGAGTCGATGTACGAGATCACGCTCGCCGAGCACCCGAGCTATCAGGTGCCGGTGCTGGGCTTCCGCGGCACTCCCAGCGGCATCGACGTCACCAAGGTCGTCCGCACCGGCCTGCTGCCACACATCAACACCGGGATGGCCGGACGCGTCGCCGGCACGGGACAGGTCGGCGCCGGCCTGGTCAACCCGCCCGCCTCGATCTTCCCGGACGCACTGCTCGCCCTGGCCGAGGCCGCTCCGGCGCTGTAGCAACCGCGGCCGCCGGCGCTTCCGGTGCGAGAATGGGCCGGGCGCCACGTGGGCGCCTTCGTCATGGCGACACCGCGCTCGCCCAGCACCTCAAGGACGCCTGCACCATGGCCGACGTGACCACCCCTGCCGCCACGGCAACCGAGGCCGCGCCACCCCGCGTGGTCTCCGGTGCCCTGCTCACGGTGGCGATGGTCCTCGTGGCCCTCAACCTGCGCTCGCCGATCACCTCGGTGCCTCCCGAGCTCGTCCGCATCTCCGACGACCTGCATCTCTCCGGTGCCGCGGCCGGGCTGCTGACCACGCTTCCCGTGCTGTGCATGGGACTGTTCGCGCCCGTCGCCCAGGCGCTCGCCGCGCGCTTCGGGCGGGAGAGCACCGTCCTGCTCGCCGTTCTGCTCATCCTCGCCGGCACGCTGGTGCGCCTCGGGGGCGGCGTCGCGGCGGTGCTGTACCTCGGCGCCTTCGTCGCCGGAGTGGGCATCGCCGTCACCGGCACCCTGTTGCCGGGGGTGGTCAAGGCGGCCTTCCCACGCCGCGGCGGTCTCATGACCGGGCTGTACATGGCCGGGATGATGGGCGGGGCCGCCCTGGCCTCGCAGCTGACCGTCCCCCTGGCCAACGCCCTCGGCAGCTGGCAGCGCGGGCTGGCCGTCTGGTCGGTGTTCGCCGTGGTGGCGCTCGCGCTCTGGACCCCCGTCGTCGTCGCGCACCGCCGCCACCACGCCGAAGCCGGCACCACGCCCCGGGCCGCCCGCGGCGCCCTCCCCTGGCGGTCCACCACGGCCTGGCTGCTCGCGGCCTACCTGTTCTGCAACTCCTGGGAGTTCTACACGCAGGTCGCGTGGATCCCGGCGACCTACGAGAGCTACGGGTGGGCCGCGGGGGCCGCCGCCGGCCTGTTGACGATCTTCACCCTCACGCAGGCCGTCTCGGGCATCGGTGGGCCGGCGCTCGCCGACCGCGTGCCCGATCTGCGCACCCTCGTGCTGCCCTCGGTGATCCTCGGGATCCTGGGCACCGCCGGCGTGGCGTGGCTGCCGCAGACCGCGCCGCTGCTCTGGATGGTGCTGCTGGGACTGGGGCTCGGCGCCGGCTTCGCGCTCGGTCTGGTCTACCTCGTCGTCTACGCCCGCTCCCCCGAGGCCTCCGCCCGCCTGACCGCGCTCGCCTTCCTCGTCTCCTACACCTGCGCCTCCATCGGCCCGGTCGTCTTCGGCGTCATCCGCGACGCGACCGACTCCTGGCGCGTTCCCTGGACGGTGCTGGTGGTCATCGGCGTCGTCCAGCTCGCCTTCGTCATGCAGTTGTCCCCGCGCCGCACGCCGGTGAGCTGACCCCTACTCCCCGAACGTCGCCCGCAGCCGCTGCAGGTCCGCGGCCGTGTCCACGTCCTCGCCCGACCCGATGTCGCCGCATTCGACCCGAACGACGCTGTCGGCCTGCTGTTTGAGGTAGCGGCGCGCGCCCGCGTCGCCCTCGAGAGTGGCGAGCAGCCCCGGGAAGTGTCGGGCACCCACGACGACCGGATGCCCCGGCACCCCCGCGTAGGTCGCCTGCACGAGAGCGCCCGGGCCTGCCAGCGAGAGGCACCGCTGCACGCATGCGGCGGTCACGAGCGGTGTGTCGACGACCAGCAGCACGACGGCATCGGGCTCGGGGGCGGCGCCCAGTGCCAGGCGCAGCGACGTGGACATCCCCTCGGCCCAGCCGGGGTTGGCGAGGACGCGAGGGGGCGGGACGCCCTGCGCCGTCACTGCGCCGTTCGGGAGAGGGGTCTGCGCCCAGTCGGGATGCGCGATGACGAGCCGGTCACTGACACCGGCGCCGGCGAGCGCGGTCAGAGCCCGCCCCAGCAGGGTCTCTCCGCCGAGTGTCGCGAAGGCCTTGAACCCGCCGAAGCGGCGCCCCTGCCCAGCAGCGAGGACGACCCCTCGGACATGGAGCGAGGCGTGCGGCGGAGCGGGCCGCGCCCCGACAGCGGGGTCAGCCACCGGGGTCAGGCACTCGGGACGGGGGCGGGGACTTCCGCCATGTCCGTGTCGCTGTGGATCGGCCCCTGGGTGTCTGACAGGCGGCGGCCGCTGCCGCCCCACAGCGACTGGGTGATCTCCGCAGCGATCGAGATGGCGGTCTCCTCAGGGGTACGCGCCCCGATGTCCAAGCCGATCGGCGAGGACAGCCGGGCGAGCTCGGCTTCGGTGAGACCGGCCTCCCGCAGCCGGGCGAGGCGGTCGTCGTGGGTGCGGCGGGAGCCCATCGCACCGATGTAGGCCGCGGGGGTGCGCAGGGCGACCTCGAGCAGCGGGACGTCGAACTTCGGGTCGTGGGTCAGCACGCAGATGACCGTGCGGGCGTCGACCTCGACCCGCGACAGGTAGCGATGCGGCCACTCCACCACGACCTCGTCAGCCTCGGGGAAGCGCCGCGGCGTGGCGAAGACCGGCCGGGCGTCGCAGACGACGACCTCGTAGCCGAGGAACTTCCCGACCCGGGCCACGGCGCGGGCGAAGTCGATCGCGCCGAAGACCAGCATCCGGGGCGGGGGCGCGAAGCTCTCGACGAGGACCTGCAGCTCGTCGAGGCGGCGCTCGCCGTCGGCTCCGAGGCGGAGCACGCGGGTCGTGCCGTGCTCGAGCAGTCCGCGGGCGTCGTCGGCGACGGCGTCGTCGAGCCGCGGAGAGCCGAGGGTCCCTTCCACCCGGTCCCGCCAGAGCACCATCCGGCTGCCGGCCGGACGCGGGCCGGCGATGACGGTGGCGACGGCGACCGGCTCACGCGAGGACAGCGAGGTCAGGACCTCTCCCAGCTGGGGGAACGACGTGGGATCGATGCGCTGCACGAAGACGTCGAGGATCCCGCCGCAGGTGAGCCCGACCGCGAACGCGTCGTCATCACTGACGCCATAGCGCTGCAGCGCTGGCTGCCCCGTGTCCATCACCTCCTGGGCCAGCTCGTAGACCGCGCCCTCGACGCAGCCGCCACTGATGCTGCCGATCGCCTCGCCGTCCGCGCTGACCGCCATCACCGCGCCGGCGGGACGGGGCGAGGAGCGCCAGGTCTCGACGACCGTGGCGGTGGCGAAGGGGCGTCCGTCGCGCCAGAGCCTTTCGAGGTCAGCCTGCACGTCACGCATGGCGACCCGCCTCCTGTCGTGCGTCGCGAGAGAGCAGTGCGGCGAGCTCGTCGAAGGCCGCCAGCGAGTGGCCCGCGACGAGGTCGTCAACGCTGGGCAGGACCGCGATCATGCCGGCGGTCAGTGGGGCGAAGCCGTCCTTGCCCTTGTGTGGATTGACCCAGATGACGCGGTGCGCAAGCCGGTGCAGCCGCACCATCTGCTCCTTGAGCAGGGTGGCGTCTCCGCGCTCCCAGCCGTCGGAGGCGATCACGACGACCGCACCCCGCGCGGTGCCCCGTTGGCCCCACCGGTCGAGGAAGTCCTTGAGCAGGTCCCCCAGCCGGGTGCCGCCGCTCCAGTCGGCGATCGCTGCCGAGGCGGCCGCGAGTGCGGCGTCGGGGTCGCGCAGCCGCAGCTCGCGGGTCACCCGGGTGAGCCTGGTGCCGAGGGTGAAGACCTCCGTCGACGCGGGGGCGCGCCGCACGACGACGTGCGCGAAGCGCAGCAGCGCGTCGGCGTAGGGCTCCATCGAACCGGAGATGTCGACGAGCAGGACGACCTTGCGCGGGCGCCGCGACCGGTCGCGCCGGGCCAGCACGCACAGCTCGCCGTCGGTGTGCAGCGCCGCGCGCAGGGTGCGCCGGGGATCGGCGCTGCCCCGGCGGGCCGGCGCGCGGCGGC
>JBQCDV010000243.1:0-8019 GCA_051960855.1 Actinomycetales bacterium
GCGGGGGGGCCGGCCGCCGGCCCCGCCGGGGCCCCCCCCCGCGACGCGCACCCCCCCCCCCACCCCCCCCTCGCAGGCCCCGCCCTACGCCCCCCCCACGAGCCCCCCCCCCGCGACGCGCCCCCCCCGCTTCTCGTCAGCTGGACACTAATCTCGCATGACCGCCTACGGCGTGACGAGAACGATGCGTCCCGTGCCGTCAGTCGGGGCAAACGGCGAGGCTGTGCTGCTGTTCGCGGTCAGGAACTTCGAGAAGGCATCGATGTCGAGACCGCCGATGTACTTGTCGGTGCCGTGTGTGAAGGCGGCGAAGTTGTCACCACCGTCGGACAGGAAGTTGTTCGTGACGATGCGGAAGGTCTGCGACGTGTCGTTCTTCACGACCGTGCTGCCGATCTTCACGCTCCCGGAGACAACACTCGGTGTCGGCCCACTGGTGTAGCTGTAGGTGAAGCCCTTGCTCACCTGGAGGATCTTGGTCGCGCTGCCGGCATTGGCTCCAGTCCACTGCTGCTGCAGCAGGTCGTAGATGTCCTTGCCCGTCACCGTCATCGAGACCAGGTAGTTGTTGAACGGCTGGACCGTGAAGGCGGCCTCGTAGGTGACCTTGCCGTCCTTCGCCGCGAGGTCGGCGCGAATGCCGCCCGGGTTCATGAAGGCGACGACGGGCGTGCCGTGGTTGGCGACCACGGACGGGTCGGCGAGCTGCGCGTCGGCAATGAGGTCACCCAGAGGCGACTCTCCCGAGGGCTTGGCGGTGCGGGTGACCACCGGTACCCCGGCTCCGTCGTTGTTGGTGGGCGTGACGTAGCCGATCACCTTGCCCGCGATCGGTGCGACGAGCTGCTTGTACTTGTCGATGATCGACTGCACCCGGCTATCGGGAGTGACGCTGCGGTCGACGACGACGTTCGCGCCGTCGACACTGCTGCGCACGATCTCCCGCGTCTTCTGGTCGTACTTCAGCTCGATGTCGGTGTAGAGCCGACCGTAGGACGAGGCGCTGGTCAGCAGGCGCGGCTGGCCGGCAGGGTCCTGCAGCGTGCAGACGTAGGGCTGGTGGGTGTGCCCGGAGATGACCAGGTCGATGGCCGGGTCGAGCTTGGCCGCGATCGGCAGGATGGGGCTGTCGCTCGCGAGCGTGCCGCCGTTGCCGCAGGCGGCGTCGTAGGCCGCCTTGCTGCCCGGGATCTCGTGCGCGACGCCCTTGTCGTCCTTCCAGGTCTCGCCGCCGACGACGGCGCCCTGGTGGATGAGCACGACGATCGAGTCCACGCCCTGCGCGCGCAGCGACGGGACGAGAGCGTTGGCGGTGGCCACTTCGTCCGTGAAGCTCAGGCCGGCGACGCCGGACTGCGTGACGATCGAGGGCGTCTCCTTCAGCGTCATGCCGATGAAGCCGACACGGGCGCCGTTCGGGAAGGTCTTGATCCAGGTCGGGGGCAGGATCGTCTGCCCCTTCTTGTCGCCACTGGCGTACTTCACGTTCGCAGCCAGGTACTGGAAGCGAGCGCCCTTGAACGGCGCGGCCGGGTCGGCGCAGGAGTTCTGGTTGTCCTTGCCGTCCCCGTCAGCGAGGCAGCCGCCCTGCTGCATGCGCAGCAGCTCCTGGTAGCCCTCGTCGAACTCGTGGTTGCCGACCGCGGTGGCCTCGAGGCCGAGGCTGTTGAGCGCCTCGACCGTCGGCTCGTCGTGGAATGCGGCCGACAGCAGTGGACTCGCCCCGATCATGTCGCCGGCGCCCACGGTGACGGTGTTGGCGTGGCCCTGTCGTGCATTCGCGAGGTTGGCCGCCAGATAGGCGGCGCCACCCGCTGGGACGGAGTCGTTCACAACGGTGCCGTCAGCGTCGAGGTGGTGACCGGTGATGATGCTGCCGCCGGACTCCAGGTTGCCGTGGAAGTCGTTGAAGGACAGCACCTGCAGGGGCAGCAGCTGGTCCTTGGCCTCGATCTGGCCCTCGAGGGACAGCGCGACCGCGGCCGGGCCGCCGTAGACGTAGCCGCCGGTGAGGTCGCTCTCGTGCCGACCACTGAAGGCCACCGGCGCGCGCCCTGAGGTCACGGTGTCCGTGATGAGCACCGGGATGTGCAGCGACCCGGCATGCGCGGCGCCGGTCAGCGCGTCGGCGCCGCCCAGCGCCTGAGCGCCGGACGCGACGGCCATCTGGCTGGCCGAGAAGCTGGTGTGCGCGATGGCCCACTCCGCCACGAGGGAGGAGGTGTCGCCGCGGTCAACGCCGCCGAGCCGCACCGGCTCGCTGCCGGTGATGGCCTTGACCTGGGCGGCCACCGCGTCGCTGACCGCGCTGGCGCCACCCACGATGACGGCCTGCTCGATGCCGCGGTCCTTGAGCTCCTTGGCAGCGGTCGAGGACAGCGCGCCCGGCGACGTCAGCAGCAGGGGGACCTGCGCGCCTGCCGCAACCGCGCCCGCGGCCAGCGCGTCAGGGAAGTTGGCGCCGCTGGCGATCAGCGCCGTCTTCCGGCCCTCGACGGGGTGCCCCACCCCGCCGCGGTCCAGGACCTTCTCGTTGGTCGCGTAGCGGTCGATGCCACCCAGCCGCTGGGCGGAGTAGTCGGCGTTGAGACGCGCGTACTGGGCGTCGGAGATGGCGGCGCTGCCGCCGATGACGACCACGCGGGTGACCCCGAGGGACCGCAGGGCGTTGAGTGTGGCCGAGGGGGTCGTGTCATGCGAGGTGAGCAGGATAGGGGCGTGGAGGGCGCCGGCGAGGTAGCTGGCCGACAGGGCGTCCGCGAAGGACCCTCGGTCGCCGTTCGCGAGCAGCGCCGTGTCGGCGCCGTTCGGGTAGGTCGCGGCCGCGATCTGCGCGGCGGTCTCCCAGCGGTCGTCCCCCGCCACGCGCGTTAGTGGCACGGCCACGTCGCTGTCGGTCGCCGCCTGCGCTGACGCGCGAGAGCTGCCGTCCGAGCCGGCCGCCGCGGCGGCCGGCAGCGTCCCCGCACCCGCGGCGACGAGAGATACCACCGCGAACGGCGCTGCCAGTGCAGCTCGCCGTCGCCCACTCCCCTTGGAGCGAAAACTGCTCACCTGGGCTCCTTTTTCCTGATGTTCGTGCTCGCCCCGATATGGGAGAGCCCGGCGACCTTAGCCGTCCACGGGAAAGAAGAGAAGACCCTCGCATTGCCAACCTTTGACACCTCGTAGGGTGCGAGGTGTGAGCGGCCCACCCGACGTCGACGTTCACGACCGCCTGCCCGCAGCCGACGCTGCCGCCGTTCGCGAGATCGCCCTGCAGGCCACCGACGCTGACGGCGTTCCCCCGCTGTCCGAGCACGTCCTGCTGCACCTGCGCCACGGCGGGGACGCCTCCGGACGGCACCTCCTCGTCCGCGAGGAGGGGCGGGTCATCGGCTACGCCCACCTCGACGAGACCGACCCGGTCGAAGGCGGCAGCGCCGAGCTCGTCGTCGCGCCGGCGGCGCGCGGGCGCGGAGTCGGCCGCGAGCTCCTGAGCGCGCTGCTCGCCCAGACCGCGTCACCCCATCGGCTGCGGCTGTGGGCGCACGGGGAGCAGTCCGGGGCGGTGGAGCTGGCGCGTGGCGCAGGGTTCGTCGAGATGCGGCGCCTGGTGCAGCTGCGTCGTTCCCTCCGAACGCCGCTGCCGGCAGTGGCGGTCCCCGCTGGGGTGCGCGTCTCCACCTTCCGCGGCGGGCAGGACGAGGAGGCCTGGCTGGCCCTCAATGCCCGTGCCTTCCAGTGGCACCCGGAGCAGGGCCGCTGGGGTCTCACCGACCTCGCGGCGCGCGAGGCGGAGCCCTGGTTCGACCCCGCCGGCTTTTTCCTCGCGTGGTCGCAGGACCAGCTCGTCGGCTTCCACTGGACCAAGGTCCACGGCGGCTTCCCCGCAGACGCGCAGGAGGGGGCCGGCCAGCGGGCGGCCGAGGCGGTGGCCCAGCAGCCGAGCCTGCATGGGCACGACGTGCTGGGCGAGGTGTACGTCGTGGGCGTCGACCCTGAGGCCCGCGGTCGCGGCCTGGCGCGCGCGCTGACGCTGCTGGGCCTGCATCACCTGCGAGCCGTCGGTGTCGACGAGGTGATGCTCTACGCCGAGGCGGACAACACCGCAGCCCTCCGTCTCTACGAGGGGCTGGGCTTCGTCCGCCACGACGTCGACCGGATGTTCCGTTCACCTGGGCGTGCCACCATGCCCTCGTGAGTCGCAGCGAGCATCTCGACCTCGCGCCCGACGAGGACGCCATCACGATGACCGCCTTCGCCGCCCCCCGGCCGCTCGGCGAGCAGGTAGCCGACGGCGACGGCGCGGGTGCGGCGCCGCCGCTGGGGGACCTCGCCGAGCTGGGACTCGACGGCGGCCAGGGCGGCCCAGGCGAGCGAGACGACAGCGACCTTCCCGAGGACCGTTTCCTCGACCGGGAGGAGTCGTGGCTGATGTTCAACCAGCGGGTCCTCGAGCTCGCTGACGACCCCGAGACGCCGCTGCTCGAACGTGCCCGCTTCCTGGCCATCTTCGCCAGCAACCTCGACGAGTTCTTCATGGTCCGGGTCGCCGGACTCAAGCGCCGGATCGCGACGGGACTGGCGGTCCGCGCGGCGAGCGGTCTCCACCCACGCGAAGTCATGGACCAGATCTCCGACACCGCTCACGCGCTGGCCGCGCGTCACAGCGACACGTTCGGCGCCCAGGTCCGTCCCGCTCTCGCCGAGGCAGGCATCGAGATCGTGCGGTGGGAGGAGCTGGACGACGACGAGCAGGAAGCGCTGCATGCGATCTTCGCCGAGCAGGTGTTCCCGGTCCTGACCCCGCTGGCCGTCGACCCGGCCCACCCGTTCCCCTACATCTCGGGGCTCTCCCTCAACCTGGCCGTCGTCCTGCGCGACGGCAGCACCGGCCACGAGCACTTTGCGCGGGTGAAGGTGCCCCCGGCCTTGGCGCGCTTCGTGCCCACCCGCACGAGTGCCCACGCGGCGCGCTTCGTGGCGATCGAGGACGTGATCGCGGCTCACCTGCCCGACCTGTTCCCGGGGATGCAGATCCTGGGACACCACGCCTTCCGCGTGACCCGCAACGAGGACCTCGAGGTGGAGGAGGACGAAGCCGAGAACCTCCTGCAGGCGCTCGAGCGCGAGCTCGTCCGCAGACGGTTCGGCCCTCCAGTCCGGCTGGAGGTCGAGGACTCGATTGACCCGACCGTGCTGGCCCTGCTGATCCGGGAGCTGGGCATCACGCCCGGAGAGGTCTACGCCCTTCCCGCTCCCCTCGACCTCACGGGGCTGCACGACCTGGCCGATCTGGACCGACCCGAGCTCAAGTACGAGCCGTTCGTGCCGCGCACCCAGGCCGCGCTCCACGACCTCGAGCCCGGCAGCGGAGAGTTCTTCGCCGCGATCCGGCAGCGCCCGATCCTGCTGCACCACCCCTACGACTCCTTCGCCACCAGCGTGCAGGCCTTCGTCGAGCACGCTGCCGCCGACCCCGACGTGCTCGCCATCAAGCAGACGCTCTACCGCACCTCCGGGGACTCCCCGATCGTCGACGCCCTCATCGACGCCGCGCACTCCGGCAAGCAGGTCCTGGTCGTGGTGGAGATCAAGGCACGCTTCGACGAGAAGGCCAACATCCGCTGGGCGCGCAAGCTGGAGCAGGCCGGCTGTCACGTCGTCTACGGTCTCGTCGGGCTCAAGACCCACGCAAAGCTCAGCCTCGTCGTGCGACGTGAGGGCGAGGACCTGCGCCGCTACCTGCACATCGGCACCGGCAACTACAACCCGAAGACCGCGCGCCAGTACGAGGACCTCGGTCTGCTCATCTCCGACCCAGTCGTTGGGGAGGACGTCAACCGCCTCTTCAACCAGCTCTCCGGCTACGCCCCGAACACGAGCTACCAGCGGCTGGCGGTGGCCCCCAAGGCGTTGCGAACGACGCTGGTCCGGCTGATCGAGGGCGAAGTGGAGCACCGGCGGGCCGGGCGGCCCGCGCGCATCCGCATCAAGGCCAACTCGATCGTCGACGAGCAGGTGATCGACGCGCTCTACCGCGCCAGCAAGGCAGGCGTCCCAGTCGACCTCGTCATGCGAGGCATCTGCGCGATCCGGCCGGGCGTGCCGGGGCTGTCCGAGACGATCCGGGTGCGCAGCATCCTGGGCCGCTTCCTCGAGCACAGCCGCGTCTTCTCCTTTGCAGGAGGTGGCGAGCCGGTGTGTTTCCTGGGATCGGCGGACCTGATGCACCGCAATCTCGATCGCCGCGTAGAGGCGCTCGTGCGGCTGACCGACCGTGGCCACATCAGCGAGCTGGAGGACCTCCTCGACCTCGCGATGGCTGACGGCACCCGGTCGTGGCATCTGGGTCAGGACGGGACGTGGGTGCTGCACAGTGTGAGCGAGGACGGCGTGCCGCTCCTGGACCTGCAGGAGCACCTCGTCGCCACCCACGCCAAGCGCTCGCCGCGCAGCCTGCATCGGTGACGCCCTCACCGACCGCAGTCGGGGACGGCTTGCCGCCCGTCCTCGCGGCCGGCGGCGTGGTGTGGCGCGGCCTCGGAGACGACCTTCAGGTCGCCCTCGTGCACCGACCGCGCTACGACGACTGGTCGCTGCCGAAGGGGAAGCGGGACCGCGGAGAGCACCTGGTCGTCACCGCCGTACGAGAGATCTGGGAGGAGACGGGCGCCCGGGTCCGCCTCGGAGCGAGCCTGGGCACCATCACCTACCCGGTTCTCGACGGCGCCGGGCGTCAACGCGACAAGACCGTCCACTTCTGGTCGGCCGCCTTCGAGGAAGGCGACTTCACGCCGAACGACGAAGTCGACGAGCTCGCGTGGTGCTCGGTGCCGGCCGCGCGGCGACGGCTGACGCGGCAGGCGGAGGTGGACGTCCTCGACCGTTTCGCCGCCACGCCGCCCGCCGTCACGACGCCGTTCGTCGTCCTCCGTCATGCCGAGGCGGTGCCGCGCGATGCGTGGCAGGGGCCCGACGACCGGCGCCCACTCAGCGCCCACGGGGTCGAGCAGGCGCACGCGCTCGCCCGCGTGCTGCCGGCGTTCGGCGTGCTGTCGGTCGTGACCTCAGCCGCCACGCGGACGCGCGCGACGGTGGAGCCGTACGCTCGCGCTACTCGGCAGCGGCCGCGTATCGACGCGCGCCTCGGCGAGGCACGCCTGACAGGGACGGAGCTCGACTCCTTGCAGGACTGGGCGGCGGCCGCGGCGGTGCTCTGCACCCACCGCCCTGTCATCCCCGTTCTGCTCGACGAGCTGCGGGCGCTGGCCGCAGTACCGCTGCCGCCCCTCGCCCCCCTCGCGCCCGGGGACTTCGTCGTCACGCACGTCGACGAGTCCGCTGCGCGCCCACGCCCCCTCACCTGGCAGCTCGTCACCATCTGACCCGCGCGCAAGCCGTCGGCGCGAGTTCACCCCCGGTTCACCCGAGCCCCCGGGGAGCGTCAACTCGCCTCCCTAGCGTCGAGGACGTCAGACCTTCCTCCTCCTCGAACGAGAGGCACCCTCGACGTGAAGCTCCAGCGCTTCGCCGGCCTGTCGGCCGTCACCGTGGCCGGACTGCTCGCTCTGAGCGCCTGCGGAACAGACAGCAACAACTCCAACGTCGGCGGCACGGCCAACGCGGGCGCTTCGAGCTCCAGCTCCGCGGCCACGGACAGTAGCTCCGCAAGCGGCAGCAGCACCGCAGGCATCGCCGACTGCGGCAGCGGCACCCTGCAGGCCGCCGGTTCCAGTGCTCAAAAGCCCGCCATGACCGCGTGGATCACGGCCTACCAGCAGGCCTGCAGCAGCGCCGCGATCAACTACGACGCGCAGGGATCGGGATACGGCATCCAGCAGTTCAGCCAGGGCCAGGTCCCCCTCGCCGGGTCAGACTCCCACCTCAAGCCCGAGGAGCAGACCGCCGCCGACCAGCGCTGCAAGACGGGCAAGGCGATCGACCTGCCGATGGTGGCTACGCCGGTGGCCTTCATCTACAACATCAGCGGCGTGGACAAGCTGACCGTCACGCCTGAGGTCCTGGCGAAGATCT
>JBQCDV010000244.1:0-2555 GCA_051960855.1 Actinomycetales bacterium
CCCAGTACCCCGCGCCGGGGTACCCGGGCTATCCGATGGTGCGGCCAACGAACACCATGGCCGTCCTGAGCCTGATCATGGCCTTCGTCTTTGCCCCCGCCGGGCTGGTGCTCGGCATCATCGCGCGACGGCAGATCCGGCAGACTGGCGAGCAGGGCGACGGCCTCGCGCTTGCCGGCGCGATCATCGGTGGGATCGGGACCGCGTTTGTCGTGCTGGGCTTCCTGCTCGTCGTGCTCGTCGCTGCCGGGGGCGTCCTGTTCGTCGGGAGGTGAGAGTCCGTCTCGAGAACGGGCGCCCCGCCTGCCATTTCGTCAGATGTGGAACGATCGGGGGGTGTGGGCCCTATCGTCGCCACTGATGAACCGCCTCTCTAGCGCGCTTGCACATCTCCACCATCTCCGGCTCCGTTATCAGGTTGCTGCGATGGCCGTGGGACTGTTCGTGCTGTACCTGGCATCGGCTCAGACCGATGCCCGTAACCTCAGCCCAGACCCGCTCAGCGCGGCGTTGCCCGCATGGGCGATCGCGCAGACGGGGACACCTTGGCTTGACCATCCGCCGGTAGCGACTCCATGGCTCTTCCAGTCAGCGGGGCACCTTGTCAGCAACCGCTTTTGCGGCACCGTTTACCCTGCTGTGCCGTTCTATTTCGCTGCGCGGTTGCTCGGGCACTCTGCCTTCTCCCTCTGGCCCGCGGCCGTGGCCGCCGCGTCCTTCGCCGCGGTCACGGTGGTCGCTATGTGGTACGTGCTGCGGCGACTTGTCCCTGAACCTCAAGCCACAGTCGGCGCGCTCGTCTTCGCTGTCGCGACCCCTACATGGACTGTCAGCGCTGATGGCCTGTGGCCGCACACGATGGCTCAGATGTGGCTGTCTCTTGCGTTGCTAGCGCTCGCGCGCGGCCGACCCCGACTCTCGGGCGTGCTGTTTGGCCTGGCCGTCACCACCCGTCTGCACTTCGCCGTGGTGCCGTTAATTGCGGCCCTGTACCTGACCCTGAAGTCCCGGTCAGTTCGGCCCCTCCTCCACCTCGGGCTCTCCGCTTGGGCGCTGCCCGCGCTTCTCGTCTGGAACCACTGGGTGTACGGGCAGTGGTCGCTGGGCGGGGCCTACGACAGTCACTTTGCGTCGCTCACTGCCGCTACGGGCGGCGCTGCCTTCGGCTACATCCAAAACGTTGTGGGTGTTCTCCTGGCTCCCGACCGCGGCATTCTCATCTGGACACCTGCGATGATCTTCCTTCTTGCCGGTGCCCGAGAGGCTTGGCGCAGCACCCCGGACTGGTCGCGTGGTTCTCTGCTGGGAGGCATCGCTTATCTGCTCGTGCAACTGAAGTTGAACGGCTTCAGCGGCGGCACCAACTTCTACGGATACCGTCTCCCCCTTGGCACCATCACGCTGGCTCTGCCCTTCCTCGTACTGGCGTGGAACGCGCCAGCTCTGCGGGAGCGGTCACGTCAACTAGCCATCGTGGTGTGTCTTGGATATCAGGCGACTCTCATGGCGCTTGGAGCGTTCCTCAGTGTCCCTCTGAGCCCATTCGACGAGACCTGGACCGAGTGGAAGCCCTCGTTGCTGCTGCGAGATCAGACAGCGTCCGCGCTACCCATCCTTTGCGTCGGCGCATTCGCGACTGCGGCGTGCTATTTCGTAATCGCGAGATGGCCGCGCGTGCGAACCGGCAAGGGGCCCTCACTGTCAGCCGCGGCGCCCTCCAGCGCGGCTCGTCGCTGAAAGGCGCATAGTCGCGGCGAGCACACAGCGCGAGACTGTGCTGCATCATTGTCGGGCCCGGTCCAGCCGCCGAGCCGGGGGTCGCGAATCCCGAGGTGGGAGATGCTCTCAGTGGGCCGGCTCCTCACGGACCCGCATCGGCAGCAGGAAGACCAGGCCGAAGGTGAGCGCGATCGGCACGAGGCACGCCCAGGCGGTGACAGCAAGCGCGTGGGTCGGGATGTGAGACGCGGCTACCGAGAAGAACACGGTGCCGAGGACGGCTACACCTGCGGCGCTGGACAACTGCTGCACCGCCTCGAGGACGCCGGAGGCGGAGCCGACCTCGTCCATGCTGACGCCGGCGACGATGAACTCCATCATCTGACCGAGGCCGGCGCCGAAGCCGAGGCCCAGCAGGACCAGTGGTCCGGCGAGGTCCCAGACCGAGGCGTGCTGCCGTCCGTCGACGACCACGGCGAGTGTGACGGCGCCCGCACCGACGATCGCGATGCCCAGGTGCAGTAGGTGCCGCCCGAGCTTGGCCACGAGGGCGAAGCTGCCGACCATGCCGCCCACCATGCCGACGACCATCGGCGTGAGGGCGAGTCCGGCGCGCACCGGGGAGAAGCCCTCCCCCACCTGGACGAAGACGGACACGCAGAGCAGCAGCCCGGCGAAGGCACCGACGAACGCGAGCGCGACGAGGAGGCCGCTGGGGTAGGTGCGGGTGGACAGCAGCGAGCGCTCGATCAGCGGGTCGGTGCGGCGGTGGCGCTCCCACGCGATGAAGGCGACGAGCAGGGCGACGCCGGCGGCGAGGCTGACGAAAGTCCAGG
>JBQCDV010000245.1:0-6877 GCA_051960855.1 Actinomycetales bacterium
GCCGCCAGCGAGGCCAGCGGCAGCGCGCGCTCCGCGTCGGTGAACAGCCGCTCGGCCAGGCGCGGAGTGCGCTCGAGCACCGCGCCGAAGCGGGCCACGTCGACGACGTCGATCCCGACCCCGACGATGCTCGCGCCGGTCACCGGAGCGACAACGGGCGGGAGGCGCGGACGGCGTTCGGGAGTCGAGGGGTCATGGACCGACGGCTACTCGACGGTGACGGACTTGGCCAGGTTGCGGGGCTGGTCGACGTCGAAGCCGCGCTGGGTGGCCATCTCGCAGGCGAAGACCTGCAGCGGCACGGTCGCGACCAGCGGCTGCAGCAGTGTCGGCGCGCTCGGCAGCGGGATCAGCACGTCGGCGTAGGGCGCCACCGCGTCGTCACCCTCCTCGGCCAGCACGATCGTGCGGGCACCGCGGGCGCGGATCTCCTGGATGTTGGAGACGACCTTGTCGTGCAGGGCGTCCCGGCCGCGGGGCGGCACGACGACGAAGACCGGCAGGCCCTCTTCGATGAGCGCGATGGGGCCGTGCTTGAGCTCACCGGCCGCGAAGCCCTCGGCGTGCATGTAGGCGACCTCTTTGAGCTTGAGGGCACCTTCGAGCGCGACCGGGTAGCCGACGTGGCGGCCGAGGAAGAGCACCGACTTCGCGTCGCGCAGCACCCGCGCGAGCTCGCGGACGGGCTCGACGGTCTCGAGGACCTGCTGGATCTTGGCGGGCATGGCCTCCAGCTCGCGGAGCACGGCGACGATCTCGTCGCCGTACTTCGTGCCGCGCACCTGTCCGAGATAGAGCGCGACCAGGTAGCAGGCCACGATCTGGGTGAGGAACGCCTTGGTGGAGGCGACCGCGATCTCGGGCCCGGCGTGGGTGTAGACGACCGCGTCGGACTCGCGGGCGATCGTCGAGCCGTTGGTGTTGCAGATCGCCAGGACCCGGCCCCGCTGGCTGCGCGCGTGCCGCAGCGCCATCAGCGTGTCCATCGTCTCGCCGGACTGCGAGATCGCGACGACGAGCGTGGCGCGGTCGACGATCGGGTCGCGGTAGCGGAACTCGCTGGCCAGCTCGACCTCGCACGGGATGCGGGTCCAGTGCTCGATGGCGTACTTGGCCACCATGCCGGCGTAGTAGGAGGTGCCGGCGGCGATGATGACGATCTTGTCGATCTCACGCAGCTCGTCGTCGGAGATCCGCACCTCGTCCAGCGTGAGACGTCCCGCCTCGTCGATGCGTCCGAGCAGCGTGTCGGCGACCGCGTGCGGCTGCTCGTGGATCTCCTTGAGCATGAAGTAGTCGTAGCCGCCCTTCTCGGCGGCGGCGGCGTCCCAGTCGACGTGGAACTGCTTGCCCTCGACCGGCTCCCCGTCGAAGGTCGTCACCGTCACGCCGTCGCGGCGGATCTCCACGACCTGCCCCTCGCCGATCTCCAGCGCCTCCCGGGTGTGGGAGATGAAGGCGGCGACATCGCTGGCGAGGAAGTTCTCCCCCTCTCCCAGACCGACGACGAGGGGGCTGTTGCGACGGGCGGCGACGACCACGTCGGGGACGTCGTTGTCGAGTGCGACCAGGGTGAAGGCGCCCTCCAGCCGGCGGCACACGCTGCGCATGGCCTCGGCAAGGTCGCCGCCGTGCTCCGGCACGGCGGTCTCGAGCAGGTGCGCGACGACCTCGGTGTCGGTGTCGCTGGCGAAGTCGTGCCCCGCGTCCTCGAGCTCTGCCCGCAGTCGGGCGAAGTTCTCGATGATCCCGTTGTGGATGACCGCCACCCGGCCCTTGCAGTCGGTGTGGGGGTGGGCGTTGCGGTCGTTGGGTGCGCCGTGGGTGGCCCAGCGGGTGTGCCCCATCCCGGTGCCGGACGGCGGCAGGGCATCGTCGGCGAGCGCCTTCTCGAGGTTGGCGAGCTTGCCCGCGCGCTTCTCCGTCGCGAGCTGCCCGTCGGCCACCAGCGCCACGCCGGCCGAGTCGTAGCCGCGGTACTCCAGGCGGCGCAGACCCTCCAGGACGACGTCGAGCGCAGGCTTCGAGCCGACGTACCCCACAATTCCGCACATGCGCCCAAGGGTAGACGCAGGAGCGGGAGCCTCCCCCGCTCGACGTGCGTCCCGAACGTCGTCCGCACCGGCCACGGCGGGAGAGCCGGGCGCTTCGCCGTTCGTGGTGCTCGACCGTCCGTCGTGGAGCGCGCTGCGCGAGTCGACCCCGCTGACGCTCACCGAGGACGACGTCCGCCAGGTGCAGGGCCTCGGCGACCCACTCGACCTGCGGGAGGTGGAGGAGGTCTACCTGCCGCTGTCGCGGCTGCTCAACCTCCAGGTGGCCGCCAGTCAGGGGCTGCACGAGGCGACCGCGACGTTCCTCGGGGAACGGCACGGGTCCGGCGAGCGGGTGCCCTACGTCATCGGGGTCGCCGGCAGCGTCGCCGTCGGCAAGAGTGCGACGGCCCGCCTGCTGCGGCTGCTGCTGTCGCGCTGGCCCGACCACCCGCGCGTGGAGCTCGTCACGACCGACGGGTTCCTGCTGCCGAACGCCGAGCTGGAGCAGCGCGGGCTGATGGCGCGCAAGGGCTTCCCGGAGTCCTACGACCAGCGCGCACTGCGGCGCTTCGTCGCGGCGGTGAAGTCGGGGGCGGAGGTGGTGCGCGCCCCGGTCTACTCCCACCTGACCTACGACATCGTCCCCGACGAGTGCGTCGAGGTCCGGCGACCGGACATCCTCGTGCTCGAGGGGCTCAACGTGCTGGCGCCCCCGCGCCCACGCGCCAACGGCCGGCTCGGGGCGTCGGTGTCGGACTACTTCGACTTCTCCGTGTACGTCGACGCGAAGGTCGAGGACATCCGCAGCTGGTACATCTCACGCTTCCTGCGGCTGCGCGAGACGGCCTTCCAGGACCCGTCGTCCTACTTCCACCGCTACGCGACCCTCACGGACGAGGCCGCCGTGGCGCGGGCGGAGTCGCTGTGGCGTGACATCAACGAGGTCAACCTCGTCGAGAACATCCTCCCCACCCGGGAGCGGGCCCGCGTCGTGCTGCAGAAGTCCGCCGACCACAGCGTGCAGCGGGTGCTGCTGCGCAAGGTGTAGCGCGACGGGCGTCGTCGCCAGGGCCGTGGAGCCGCACCGCCGCCCTGCCGCGAGCTCCGAGGTGACTCAGAGGGCGAGGTCCTCGCGCACCACGCCGGCCAGCCGCTCGGCCACCTGCTGCGCCTGGTCGGCCGACTCCGCTTCGACCATGACTCGCACCAGGGGCTCGGTGCCGCTGGGTCGCAGCAGGACGCGGCCGTGCCCGTCGAGCTCGCGCTCGGCGTCAGCGAGAGCCTGCTGCAGGGGGGCAGAGTCGGCGAGACGCGACTTGTCGACGCCCTTGACGTTGATCAGCACCTGCGGGAGCCGCTGCATGACGGCGGCGAGCTCGGTGAGGGAGCGCCCGGTCTGGGCGACGCGGGCGACCAGGTGCAGACCGGTCAGCACCCCATCGCCGGTGGTGGCGTAGTCGCTCATGATGACGTGGCCCGACTGCTCGCCGCCAAGCGTGAAGCCGCCTTCGCGCATGGCCTCGAGCACGTAGCGGTCGCCCACGCCGGTCTCGACCATCCGCAGCCCCTCACGCTCCAGCGCCTGCCGGAAGCCGAGGTTGCTCATGACGGTGGCCACCACCGTGTCGTCCCGGAGATCGCCGCGCTCGCGCATCGCCAGGGCGAGAACGGCGAGGATCTGGTCGCCGTCGACGACCTCGCCGGCCGCATCCACGGCGAGGCAGCGGTCGGCGTCGCCGTCGTGAGCGAGACCGAGGTCGGCACCGTGGGCGCGCACCGCCTCCTGGAGATGCTCGAGGTGGGTCGAGCCGTAGCCGTCGTTGATGTTCCAGCCGTTGGGGTCGGCCCCGATGGCGAGCACCTTGGCGCCGGCACGGGACAGCACGACCGGCGCGATCTCCGAGGCCGCGCCATGGGCGCAGTCGACGACGACCGTCACGCCGTCCAGCGCGTGCGGCAGGGTGCCGAGCAGGTGGTCGACGTAACGCTCGAGCCCCTCGGGGAAGGCCGTGACGCGACCGACGTTGCGCCCGGTGGGACGCGTCCAGTCCTCCCGCATGCGAGCCTCGATCGCGTCCTCGACGTCGTCCGGCAGCTTGTGGCCACCCCGCGCGAAGAACTTGATCCCGTTGTCCGGCATCGGGTTGTGCGACGCGGACAGCATGACGCCGAGGTCGACGCCGGTGTCAGCCGTCAGGAAGGCGAGCCCAGGAGTGGGGATCACGCCGGCGTCGAGGACGTCGATGCCGGCACTGGCGAGCCCGGCGATGACAGCCGCGGTGAGGAACTCGCCGCTGGCCCGCGGGTCGCGCGCCACGACGGCCCGGGGACGGTGTCCCTCGAAGGCGCCCGCGTCGCCGAGGACGTGCGCCGCCGCGACCGCCAGGTCGAGCGCGAGCTCGGCGGTCAGGTCGACGTTGGCTGTCCCACGCACCCCGTCGGTGCCGAAGAGCCGGGCCATGAGAACTCCTTCACATCTGGGCAGACGCGACGATGCCCCGGCGGCCACCCCATGGGAGCGGCACACCGGGGCACCGGGACGACGCGGTCACGCCGCGTCGACGATCAACGCTTGCTGTACTGAGGCGCCTTGCGGGCCTTCTTCAGACCGTACTTCTTGCGCTCCTTGACCCGGGCGTCGCGGGTGAGGAAGCCGGCCTTCTTCAGACCCGGACGGTTGTTGTCCACGTCGATCTCGTTGAGCGCGCGGGCGACACCGAGGCGCAGGGCACCGGCCTGGCCGGAGATGCCACCGCCGCTGATGCGGGCGATGACGTCGTAGGCGCCGTCGAGCTCGAGGGTCTTGAAGGGCTCGTTGACGAGCTGCTGGTGGACCTTGTTGGGGAAGTACTCCTCCAACGTGCGGCCGTTGACCGTCCAGCGGCCGGTGCCGGGGACGACGCGGACGCGGGCGATCGCCTCCTTGCGGCGGCCGGTGGCAGCACCCGGCACCTGCGGGATCTGCCGCGGTGTCGACGGGGCGGCTGAGGCCGGCGTGCTGGTGACGTAGCCGTCCTCGCCCAGCTCGATGTCCTCGTCGTCGTACTGGTCGGTGTCGGCGTCGTAGCCGGTGACGTCTGCCACGGGTCTCCTCGCGATGCTCTCTGTTACTCGATGGTCGTCGTTGCAGCCGTGGCTACTGCGCGACCTGGGTGATCTCGAAGGCCTGCGGACGCTGGGCCTGGTGGGGGTGCTCGGGGCCGGCGTAGACCTTGAGCTTCTTCAGCATCTGGCGCCCGAGGGAGGTGTGGGGAAGCATGCCCTTGACGGCCTTCTCGACGGCCTTCTCGGGGTTCTTCTCCAGCAGCTCGACGTAGCTGACCGCCTTGAGGCCACCCGGGTAGCCGGAGTGGCGGTAGGCCATCTTGTTCTCGCGCTTGCTGCCGGTCAGGGCGACCTTGTCGGCGTTGATGATCACGACGAAGTCGCCCATGTCGACGTGCGGGGCGAACGTGGGCTTGTGCTTGCCACGCAGCAGCGTCGCCGCCTGGGTGGCGAGCCGGCCGAGGACGACGTCGGTCGCGTCGATGACGTGCCACTGACGCTGGACGTCACCGGGCTTGGGGCTGTACGTGCGCACGGTCAAAGCCTTCGTTGTCGAGAAATCGGGAATGGCGCCGCCGCGGGCCGGCCTCGGCTGCACGAGTTCAGACAGGTGCAACGTGGGGCGCGGCGGCTCGACGCACAACGACCTGCGATGTTACCTGCCGCTCGCGGGACGGGTCAAAAGCGCCCGCGAACGTCGCTGTCACTGCACCACCATCGTCGCAGACGTGCCGGCGGGTGAGCCCCCGCGCGCCAGGGCGACCGCGCGCACCTCCCAACTGCCGCGGGCGACTCCGGCAAGGGGCACGCTCACCCGGTAGGGAGGGGCCCCGTCGCTGCCGAGCAGCTGCCACCCCCCGCTGCCCGTGCGGCGCCACGCGAAGGTGACCCGGACGGGGGCGCCGGCCGCCGGGCCCGTCACCCGGGCCGTCAGGTCGACCGACCCGCTGCCGCCCGGCACCTGCGCGGGCGCGCTGACGGCGACCTCGGGTGCGGCGGTGACAGCGGCCACCGGCGCGGTCGCCTCGTAGACGAGGGCACCGAGCGCGGGGACGGTGACGGCCAGCGCCGCGCCCGGCGAGGTGGTCGAGGGCGAGGTGGTCGACGGCGAGGAGGACACGGCGGCGCCGTTCGCGTAGATCTGACGGAAGGCGAGGCCGGGCGAGTACGTGGGGACCTCGGCGCGCTGCGTGCGCAAGGAGCTGTTGAGGACGACGACGTCCTCGATCCCGGTCTGCTCGTCATACCGGGAGAAGGCGAAGATCCCCTGGGGCGACTGGGCGAGACGGGTGACCTGGACACCGCGTCGCAGCGCCGGGTGCTCGCGGGTGAGGGCCGCCAGCCCCGCGATGTGACGGTAGAGCGGTGCGCTGGGGTCGAACGAGCCGGCGGCGCCGATGGGCCGGCCGTCGAGGCGCGGCTGCTTGGCCCAGGCGGGCACCCGGGTCGCGAACATGTCCTGACGCGCCGCCTTGTCGCCGATGTCGCCTCCGTCGCCGCCGACGAAGCCTTGCTCATCGCCGTAGTACACGACCGGGTTTCCCCGGGAGAGGAACAGCAGGTCGTGAGCGAGGGCGTCCCGGGCCATCAGCATCGATGGCTTCTCGCCGAGAGTCCCCTGCTCCAGGAAGGCCCCCACTCGCCCGAGGTCGTGGTTGCCCAGGAACGTCGCAAGGGAGCCGGCGTCGCTGTCGACGTCGGTGTAGTCGTCGTCAGCGTCGAAGAGGGTGGCGAGGTCGGCCGGGTCGCCGCCGGTGGCATAGCTGACAGCGGCGGACTGGAACGGGAAGTCCAGC
>JBQCDV010000246.1:0-18126 GCA_051960855.1 Actinomycetales bacterium
TTCCAGGAGGTGCCCGGCTCGGCCCGCGACCTGCGTGCCGACCTGGTGCTGCTAGCGATGGGCTTCACCGGTCCGCAGACCACTGGACTGGTCGAGCAGCTCGGTCTCGAACTGGACGCCCGGGGCAACGTCGCTCGCGACGACAGCTACATGACCAACGTGCCGGGGGTCTTCGTCGCCGGCGACGCCGGCCGCGGTCAGTCGCTCATCGTGTGGGCCATCGCCGAGGGTCGCAGCGCCGCGGCCGGGGTCGACCGTTGGCTGTCCGGTCAGACCCAGCTGCCAGCCCCCATCGCCCCCACCGCGCGGCCGCTGATGGTCTGACGCGCGGGAGGCGACAACGACGTTCGCTGATCTCCTGTCCCGGGCAGGCTCTGTGACGCACACGGATCCTCGACAGGACAGGAGTTCTGATGTCGTTGCAGGGCAAGACAATCGCGTTTCTGGTGGCCCCCGAGGGCATCGAGCAGGTTGAGCTGACCGAGCCCTGGCAGGCCGTGCAGGAGGCGGGCGGAACGCCGAAGCTTGTGTCGACGCAGGACGGGACCGTGCAGGCCTTCAACCACCTCGACAAGGCCGACACGTTCCCGGTCGACGTGGTCGTCAGCCAGACCAGCGCAGACGACTTCGACGGCCTCGTGCTGCCCGGCGGTGTCGCCAACCCCGACTTCCTGCGCACGCAGCAGGATGCGGTCGACTTTGCAAAGGCCTTCATGACGTCCGGTAAGCCCGTCGCGGTCATCTGTCACGGCCCCTGGACGCTGATCAACGCGGGCACGGTCAACGGTCGGACGATCACCTCGTGGCCCAGCCTGCAGACCGACCTCCGCAATGCCGGTGCGACGTGGGTCGACGAGGAGGTTGTCGTCGACGACAACGGCCCCGGTTTGCTCATCAGCAGCCGCAAGCCGGACGACCTGAAGGCCTTCTGCGGCGAGATCGTCGACAAGTTCTGAGCACCATCGGCGCAGCGGCTTTGCCCGCCCTTTGCCCTTGTGGGGCAACGGTTTTCGGTGGTGAGGCTGCTGCCGGCTGAGCGCTACGCGAGATGGTGTGACTGCGCCCACGTCAAGACGCGAGTCTGGCGTGGGCGCAGCCGCGAGAGTCACTAGGGTGGGGTCATGCGTCGAGCCAAAATCGTGTGCACCATGGGGCCAGCAGTCGCCTCGGAGGAGCGCATCACCGAGCTTGTGGCGGCCGGCATGGACGTCGCTCGGCTCAACCTTTCCCACGGCAGCTATGCCGACCACGAGAAGATCTACCGCCAGGTGCGCGCTGCGGCCGACAAGGCTGGCCGCGGCGTGGGGATCCTGGTGGACCTGCAGGGCCCGAAGATCCGGCTCGGCACCTTCTCCGGCGGTCCCGTCGTCCTGGAGGCCGGCGCTCGCTTCGTCATCACCGTGGAGGATGTCGACGGCACGGTCGAGCGCGCCTCGACGACGTACAAGGGGCTCCCGGGCGACGTGCGACCGGGAGACCGGATCCTCATCGACGACGGGCGCGTCATGCTCGAAGCGCTCGAGGTCACCACGACCGATGTCGTCACCCGGGTCATCGAGGGCGGCAAGATCTCGAACAACAAGGGGATCAACCTGCCCGGTGTCGCCGTCTCGGTGCCCGCGCTCAGCGACAAGGATGTCGAGGACCTGCGGTGGGCGCTGCGGCTGCGCGCCGACATGATCGCGCTGTCCTTCGTCCGGAGCGCTGCCGACATCGAGGACGTGCACGCGATCATGAAGGAGGAGGGCGTCTATCTCCCCGTCATCGCAAAGATCGAGAAGCCGCAGGCGGTCGAGAACCTCACCGACATCGTCCTGGCCTTCGACGGCATCATGGTCGCCCGCGGTGACCTGGGCGTCGAGCTGCCGCTCGAGCAGGTGCCGCTGGTGCAGAAGCGGGCTGTCGCGCTGGCCCGCCGCAACGCCAAGCCCGTCATCGTCGCGACGCAGATGCTCGACTCGATGATCGGCGCCTCCCGGCCGACCCGCGCCGAGACCTCGGACGTGGCCAACGCCGTGCTCGACGGTGCCGACGCCCTCATGCTCTCGGGCGAGACGAGCATGGGCGACTATCCGATCGTCACTGTGCAGACCATGGCTCGCATCATCGAGTCGGTCGAGAACGAGACCCTCCGCGAACTGCCTGCCGCGCTCGCGCCGCCGCGCACCACCGGCGGTGCCATCGCGCGTGCCGCCGCAGAGGTCGGCGACTTCCTCGGGGCCAAGTACCTCGTCGCGTTCACGCAGAGCGGTGACACGGCGCGGCGCATGAGCCGCTACCGCTCTTCGATTCCGCTGCTGGCGTTCACTCCCGAGCCCGCCGTGCGCAGCCAGCTGGCGCTGAGCTGGGGCGTCGAGACATTCCTCGTCCCGATGGTGCCGCACACAGACGACATGGTCCGGCAGGTCGAGCAGGGTCTGCTCACCATCGGTCGCTGCCAGCCGGGCGACACCGTGATCATCGTCGGGGGATCCCCGCCCGGACGTGTCGGCACGACAAACGCCTTGCGTGTGCACCACATCGGCGACGTCATCACACCGATGCTCTGACGCCTGCCTCCGCGCGCCAACCGGCCCGGAGTACTTCCTCAATACTTCGGGCCGACGTGCTCTTCCAGTCGCGCCACGGCGTCCCGCTTGTTGACGCTGAGCATGTTCCACCGGGGCTGCTTCCACTCGGTGCCGGCGAGGTCGAGGGTCCTCTGGCAGATCGACATGATGTCTGACGAGACGTTGGTGAAGAAGTAGCGCGGATACTCGTAGCGGGTGACCGTGCCGCGGTAGTGACGCGTCGCCCAGTTCGTCATTCGGCAACCATCGGTGTGAAAGAGCCCACGCAGCAGGCGACCGGGGTGCTCATCGATGAGGCGCTGCTGCCACTGCTCGAGGTGTATGGGCCGCTCATGCTTCCTGCCTGGCCCGTGTTGCGGCAGAAGGCACGGCCAGTGCTTCCAGCTGCTGCTGATCCATCTGCACCCTCCGCGCACCCTCGACCACGGGACGGCACCGTTCCTGCCGGCACCGATGCTCCGTGAAATCTCTCGCAGAGCCCGACATACTTGTTGTCGTTGTAGATGGTGAGGACGAACGACTTGTCTCCTTGAGCGATATGCCCATCTCCCAGGTACCAACCGAGGAGGGTGAGGTAGGCGGGGATATCTAACGGAGTGTCATGGCAGAGCGGGCACGGGACATTCGTGGGCGCTTGGCCACGCTGTTCGCCGCGTCTGAGATGCTGCTTGTTCCAGTACCACACCGTGCTGAGAGGCACTTCAGTGGAGCGAGAGACGGCTGCCTGAGAAAGGCCTGTCCCTCATAGATCGAGGACTCGGTCGACCTGCGCTTGTGAATGCATGCGTCCCATGAAGAGAACATGCCAGAGGGGTCTGACAGAGTCCGATTCCAACGGTGCCGGGTGCGGGACTCGAACCCGCACGTCCTTTCGGACAGATGCTTTTGAAACATCGGCGTCTGCCTATTCCGCCAACCCGGCTCGCTGCGATAAGGATACCGTGCGCAGGCCGACGCGTCAGCAACTCAGTAGGCTCTGAGCATGACCTTGCCGCAGCCGCGCCGCGTCCTGATCGCCGAGGACGAGGCCCTGATCCGCATGGATCTGCGCGAGATGCTCGAAGAGGAGGGCTACGACGTCGTAGCCGAGGCCGCCGACGGCGAACAGGCCGTCGCCCTTGCGCACGAGCATCAGCCCGACCTCGTCGTTCTCGACGTGAAGATGCCCCGCCTCGACGGGATCTCGGCTGCCGAGCAGATCACGCAGGCCGGGATCGCCCCGGTCGTGATGCTGACCGCCTTCAGCCAGCGCGAGCTGGTGGACCGAGCGCGGGATGCCGGTGCCATGGCGTACCTCGTCAAGCCCTTCACCAAGTCGGACCTCATGCCGGCGATCGAGATCGCTGTGTCGCGCCACGAGCAGCTGTTGACACTGCGGGGCGAGGTCCAGGACCTCAGTGAGCGGCTGGAGACCCGCAAGCTGCTCGACCGCGCCAAGGGCCAGCTGCAGGCGCGCTTCGGGATGAGCGAGCCCGAGGCCTTCAAGTGGATGCAGCGGGCGGCCATGGACAAGCGCGTGTCGATGCGTGAGGTCGCCCAGGTGATCCTCGAGGAGACCGCCGAGCCGGAGGCCGCCAAGGGGATGGACGGGTAGCAAAGGGACAACCCGGTCTAGGGCGCATGCCCCACCCTTGGTCACGAGCGTGTTACGACCGCACCGCCGCGGCGCGGTTGTGCGGGAATCGCCCCCGTCCGTTGCTAGTGTTCCCGGTCACAGCAGGGTGTCGACTGTCGTCGCGTGGTGCGAGACGTCCCCCTCTTCTCTCGCGGAGGTAGATCGTGCGTCTGAAGCGCATGGGTTCTCTCGCTGCGGTGACGCTGGCCATGGCGCTCGCGGTGACGGGCTGCAGCAGCAGCTCCGGCACCGACAGCGGCAACGGCAGCAGCGGCAGCGCGGCAGCCACTGGTGGTTCCGGTAGCGGCGGCGGCAAGTGCGACGGCGTCGCGCTCGGCTTCTTCGGCGCACTGACCGGCGACGCCGCCAACCTGGGCATCAACATCTACAACGGCGCCAAGCTCGCCGTCGACCAGCACAACCAGAAGAACGCCGACTGCAAGGTCGACCTGGTCAAGCTGGACTCGCAGGGCAGCCCGGACCAGGCCCCGGGTTTGGCCCAGCAGGCCATCAACAACAAGTCGATCGTCGGCATCGTCGGCCCGGCGTTCTCGGGTGAGTCCAAGGCCGCCGACCCGCTGTTCAACGAGGCTGGCCTGCCGATCATTACGGCCTCGGCGACCAACCCGAAGCTCGCCGAGAACGGGTGGAAGATCTTCCACCGCATCCTGGGCAACGACAACAGCCAGGGCCCGGCCGCCGCGAAGTACATCTCCGATGTCCTCAAGGCTGACAAGGTCGCCGTCGTCGACGACGCCTCGGAGTACGGCAAGGGCCTCGCGGACATCGTCCGCCAGACCCTCGGCAGCAAGGTCGTCGTCAACGACACCGTGCAGACTGGCCAGACCGACTTCTCCGCCACGGTGACCAAGGTCAAGAGCTCCGGCGCGACCGCGCTCTTCTACGGCGGCTACTACGCCGAGGCCGGCCTGCTGCGCAAGCAGCTGTCGGACGCGGGCGCTCAGGTCACCCTCGTCGCCGGTGACGGCGTCAAGGACGACGGCTACGTCAAGGCCGCTGGTGCTCAGGCCGCCGCTGGCTCGATCCTGACCTGCCCCTGCCTCCCGCCGGACAAGGCAGCTGGCTCCTTCGCGAGCGACTACAAGGCCGCGTTCAACACCGCTCCCGGCACGTACTCCGCCGAGGGCTACGACGCCGCCAACGTGTTCCTCGCGGGCATCGACGCCGGCAAGACCGACCGCTCGTCGCTCAACGACTTCGTGAGCGGCTACAAGGGTCAGGGCATCACCAAGCAGATCGCGTTCGACGACAAGGGCGAGGTCGCCAACGTCTCCGTGTGGGCCTACAAGGTCGACGACAGCGGCAACATCGTCGCTGACCAGGAGATCAAGTAAGTCGGATCGCTTCCGTAGCGAATCCCTCGCGTGACAAGGACGGCCGGGCTCTCCGTGGAGGCCCGGCCGTCCTCCTGCCCGAGCCAGCGGCGGCCATCTCGCTGCTGGCCCCATCCGTGCACTGGACCTGGCGGGAGCCTGCGGCCGCATGCAGAACCTCATTCACAACTTCGGTGCCTACACGGTCACCGGACTGACGCAGGGCGCGATCTACGCGCTCGTCGCCCTCGGCTACACGCTGGTGTACGGCGTCCTGCGTCTCATTAACTTCGCTCACTCCGAAGTCTTCATGGTCGGGACCTTCGCGGTCACCTGGACCCTGTCAGCCCTCATCACCGGAACGCCGCCCACGTCGCCGCTGGTCATCGTCGGGCTGCTTGCTATCGCCCTCGTAGCGGCGATGATCGGCTCGGGCGTGACCGCGATCGTCGTGGAGCTGGTCGCCTACCGGCCCCTGCGCCGACGGAACGCGCCGGTGCTCATCTTCCTCATCAGTGCGATCGGCTGCTCCCAGGCGATCTCGGAGGGCTTCGGCCTCTTCCAGGGCCGTGACCTTCGGCAGGTGCCCCGCCTCGTCGCGCCGCAGACTGTGGTGCCGTTCCTCGACACCAAGATCACCAACCTGCAGATCATCATCGTGGTCGGCGCGATCCTGATGATGGTCAGCCTCGACCAGTTCATCCGGCGCACGCGCCTGGGCCGCGGCGTCCGCGCGATCGCCCAGAACCCGGATGCTGCCGCCCTCATGGGTGTCAACAAGGACCGCGTCATCATGCTGACGTTCTTCGTCGGCGGCCTGATGGCCGGCGGCGCCGCTCTCCTCTACGACATGCAGTTCGGCATCACGCGCTTCAACGTCGGCTTCCTCATCGGTCTGAAGGCCTTCACCGCAGCGGTCCTGGGTGGCATTGGCAACCTGCGCGGCGCCCTGCTCGGCGGCCTGCTGCTGGGCGTGGTCGAGAACTGGAGCTCGCCCATCATCGGCAGCCAGTGGCGTGACGTCGTCGCCTTCGTCTTCCTCATCGTCGTGCTGATGTTCCGGCCGACCGGCATCCTCGGTGAGTCCCTCGGGAGGGCCCGCGCATGAGCACTTCCGCCGACCAGACTCGCAGCTCGTTCGAGAAGTTCGACGACCGGCGGATCGGCTTCGCCAAGGGCGTCCGGGGCTGGTGGAACAACCTGCCCAAGCAGGCGCGGGCCGTCGTTCTCGCCCTTGTCGTCGTCGGGCTCATCCTGCTGCCGTACTGGCACGACATTCCCATCATCACGACGGAGCCGGGCAGCGACTTCCCGACCGTGCTGTTCACCTGCACCGTCTTCGCCTTGGCCGCGCTCGGCCTCAACGTCGTGGTCGGCCTCGCCGGCCTGCTCGACCTGGGCTACGTCGGCTTCTACGCCGTCGGCGCCTACTCGGTCGCCGTCCTGGGCTCACCGTCCTCCGAGCTCCACAAGGCGTTTCCGTGGCTCATCTGCGTGCCCATCGCCATCGCGCTCGCCATGGTCGCCGGTGTCGTGCTCGGTGGCCCCACGCTGCGGCTACGCGGTGACTACCTCGCCATCGTCACGCTCGGCTTCGGCGAGATCGTCCGCCTGACTGCGGTCAACACCGAGTTCCTCGGTGCGGCCGCTGGCATCTCCGGCGTCCCTCACCCGCCCGGCAACAAGCCCGACGGATCTCCGATTTTCGGCGTGCTGGACGCGAAGCCCTACTACTGGCTCGGCCTCGCGCTTGTCTTCGTGGCCGTCCTCGTCGTGCGCAACATTGAGCGCAGCCGGGTCGGCCGCGCGTGGCTGGCCATCCGGGAGGACGAGGACGCCGCCGAGCTCATGGGCGTGCCCACCTTCAAGTTCAAGCTCTGGGCCTTCGCCATCGGCGCGGCCGTGGGTGGTCTCGCGGGGGCGGTCTTCGCCGGCAAGCAGGGCTTCCTCAACCCGCAGAGCTTCCCCGTCCAGACCTCGATCCTCTTCCTCGCCGCAGTCGTGGTCGGCGGATCGGGCAACAAGCTCGGCGTGATCGTCGGCGCCATCGCCGTCGTCTACCTGCCGGAGCGCTTCCGTTTCGCGTCAGAGTGGCGGTTCTTCGCCTTCGGCGTGGCGTTGATCCTGATGAGCATCTTCCGGCCACAGGGCCTGATCCCCAACCGGCGCCGGTCGCAAGAGCTCGAAGACCGCGAGGAAGAAGGAGAGGAGGCCGTCCATGTCTGACACCCCGGCACACGCTGACGACCTCGGTCGGCCCGAGGAGGGCTGGACTGCGATGGCCCGCGAGACCGTGGCCCCGGGTCAGGACCTGCTCACCGTCGACAACGTGACCCTGCGCTTTGGCGGTGTCACGGCTCTCGACGGCGTCGCGTTCAGCATCAAGCGGGGCGAGATCCTCGGCCTGATCGGTCCCAACGGCGCCGGCAAGACGACGTGCTTCAACGTGATGACGGGCGTCTACCGGCCGACCGAAGGTCGGGTGCTCTTCGAGGGCTCGCCACTCGGCAAGCGCAAGCGCAACGAGATCACCAAGCTCGGCATTGCCCGCACGTTCCAGAACATCCGGCTCTTCCCCGAGATGACGGCGCTCGAGAACGTCATGGTCGGAGCCGACGCCAGGCACACCACCAGCGTCGTCGGCGCGCTGCTGCGCCTGCCGAAGCACCGCGGCGAAGAGGCGGCAGGACGCGAGAAGGCGATGGAGCTCTTGCGCTTCATGGGTATCGAGCGGAGAGCGCACGACGCGGCTCGCAACCTGCCCTACGGCGACCAGCGCCGGCTCGAGATCGCGCGAGCCTTGGCCACCGAGCCGAAGCTGCTGTGCCTGGATGAGCCTGCCGCAGGGTTCAACCCGGCGGAGAAGGTCGAGCTACTGGAACTCATCCAGCAGATCCGCGCCCAGGGCTACACGGTGCTGCTCATCGAGCACGACATGCGCCTGGTGATGGGCGTGACCGACCGCATCGTCGTCCTGGAATTCGGCCGCAAGATCGCCGAAGGCTCGCCCGCGGAGATCCGTGACAACCCCGCCGTCATCGCCGCCTACCTCGGAGTTCCCGACAATGCTGCTTGAGATCTCCGACCTGCAGGTCTACTACGGGCGCATCCAGGCGCTGCACGGCATCTCGCTGCACGTCGACGCGGGTGAGGTCGTCACGCTCATCGGCGCCAACGGTGCCGGCAAGACGACGACGATGAAGGCCATCTCCGGTCTGCAGCCCGTGGCCCGCGGAGCGATCCGCTTCGAGGGCGACGACATCACCCGGATGCGTGCCGACATGCGCGTCATCCGGGGTATCTCGCAGGCGCCCGAGGGTCGCGGCATCTTCCCTGGCATGACCGTCATGGAGAACCTCGACATGGGCACCTACGCCCGCAAGGACGCGAAGAACACCCGCGCCGAGGATCTCGACAACGTCTTCAACCTGTTCCCGCGGTTGAAGGAGCGGCGCACCCAGATCGCCGGCACGATGTCCGGCGGTGAGCAGCAGATGCTCACCATCGGGCGCGCTCTCATGAGCCGACCGAAGCTGCTGCTGCTGGATGAGCCCAGCATGGGGCTGGCGCCCATGCTGATCGCGCAGATCTTCAGCATCATCCGCGAGATCAACCAGCAGGGCATGACCATCCTCGTCGTGGAGCAGAACGCCCAGCAGGCGCTGTCGATCGCTCACCGTGCTTACATCCTCGAGACGGGCTCGATCGTGAAGGAGGGCAGCGGCGAGTCCCTGCTCGTGGACCCCTCGGTCAAGGCGGCCTACCTCGGGGTGGCCTGACCCCATTACCGAACGACGCCCGCACGCCTTCTCGTCAGAGTGACGCGTGCGGGCGTCGTCGTGCTTGCTGTCAGCGGGACGAGAAGTCCTCCCGCAGCCGCGTGAGCTCGGCGGCGAGCTGCTGGGCGCAGTGGTCGATGACGGTGGGCCAGTCGAGGGCTGAGGTGTCCGCCTCGTCGCTGACTGCCTTGAGGAGGGTGACGGGCACACCGAGCTCGCGACAGACCTGGACGACGGCGAAGCCCTCCATGTCGACGAGCTGGGCCCGCTGGGCGATGGAGTCGCGCACGCCCGCGTCGGTGACGAAGACGTCGCCGGTCGCGAGCACAGAGCCGTCGCCCTCGACCGGTCCCGTCACGTCCCACTCGTCGTCGAACTCCTCACCGACGGCGCGGATCGCCTCCGCGCTGGCATCCCACAGCACGACCCGGCTGGGCCGGAAGACGCCACTCAGACCGGGCTGCAGTGCGCCGGCGGTGCCGAGGTTGACCACCCACGGGCGTCCGCCGGAGGCGATCAGGGGAGCGAGCGCCAGCGCCGTTCGGGTCGCGGCTGCGACGGTGCCGATGCCGGTGACGACCACCGGGACGTCGCCGGGCACATAGCGCGCCTCCGACGCCAGCGCCGAGACGACGACGAGACCGTCCGGGGGCAGCTGACGGGGGAGCCCGAGGGCGGTCATCGCAGCGCTCCGACGATGCTGACGAGCAGCGGTGCGACCACGAGGGCTGGGAGAAGGTCCCCGACCGGCAGCTGCTTCATCCGGAGCAGTCGCAGGGCGACCCCGGCGAGCAGCAGTCCGCCGGCGGCGGTGAGGCCGGCGATCTGGGCCGCGTCCATGACGTTGCCCAGCAGGTAGCCGGCCAGGGTCAGCAGGCCCTGGACCACGGCAACCGCGAGGGCGGAGGCGGCCACCCCCCAGCCGAGCGAGGCGGCGAAGGCGATGGAGGCGAAGCCGTCCAGGGTGGACTTCAGCGCGAGCTGGTCGATGCCGTGGCCGAGACCGTCGGACAGGGAGCCGAGGATCGTCAGGGGGCCGACGCAGAAGACGAGGGAGGACGAGACGAAGCCTTCGACGAAGCGTGCCCGGGCTGCCCCGACGGCGCCGTCCGCGCGAGCTGCGCCCTCGGCAGGAGCTGCACCGTCGGCCTGAGTTGCCGGGAGGGACCCCCCGCGGGTCAGGAGGCGTTGCAACGACGCGCCGAGACCCTCGAGCCGCTCTTCGATGCGCAGCAGCGAGCCGACGATGCCGCCGATGAGCAGGGAGCCGAGCACGATGAGGACCGGCGCGCTCGACCCGACCCGGTCGGCCAGGGACCGGTCGACGACCGAGGCCGCCGAGAGGACGGCGATGAGCATGGTCACGAGGCCGAGCGCGTCGGTGACGACGTCGCGAGTGCGCTGTGGCAGCCGGTGGCCCAGGCCGACGCCGATCGTCGAACCCACGAGCACAGTGGCGACGTTGAGCGCCGTCCCTGCTCCGACCACAGCTGCACTCCTGCCTCTTGACGGCGCGCTGCCAGGAGCGGATCATGCCGAAAAATCACCTGATCCGGCTCACACCTGACATACGCGTACGTTGCGCCCCCCGCCTATGCGGCGGCCCCCTCCAGGTCGTATCGTCTCGCCCGGCTGGTGCGGGGCAGCCTACGTCGCGTCGTGATGGTGCCCGGATGCCCGGGTGCCTGGGATTCGGAGGTTTGCGTGGCCCGAGCGCACGTCCAGGTCCGTGACGCTGTCCCCGACGACCTGCCCGACCTCGCCGCTCTCTGGAACGAGCTGCGCGAGCGGGGCAGCCGCCAGGACCGGCAGGGCGCCGTGACCGACGCCGCCGTGCTCGCCCGCCTCCGTCAGGTCCAGCAGGACCCGCACGCGCGCCTGGTGGTCGCGACCGCCAACGCCGAGATCCTCGGGATCGCCCTGCTCGTCCAGACGCCGTGCCTGCCGCTGTTCGAGTCGCAGGCCGTCCAGCTGCACTACCTGCACGTCATGCCGCACGCCCGGCGCAAGGGCGTCGGCCGCGCGCTCGTCGCCGCCGCCGCCACCTGGGCACAGGAGCTCGGCGCCGACCAGGTGATCGCCGGCACCTCGACCTCCGAGCGGGAGTCCGCGCGGTTCTTCGCCCGGCTCGGCTTCGGACCGGTCTCGGTGCGCCGCAGTGCCTCGACGCCGGCCCTGCTGAGGCGGCTCGGAGCCGAGAACAGGTCCCTGAACGACGACCTGGCCGCGCGGCGCCGTTCGCTGGCCCGCGTCCGTGCCGCCATGGCCAGGAGCGCCCGAGTCTGAGCGAGGCTGACCGACGGGTCACCCTGTCAGGCCGGACACCTACGATCGGTCGCGTGCCAGCAGCATCGACGACCACCTCCGCTCGCGCGACCGCCGGGGCAGCCAGCAAGACGGCGTCCGGACCGGCGCGGCTCCTGCTCGTGGACGGCCACTCGGTCGCCTACCGCGCCTTCTTCGCGCTGCCGTCGGAGAACTTCTCAACGACGACCGGGCAGCACACCAACGCCGTCTACGGCTTCACGTCGATGCTGATCAACCTGCTGCGTGACGAGCAGCCGACGCACGTGGGCGTGGCCTTCGATGTCAGCCGCCAGACCTGGCGCAGCGAGGCGTTCGCCGACTACAAGGCCAACCGGTCGAGCACGCCTGACGAGTTCGCCGGCCAGGTGCCGCTGATCAAGGAGGTCCTGGCGGCGCTGCGGATCCCGACGGTGGAGGCGCCGGGATTCGAGGCCGACGACGTGATCGCCACGATCAGCAGCCGTGCGGAGGCCGAGGGCTACGAGGTCCTGATCTGCAGCGGCGACCGCGACTCGTTCCAGCTGGTGAGCCCCACGACGACGGTGCTCTACCCGAAGCGGGGCGTCAGCGAGCTCTCGCGGATGACGCCCGAGGCGGTCCAGGAGCGCTACGGGCTCTCGCCCACTCAGTACCCCGACTTCGCCGCCCTGCGCGGAGACCCGAGCGACAACCTGCCCAGCATCCCGGGTGTGGGGGAGAAGACAGCGGCCAAGTGGATCGTGGAGTTCGGCTCGCTCGACGAGCTCGTCACCCATGTCGACAAGGTCAAGGGCAAGACCGGCGACGCGCTGCGGGCCCATCTCGCCCAGGTCGTCCAGAACCGCCAGCTCACCGAGCTGGAGCGGCACGTGCCGATCGACGTCACCCCCTCGGACCTCGCGCTGCAGCCGTGGGACCGCGAGGAGGTGCACACCGTCTTCGACGCGCTGGAGTTCCGGATCCTGCGGGACCGGCTCTTCTCGACCCTCGAGGCCGCCGAGCCCGAGGCCGAGGCGGGCTTCGAGCTGCAGGGGACGGTGCTGACCCCCGGAGGCCTGGCCGACTGGCTGTCCGAGCACGCGGCAGGACCGGCGCGGACCGGTGTGCACGTGACGGGCCACTGGTCCCACGGCACCGGGGAGGCGCACGCCATCGCGCTCGCCTCAGCCGACGGCAGCGCCGTTCATCTCGTGCCCAGTGAGCTCACTGTTGAGGACGAGCAGGCGCTGGCCGGGTGGCTGGCCGATCCGTCCCGACCGAAGGCGCTGCACGACGCGAAGGGGCCGGCGCTGGCGCTGGCGGCCCGCGGTCTGGCTCTGCGGGGCGTCGCGAGTGACACCGCGCTGGCCGCCTACCTCGTGCGCCCCGACCAGCGCAGCTATGACCTGGCCGACCTCGTCCTGCGTCAGCTCAAGCGCGAGCTGCGGAGCGAGGATGAGTCCGCCGGCCAGCTGACATTCGAGGGGGAGGCGGACCTCGAGGCCGACGCGGCGATGGTGCGGGCGCGAGCCGTCCTCGACCTCGCCGACGCCCTCGACGCCGAGCTGGAACGCACCGGCGGCCAGCGGCTGCTGACCGACGTCGAGCTGCCGCTGCAGTCGGTCCTCGCGGACATGGAGCGTGTCGGCATCGCCGTCGACGTCGCCCTGCTGGAGACCCTCGAGGCCGGCTTCGGTGACCGCGTCTCCGCGGCGGCAGAGGAGGCGTACGCGGTCATCGGGCAGGAGATCAACCTGGGTTCGCCCAAGCAGCTGCAGGTCGTGCTCTTCGAGGACCTCGGCATGCCCAAGACCAAGCGCACCAAGACCGGCTACACGACCGACGCCGATGCCCTGACGAGCCTGTACGCCCAGACCCAGCACCCCTTCCTCGAGCACCTGCTGGAGCACCGCGACGCCAGTCGTCTCCGCCAGACAGTGGAGGGGCTGCTGAAGTCGGTGTCGGACGACGGCCGGATCCACACGACCTTCAACCAGACGATCGCCGCGACCGGGCGGCTGTCCTCGACCGACCCCAACCTGCAGAACATCCCCATCCGCACGGAGGCCGGCCGACGGATCCGCGAGGCGTTCGTCGTCGGCGGTGGCGAGGCCGCGCCGTTCGAGAGCCTGCTGACCGCCGACTACAGCCAGATCGAGATGCGGATCATGGCGCACCTCTCCGACGACGAGGGGCTCATCGAGGCGTTCCGGTCGGGGGAGGACTTCCACTCCGTCACGGCCTCGAAGGTCTTCGGCGTGCCGGCTCCCGAGGTGACCGGGGAGATGCGGGCCAAGATCAAGGCGATGAACTACGGGCTCGCCTACGGCCTGTCGGCCTACGGGCTGTCGCAGCAGCTGACGATCGACACCGGCGAGGCCAAGTCACTGATGGACGACTACTTCCAGCGCTTCGGCGGCGTGCGGGACTACCTGCGCGAGCTCGTCGACCGGGCGCGGGTGACCGGCTACACCGAGACCATCCTCGGTCGGCGGCGCTACCTGCCCGACCTCACGAGTGACAACCGGCAGCGGCGCGAGATGGCCGAGCGGATGGCCCTCAACGCCCCGATCCAGGGGTCGGCTGCCGACATCATCAAGGTGGCGATGCTCAACGTCGCCCGCGCTCTCGAGGCCGAGGGTCTGGCATCACGGCTGCTGCTGCAGGTGCACGACGAGCTGGTGTTCGAGGTCGCCGCGGGGGAGCGGGAGCGGCTCGAGGCGCTGGTACGCCGCGAGATGGGCGCCGCCGCCGACCTCGCGGTCCCGCTGGACGTCTCGGTCGGCGTGGGGCGCAGCTGGCACGAGGCGGGACACTGATGAAGGTCTATCTGTCGGCGGACATGGAAGGTGTCGCCGGCGTCGTCAGCTGGGATCAGTGCCGTGCTGCTTCTGCTGGTTCTGCTGCGTCACCTCGTTACGCCGAGGGTGTCGAGCTGCTGCTCGGTGAGGTCAACGCCGCGGTCGAGGGGGCAGTCGCGGCGGGGGCCGACACCGTCGTCGTCAACGACTCGCACGGCGCGATGCTCAACCTGCCCCCGCAGCGGCTGGCACGGCGAGCGCGCTATCTGAGCGGAGCCCACAAGCCGCGCTACATGATGGAAGGGCTCGACAGCTCCTACGACGCCGTCGTCTACGTGGGCTACCACGGCTCGGCGCGCGCGACCGGTGCCACGCTCCCGCACACCTACAACCCGAACGCCGTTGTCGCGGTGCGCGTGCTCGGGGACGGGCTGCCCGCCGAGGGGCTCGAGGTCGGGGAGGCCGGCGTCAACGCCCTGGTCGCCGCGCACTTCCGCGTGCCTGTCGTCGCCGTCACGGGTGACCGGACGACCGTCGAGGAGACGCAGCAGCTGCTGCCCCGCTGCCGGGGAGTCGTGGTCAAGCAGTCGCTGTCGGCGTTCTCGGCGCTGAGCGACCATCCCGACGCGGCGCGCGAGGCGATCCGTGCGGAGGTCGAGCAGGCGCTGCGGATGACCTCCGACGCGCAGGTGCCGCGGCTGGCGCCTGGCTCCTGGCTGCGGGTCGAGCTGCGAACCGCCGACCTGGCCGCCCAGGCGGAGCTCATCAAGGGCGTCCAGCGGGTCGACGAGCGTGTCGTCGAGGTGCTCGGCGCCGACACGATCAGCGTCTTCGACCGCTTCATCGGAGCAGTCCTGCTGACGAGGGAGCTGAGCCGGCTGTGACGATCCGCTTCCCCGCCCCGCTCCGGCCGGGTGACCGCATCGGCGTGACGTCGCCGTCCTCGGGTGCCAGCGGTGCCGGCGCGGAGCGAATGGACTTCTGCATCCGGTGGCTGCGCGACCAGGGTTACGACGTCGTTGTGGGTCGGATGATGGACGGCACGGGCATCACCTCGGGGCCTGCGGCCGAACGTGCTGGCGAGCTCACCGAGATGCTGTGCGACCCGAGCATCCGCTGTGTGCTGCCGCCCTGGGGCGGTGAGACAGCCATCGACGTGGTCGACCTGCTCGACTGGGACGCGATTGCGGCGGCCGACCCTACATGGGTGGTCGGCTACTCCGACATTTCAACGATCCTGCTGCCGCTCACGACGCGACTCAGCTGGGCGACGCTGCATGGCGACAACCTCGCCGACACGCCATACGCCGTCCCCACGGGACTGCTCCACTGGCGCGATATCGCCGCCGGTCCTGGTCCCCACCGGCAGCAGAGCTCCGGGCTGGTGGGCGGCTGGTGGCGGTTCGACGAGGACACGACCGCGACGGAGTGGAAACGCGCCGGCGACGGCCACTGGAGTCTCCACGGCACCGACAGTCTCCACGCCACCGGACGGCTCATCGGTGGCTGCATCGAGACGGTGTGCAACCTCGCAGGCACGCCGTACGGAGACGTCGCCCGCTTTGGTCGGGAGCACGCCGACGAGGGCCTGCTCGTCTACCTCGAGGCCGCTGAGGACAACGCGGCCGCCATCTGCCGCAACCTGCACGGGCTGCGACTGGCGGGGTGGTTCGAGCATGCTCGCGCGATCCTCATCGGCCGGACCGCCGCGCCCGACATCACGGGCCTCACCCAGCGCGAGGCGGTCCTGGACGCCCTCGGCCGTTTGGACCTGCCGATCGTCTTCGACCTCGAGATCGGCCACGTGCCGCCCCACCTGCCGCTGGTGAACGGGGCTCTCGCAACGGTGACAGTCGACGGCGACCAGTGCCAGCTGGTGCAGGAGCTGCGTTGAGGCACCGCGGCTGACAAGCGCTCAGTACTGCCAGACGCTGCCCGGCATCTCGCTGCCGCAGCTGCGGCAGCGGAACCACGGAATGCCCGCGGTCTCGTAGCGGTGCTCGACCGTGCCGCCGTCGATCGGGCAGGTGCGGCCGCGCTGCTCGGGCACGCTGGTGCCGATCAACTGCGGCATGTTGTCGAAGCCCTCGGCGCCGGCCCCGTGAGCGGCTGCCGTTGTGCGTGACATGGCTGTCTTCTTCCTCTTCGCTGCTCGGAGCGAGCAGGCCAACTGTCGGTCAGCGCGCCGGCAGCCTGAGGTGTTCCGGGGTGGAGATGACTCCTGCGTCACACCCTCACCGCGGAGACGGTCATGACCGAGACGTCGCGCGCGGGGGGCGCGGCTTGGCCGCCACGAAGATCGCCGTGCCCGGGATCAGCCGACCCCGCGTCGGGCTCCAGCCACCCCAGACCTGGCTGTTGCGCTCGGGCCACGTCGGCTCCACGACGTCGTGCAGCTCCAGGCCGGCCGCGACGATCTCCCGCACCCGATCGCCCATCGTCCGGTGGTGCTCCACGTAGGTGGCCACCCCGTCGTCGTCCTGCTCGACGTAGGGCGTGCGGTCCCAATAGGAGTGCCGAACGACGAGGCCGGCCTCCCCGCCGTCGTCCGGCAGCGCCCAGCGGAAGGGGTGGGTCGTGGCAAACAGCAGCCGGCCGCCGGGTCGCAGGACTCGGGCGGCTTCCTGCATCAGCCGCTGGGAGTCGGCGACGAAGGGGACCGCGCCGTAGCTGCTGACGACCAGGTCGAAGGCCTCGTCGGCGAAGGGAAGAGCGACGGCGTCGGCCTCGACCGTGGGCAGCGTGACCCTCGACCTGACGTCGAGAGTCCGGCCGGCGAGAAGCATGCCGTGGGCCAGGTCCAACCCGACGACCTCGGCGCCCTGAGTGACCAGCCAGCGGCCGCACTGGCCGGCACCGCAGCCGAACTCCAGCACCCGCAGCCCGCGCACCTCCCCGAGGAGCCCGAGCTCGTCCTCGCGCCAACCCTCGGGCCCCCACACGAAGTCGACGTCGCCGAGAAACTCCCCGTGCTCAGCCAGATAGTCCGCGGCCTCGGCGTCCCACCAGCCCCGGTTGGCGCTCGCAGTCTCCGCCGCCCCCGCCTCCCGCCGGGCGACGGCGGGCACCGCGGCAGCGTCGTTCGGGAAGGTCTCGCGCTCGTTGGGGAAGCTCAACGTGTCGTCGTCGGGCACCGTGATTGACCCCCTCTGCCCGCACTCGTTACCCTGGAGGGTGCGCGCCGGGCCTGCGCGTCCTCGGACAGGAGCAGGCCGCGCTCGTTCACCGTTGTGTTCCTCGTTGTGCTCGGCAGGTCAGTGCGGCCCGTGGCAGCGTAAGTGAGGTCAGTCGGGCGGGCGACCAGGGTCCGGTAGCGAAAGCCGCGCAGAACAGCCTGCGCCGACCACCAGTCCGCATCGGAGCCCCCTACCACATGACGTCCACCACACAGGCCCCTTCGACGCCCCAGATCGCCGTCAACGACATCGGGTCGGAGGAAGCCTTCCTCGCCGCGATCGACGAGACCATCAAGTACTTCAATGACGGAGACATCGTCGAGGGTGTCATCGTCAAGGTCGACCGGGACGAGGTCCTGCTCGACATCGGCTACAAGACCGAGGGCGTCATCCCCTCGCGTGAGCTGTCGATCAAGCACGACGTCGACCCCAACGAGGTCGTCAGCGTCGGCGACGAGGTCGAGGCCCTGGTCCTCCAGAAGGAGGACAAGGAGGGTCGCCTGATCCTGTCCAAGAAGCGCGCCCAGTACGAGCGCGCCTGGGGCACCATCGAGAAGATCAAGGACGAGGACGGCGTCGTCGAGGG
>JBQCDV010000247.1:0-4305 GCA_051960855.1 Actinomycetales bacterium
CTGGTCGACGACCTCGACACGCCGCCAGACCAGAACGTCGTCGCCGTCACCTGCGGCCGGGTCGAGCACGGCTTCCTCGCGCCCAACCTGGCCGAGCACGGCCTCGCTGTCGTCACCGAGACCGACCTGTCGGGGCAGCGGTCCTCGACCAAAGACATGCGGCGGATGCCGTCACGGCGACGCAATGTCGTCGACCCGCTGCAGCTCAAGCCTGGCGACTACGTCGTGCACGAGCAGCACGGCGTCGGCAAATACGTCGAGATGACGCAAAGGACGGTGCAGGGCGCGACCCGGGAGTACCTCGTCATCGAGTACGCCCCCAGCAAGCGCAACGGGCCGGCGGACCGCCTCTACGTCCCCTCGGACTCGCTGGACCAGGTCACCCGCTACGTCGGTGGGGAGGCGCCGAGCCTCGACCGGATGGGCGGCAGCGACTGGGCCAAGCGCAAGGGCCGGGCCCGCAAGGCGGTCAAGGAGATCGCCGGTGAGCTGATCCGGCTCTACTCCGCTCGCATGGCCGCCCCGGGCTTTGCCTACAGCGGGGACACGCCGTGGCAGCGTGAGCTCGAGGACGCCTTCCCCTACTCCGAGACCCCCGATCAGCTCGCGGTCATCGACGAGGTCAAGCGCGACATGGAGCGTTCGGTCCCGATGGACCGGATCGTCTGCGGCGACGTCGGCTACGGCAAGACCGAGGTCGCGGTGCGGGCGGCGTTCAAGGCCGTCCAGGACGGCAAGCAGGTCGCGGTGCTCGTCCCGACCACGCTGCTGGTGCAGCAGCACCTGTCGACCTTCAGCGAGCGCTACGCCGGCTTCCCCGTCAAGGTGGCGGCGCTCTCGCGCTTCCAGACCGACAAGGAGGCCGCCGAGGTCAAGCACGGGATCACGGAGGGCACGGTCGACATCGTCATCGGCACCCACCGGCTGCTCTCGCCGGAGGTCCGCTTCAAGGACCTCGGCCTCGTCATCGTCGACGAGGAGCAGCGCTTCGGTGTGGAGCACAAGGAGTACCTCAAGCAGATGCGCACGGCGGTGGACGTGCTGACGATGTCCGCCACGCCGATCCCGCGCACGCTCGAGATGTCCATCACGGGCATCCGCGAGATGTCGACGATCCTGACCCCGCCGGAGGAGCGCCACCCCGTCCTGACCTTCGTCGGGCCCTACGACGACAAGCAGGTCGGGGCGGCCATCCGCCGCGAGCTGCTGCGCGAGGGCCAGGTCTTCTACATCCACAACCGCGTCGACTCCATCGAGAAGGCCGCCGCCCGGCTGCGCGACCTGGTGCCGGAGGCCCGCATCGAGGTCGCCCACGGCCAGATGAACGAGCACCAGCTCGAGCGGATCATCGTCGGCTTCTGGGAGAAGGAGTACGACGTCCTCGTCTGCACGACGATCGTCGAGAGCGGCATCGACATTGCCAACGCCAACACGCTGATCGTGGAGCGCGCCGACGTCTTTGGCCTCTCCCAGCTGCACCAGCTGCGCGGCCGCGTCGGCCGTGGCCGGGAGCGGGCCTACGCCTACTTCCTCTATCCGCCCGAGAAGCCGATGACAGAGACTGCCTATGACCGGCTCCAGACAATCGCGGCCAACACCGACCTCGGGGCGGGCATGCAGGTGGCGATGAAGGACCTCGAGATCCGCGGCGCCGGCAACCTGCTGGGCGGCGAGCAGTCCGGTCACATCGCCGACGTCGGCTTCGACCTCTACGTGCGCCTGGTCGGCGAGGCGGTGGCGGAGTTCAAGGGGGAGGCGCCGGAGGAGACGCTCGACGTCAAGGTCGAGCTGCCGGTCGACGCGCACCTGCCGCACGACTACGTGCCGGGGGAGCGGCTGCGCCTGGAGGCCTACCGCAAGATCGCCTCCGTCACTGGCGACGAGGAGCTGGAGGAGGTGCGCGCCGAGCTGGCGGACCGCTATGGCGAGCTGCCCGCGCCGGTGAGCGCCCTGCTGCAGGTCGCGCGCTTCCGTCTCCACGCCCGCAAGGCGGGCCTGACCGATGTCGCCGTGCAGGGCAACCACGTGCGCTTCGCCCCGGTCGAGCTCCGCGAGAGCCAGCAGCTGCGGCTGCAGCGGCTCTACCCGGGCACGATCGTGAAGGCCGCAGTCAATACGATCCTCGTGCCGCGTCCCAAGACTGCCCGCGTCGGCGGGCAGCCGGTGCGCGACCTGGCACTGCTGCAGTGGTGCTGGGAGCTGATCGACGCAGTCCTGCTCGACACCCCCGTCGGGGCCGGAGGCCCGCGCTAGACCTGCTCGAGAAGCCCAGCTCCGCCGTTCGAACCCGAAAGGACCTGCGACGTGACTCGCCGCACCTCCCCGTCCGACCGCCCCGTCGGCCCCCGCAGCGCGCGCAAGCACGCCGCCTCGCGCGCGGTGCGCGGCGCAGTCGTCGTGGCGGCTCTCGGGCTCCTCACCGCCTGCGGACCCACCCACGCGGGGGCCGCGGCCATCGTGGGAGGCGACCGGCTGCCGGTGTCGCAGGTGCAGGACGAGGTGCAGCAGATCAGCCAGGAGGTCCCGGGCGTGCAGCCCGAGGGCCAGGCGGCCCGGTCGATCGTCGGGCGGTGGGTCTACGGCCAGCTGCTCGACGGCATCGCCCAGCGGCTCGGGGTCACGGTGACGCAGGGCGAGATCGACCAGCGCATCTCGGCGGTCCGGGCGCAGGCGGGCAGCGAGGAGGCGTTCGCGCAGATCGTGGCCAACGCCGGCACGTCGATGGAGCACCTCAACGACCTGGTGCGGCTGATCATCCAGCGCGACAAGATCGTGCAGAAGCTGTCCCAGCAGAACAACGTCGGCTCCGATCCCAACGCGCAGGAGAAGGCCTTCCTGGACGCACTGGCCAAGCAGCGCGCGCGTGAGGACGTCGTCATCAACCCGCGCTTCGGCACGCTCAACACGGCGACCTACGACGTCACGCCGCTCGTGTCCGGCGGTCTCGCCCAGCCCGGACCCGGCGCAGCCGGCTCATCGACGACAGGGTCGGCGCCGGCCGCGCAGTGACGTGCTGACCCTCGTCGCGGTCCCGGTCGGCGTCGCGCCTGCGCTCCTCACGCGTGAGGCGTGGCGAGCGATCGAGGCGGCGGCGTCGGTCTACGCCGACCCGGCACTCCTGGCCGGGCTGCCCGCCGACCTCGAGGCCCGGCCGCTGCCGGTCGCCGACCCCCGACTCCCGAACGACGCAGCGGCGCTGCCCGCCGTCTGGCTGGTCCCCGCCGGGTCGCTGCCGGCCGCCCAGGCTGCCGTTGGTGACGGCCGGGGGGAGGTCACCGTGGTGTCGGCTCCTGATCTGCCTGCTCCTGATGTGCTGGGAGCCGAGCTGCTCGAGCTCGTGGCGGTCATGGACCGGCTGCGCTCGCCGGGCGGCTGCCCCTGGGACGCCGAGCAGACGCACGCGTCGCTGCGCGGCTACCTGCTGGAGGAGGCGCACGAGGCATACGACGCGATCGTCGACGACGACCCCGCGGGCATGCGCGAGGAACTCGGCGACGTGCTTCTCCAGGTCGCGTTCCACGCCCGGGTGGCCGCCGAGGAAGGGCCCGAGCGGCGGTTCGACATCGACGACGTCGCCACCGACCTGGTCGACAAGCTGGTGCGCCGGCATCCGCACGTGTTCGGCGACGCCGGGCCGCGCAACGTCAGCCAGGTGGAGGAGGGCTGGGAGGAGATCAAGCGGGCGGAGAAGCAGCGCCGGTCGCCGACCGAGGGCGTCTCACGCTCGCAGCCGGCCGCGTCGTGGGGCGCGGCGCTCGTCCGCCGCGCGGCCCGCGCCGGGCTGTCCACCCCGCAGCCGGCGGAGTTGGCCGCGTCCAGCCCGGAGGAGCTGGGGGAGCGGTTGCTCGCCGTCGTCGCCGCGGCCGAGGCCCGCGGATGGGACGCAGAGGACGCGCTGCGCGAGGCGGTGCGCCGCTACGCCGGTGAACTCGACGCGGAAGCCGATGCCACCCGGGGCTGAATCAGCGGGGCGGCGGGGCGGGATCCGAGCCCAGCAGTTCGGCCAGCCAGAACAGCACCGCCGCCGTCAGCACCGTGGCCACGATGAAGCCGGCCGCCCCGCTGTCGTCGACGTACGCCCAGGCCAGCCCGAGCAGCGGTGCCGCGGCCGCGACCAGCACGTCGCTGCGCACCTGCCGGCCCCAGCCGACCCGCGGCTGGTCGCCCTCGGGCACGGCCACCCGGCGCTCACCCCGCGGCGCGGAGGTGCGCAGCCGCCCGGAGGGCCACAGCTCGGCGCCATCGACGACCGGCAGCACCAGCCGGTCGCTCTTCGGGTCGCCGCGCAACTCGACCCGGCTGCCC
>JBQCDV010000248.1:0-11749 GCA_051960855.1 Actinomycetales bacterium
CCCCGGGCACCCCAACCACACCCCCACGGTGGTCCAGCCCCCGCGCGCCGGGCCGGGGGCGCGGGGGGGGGGCGCCGGGGGGGGCCCCGCCACGGCGGGGGGGCGCCCCCCGCGGCCCGCATGCGTCGCCGAGCGTCTGGCCACGGGGCTGTCGGACCGACCCGTCGTGGGCAGCAGGCACGGGAAGGCTGACCGGCCGCCCGCGTCGGCAGATCCGCCCCGGCGGCACGCACGTCATCCGCGACGACCATCCACCGAAGCGACGCCGCCATCCACCCCCAGCTCGACCCCCGGGAGCCCCGATGAGCCCACACCCGTCCGTGATCGTCTTCGACGTCAACGAGACCCTGTCCGACATGGGCCCGATGGCCGGCCGGTTCGCCGACGTCGGCGCACCCCAGCACCTGGCCAAGCTGTGGTTCGCCACCCTGCTACGCGACGGGTTCGCGCTCACCGCCGCCGGCGCGCAGCGCCCATTCGCCGAGCTCGGCGCCGCCGCGCTGCGCACCGTGCTGCACGGAGCCGAGCTGAACCGGGATGCCGAGGCGGCGATCGGGCACGTCATGGAGGGCTTCACACAGCTCGCGGTCCACCCCGACGTGCCCGACGGCGTCCGTGCCCTGCGCCGGGCAGGACACCGGCTGGTCACGCTCACCAACGGCTCCACACAGGTGGCCGAACGGCTGTTCACCGGCGCCGGCATCCGGGAGGAGTTCGAGGCGCTGCTGTCGGTGGAGGACGCCGGCGCCTGGAAGCCCGCCCGGGCCGCCTACGAGTACGCCGCCCGAACCTGCGGCACCGAGCTGGCGGACATGTTGCTGATCGCCGTTCATCCGTGGGACATCGACGGCGCCGCCCGCGCCGGCATGGCCACCGCCTGGATCGACCGGACCGGCGCCCCCTACCCCGACGTCTTCACGGCGCCGTCGCTCACCGCCACCAGCCTCACCGAGCTGGCCGAACGGCTGGCCGGAGAGAAGCCGTCGTGACCGACGAGGAGCCGATGCGCTTCGAGGACTTCCGCCGGAGCTTCTACTACGGCGCGCACGCCGACATGCAGTTCAAGTTCCTCGCCCGGATGGACGACCAGCCCGCGGCCGACGCGGTCGCCGAGGTGCTCGCCCGGGTCGGCGCGGCTCTGGACACCGGCGACCTGACCGGCGTCCGCGACGCCGTCTACGCCGCGCAGGTCGTCGCCTACCGGGGCGATGACACGCCCGTCGTCGACGACGCCCCGTTCACCCCGCTGGCCGCCCCGCTGCCCGAGCTGCGGCTGGCGCTGATCTCCGCGGGCGGGGTGTTCCGCGCCGAGGACGACCCGATGGGCCCCGACGGCCCTACCCAGGCCGAGTCGCTCGCGCTGATCAAGGAGTTCCTGCGCGGCGCGCCCACCCTGTCGGTCATCCCGACCGACACCCCGGACAGCGCCCTGACCGCCCGCCATCCCGGCTACGACGCCCGCACCGCGCAACGCGACCCCGGCACCGTCTTCCCGCTCGCGGTGCTGCGGGAACTTGAAGGCGAGGGCCGCGTCCGCCTGGCGGCACAGCACTACGCCTTCACCGGGGCCACCTCCCAGGTCCGGCTGCGGACCCAAGTGGCGCCGGAGTGGGCCCGGCGCCTGCCCGCCGAGGGGGTGGACGCCTGCCTGCTGGTCGCTACCTAGCCGGTCTGCCACGAGTCGGTCGGACTCGTCGCGCGCGCCCTGGAGGCAGCAGGCATCCCCACCGTCGCGGTGTTAGTCCGCGCCTTCGCCCACGTCGCCGGCCGGCTGCGGCTCCCTCGGGTGCTGGTCACCCCCCACCTGATGGGCCGCACCGTCGGCCCGGTCGGCGACCGGGCCCGGCAGCGACAGGTGGTCGAGGCAGCCCTGCGGCTTCTCGCCGAGGCCGACGGTTCGCAGGCGCGCCGCGACCTGTGACCGCCGGTCAGCCGGCGAGCGGCGCTTGCCGCTCCGTCGAGGTGATGAGCATGTCCCGCAGCCCGGCGTAGCCGGCCTGCGCGGCCAGCCGGCGGGAGGACGTCCGGAAGTACTCGGGAGTGGCGACGATGCCCAGCCCCGCCACCAGCCGGTTCATGAAGTGGAACAGGGCGCAGACGCTCACCGCGTCGTGCACGGCCTGCTCGTCCCAACGGCGACGTACACCGCGGCGATCTCGGCGTCGCGCACCCGCGCCGGGGCGGGGTCAGGGAGCGCACCAGCCGCAGCACCGGCCGCAGCACCGGCCGCATCGAGTCCCTCCACCGGGGCGGCGCCGACGTCGGCGACAAGGGCCGTCACCAGGTCCTCGTACACGCCGAATGCGGCGGTGGTCGTCGTGTGCCCCCCGGCGCAGTACTGGCACGCGTTGAGCGCGGAGACGTAGGCGGCGATCAGCTCGCGCTGGGTGACGCGCGGTCGCCGCTGTCGACGCCGGCTGGCTTGTCGTCGGACGACCGGGGCTCGACGCGGACCTCGACGTCGCCCCAGAACGCGACCCGGTCCTTGATCCGCCGGGCCAGCGGGGACGGACGCCGGTAGGTCCACGCGGTGTCGGGATGCTCCACGCCGTCGACGCTGATCGTGTAGTAGCTGGCCACGCCCTTCCACGGGCACACCGTCCGGGTGTCGCTGGGGGTGAGCACGCCGGGGCGGACCGCCTCGGCTGGGAAGTAGGCGTTGCCCTCGACCATCACCACGTCCGCTGAGCGGGCCAGCAGCTGCCCGTCCAACCACGCCGAGCGCACTGGAGCGGAACCCCGCAGCGCTCGAAGCAGTCCGCGGGCGGTGGGAACCCCGGCTCCCACCCCGGCCAGGACCAGAGCCTCGGCGCCCGCTCCGGGCAGGCCGAGCAGGGCCGGCCCCCGCAACAGACCGGCGCCGCCCAGTGCGGCGGTCTCCGCGGCAGCGACGAGGAAGCCGGCCGCGGCGGCCCAGGCCAAGCGGGCCACGGCCCGCCGATCGCCCGCACGGACGCCCTGCCTGACGAGCCACGGCGCCGCTGCGGCGACGAGCACCGGGCCGAGGTGCCAGGTGGTGGTGGGCCGCCACAGCGCCAGAGCGACCCACAGCGCGGCCGCCGCCACCGTCCACCCGGCGGGCGCCCGCCACCCTCCGGCCGACGCCGCGCAGCCGCTCGGCCTCGAGTCGGCGGATCCGAGCGGCCGCCCGGCGTCGGCCGGCAGCTCCACCCGCACTGCGGCGAGCACCTCGGCCACCGACGGGTTGACCAGCGCCCGGCCACCGACCAGCACGGTTGGCACGGTCTCGTCCCCGCCGGTGACGGCGCGCACCCGCGCCGCCGCGTCCGGATCGGCCCAGATGTTGCGCTCGACGGTGGCCACCCCGGCACGGGCCAGGCCACGTTGCAGCCGCGAGCAGTACGGGCAGCCGGGCCGCCACAACACCTCGATGCCGACCTGCGCCGCGGGTTGCTGCATCCGACGCCACCTCCACGCCTCGTCCGGGCCGGGGACGCGGTCGCGATCCCCGATGCGGGAACCCGCCGGCCGGCCCGCCACCTTCCCGCCGGCCGCACAGGCCCCTGGCAGCTGGACGAGGGGAGCCGAGGTCCGTAGCCATGCGCGGGAAGGTGACGACCTCCCAGGCGCAGAGCGCAGCGAGCATGGCCTGCAGCGGGGACCGTCCTCCCGCTCCTGGCGGCCTTCAGCGTCCGCGGCCGGCAGCGGACCGGTCGGTGCGCCCGCACTTCCGGGCGGTCCGCGTCCGCGCCGGTCGTGCCACCGAGGAGAGCGAGCAGGGGCTGCGGGCTGTGGTCGAGGAGACCGAGCCCCGCTGCCCGGTGCTCAGCCTCCTCCGCGACGCGGCCGTCGACCCGCAGATGGAGCGGGTCCGCGACGCCGGCGCTCGCTAGCCGTCTGCCGCATGGGAGCCGGCGTCGAAGCGGTGCACGACCCCGACAGGATCAGCGAGCGCAAGCCGCGGCAGCGCGGCCTCGACCACTCCGGCCAGCACTCGCCGACTCTCCGCGACCCGGCGCATGAGCGCATCGGCCGGCTCGCCGTCCTCCGCCACGCCGTTGGTCACGTAACCGAGCAGCGCCATCGGCAGTTCCGCCTCACCGGCCAGCACCACCTCTGGCCCGCCGGTCTGGCTGACGGCCGTCACCCCGGCCGCGGACAGCGCCGCGATTTCCGCGCGGCTGTTGAACCGCGGCCCGTCGACGTGCCCGTAGCAGCCCTCGACGACCGGCACGCCGGTGTCCGCGGCCGCCTCCAGCAGCGCGTGGCGGATCGGCGCGCTGAACGGCTCGTCGAACACCCAGTGCCCGCGGTCTGGCTCGCCCGGTTCGGTGTACCAGGTGCACAGCGACCCGTCGGGCAGCCGGTTGCTGGGGAAGTACAGGTCGTCGAAGACCATCAGCGACCCCGCCGGCACCGCGGGGTCCAGTGCACCGCAGGCGGTCAGCGCGATCAGCCGGTTCACCCCGGCGTCGAGCAGGGCGTACAGGTTCGCCCGGTGCTGGACCTGGTTGGACAGCCGGGCATGCCCGGCTCCGTGCCGGGCCACGTGCACGACCTCGACCCCGGCCACGTGGCCCGCGGCGAGCTGCGCTGCGCCGTAGGGTGTCGGCACCTCGGCGGGCGCGGGCAGGCCGGGCCAGTAGTAGGCGCCCGAGCCGCTGATCAGGCCGACCCGTGGCGAGGTGGTGCGCGCAGCAGCGGTGCAGCTGCGAGCGGCCGACCGGTCAGGGACGTCCCTCGGGGTTGGCGGCACTGCACTCCTCATTGTCGAGACCTGTCACTTCGGGAGGGAAACCCGCGGTGCCCACGCCGGTCATCCCGCCACGCCCAGGTGGCTCGACGGCCGCCGCAGGACGCTTGTCGGCCTCCATGACTCGAGGGACATCCTCCGATGACGCCCTACCGGCGCGGCATCCCGGCGCCGAGGGCCGAGCAGATGCGCGAGGTCGACCGGATCATGGTCGAGGACCTGCACATCGAGCTCATCCAGATGTGGCCGAGCTGGCGATGGCTCGCTTCGGCTCCGATCGGCCGCCCTACAACCTCCGGGCGACTCCTCGTCGGAGACGCGGCGGCAGCGCTCGCCGGCTGCGTGTCAGTGCCGGTCCGCGACCCGGCCGAGGTAGGCGGCGGGGTCGGCGGTGAAGGCGTTCCGGCAGCCGGCGGAGCAGAACAGGTAACGGACGTCCTCGTGGCTGGCGGTGTGCTCGGCCCCGGCCACCGGGACGGTCATCCCGCAGACCGGGTCGGGCGCCTCGGTCAGGTGGGACAGCGGGTCGGCGGTGAACGCGTCGGCGCAGCCGCGACCACAGAACGCGTACCGGCGGCCGGCGTAGGTGGCGTGCGCCGGCGCGGTGGCCGGGTCGACGGTCATCCCGCACACCGGGTCCACCGCCGTCTCTTCGTCGCCGGGTGCGTCGCGGTGCTGGTCGTGCGACCGGTCGCCGGTCGGCTGGTCGTCGGCGGTGCCGCCCGCGGCGTACTTGGCCGGTTCTGCGGCGAAGCGGTGGGCGCAGTGGTCGGAGCAGAAGTGGTAGGTGTGGCCCTGGAAGGTGGTGCTGGCCGGGGCGTGCGCCACCTGGACCTGCATGCCGCAGACGGGATCCTTCGCGTAGCCGGCGCCGCCGCCGAAGCGCTGCCGGTTGCGGTAGAGCCAGTAGATCCCGGCGAAGGCGATGAGGGCGGCGATGTCGAGGACGGTGGTGTAGTTCCAGCCCCACGCGTCGCGGCCGACCATGCCGTGGCCGCCGGACGGCGCGGGCAGGATGCCGAGCGCCTTGAACAGGTACTCGGTGGCCAGGCCGGCGGCGCTCATGGTCGCCCAGAACACCGCCAGCAGCCGGGCGGTGAGCCGGGTGCCGTAGTAGCGGCGGTAGATCAGCAGCAGCGGCAGGGTGATCAGATCGGCGAAGACGAAGGCGATCGTGCCGCCGAAGGTGATGCCGCCGTTCCACAGCGCCGCCGCGAGCGGCACGTTCCCGACCGAGCAGACGAAGCTGATGATCGCCAGGAACGGCCCGAGGACGACGTTCTCCAGCGATGACCAGAAGCCGTGCCCGGTGAGGAACAGCGACTTCCAGAACTCGACCGGCACGGCGGCGTCGGCGAACCCGGCGACGACGAACCCGATGATCAGCTCCTTGCGCAGCATGGTCAGGTCGCTGATCGTGTAGCCGGCGGCGTCGGACCATCCGGCCAGCGATCGGATCCGGGTGCGCCACGATCCGGCGGCCGACGCGTCCGGGTCGCCGTGCCCGTCGTGCCCGTCCGAGTCGCCGTCGGTGTCCTGGCCGCCGCCGAGCCGGGCGCGCGCCGCCTCCTGCTCGGCGGGCCGCACGAGTCGCGGGAGCACCAGGGTCAGCAGCGCGATCATGATCGCGCCGCCGACGAACTCGGCGACGGCGAACTGCCAGCCGATCAGCAGCCACAGCACGATGCCCAGCTCGACCACCAGGTTGGTGGAGGCGAACATGAACGCTTGGGCCGCGGTGAAGTCCGCGCCGCGCCCGAACAGCGTCTTCGCCAGCGCCGCGGCCGCGTAGGAGCAGGACGAGGAGATCGCGCCGAAGAAGCCCGCCCTCGCGATCGTCCGGGGCCGGTGGTCGCCGAGCGCGCGCTGCATCTGGGCGCGGGAGACGAACGCCTGCACCGCACCGGAGAGGGCGAAGCCGAGCACCAGCGCCCACAGCGTCTCCCAGAACATGCCCGCGCCGGAGGCGAGGCTGCGCCCGATCGTGTCCAGAACCGTCACTTGTCGATGTCCTTCTCGGCGTCCTTGTTCGTGTCCGGGTCGGGTGTGGGTCGCGCCTTGCCGGTGGTGCTGCCGCGCAGCTCGCGCCAGAGGTCGGCGAGCTCACGGGCGACGAACGCGACTTGGCCGGCCGGTCCGGTGTCGCAACTGGGCACCCCGTTGGGGTGGGGCGCGCGGTCGGCCCCCACCGTGTCCCGGTCGCGGGTCATGACTTCACCAGCCGCTCGATGGCGGCCGCGGCCTCGCGCACCTTCTCGGTGGCGTCGGGGCCGCCCGTCTCGATGGCGTGGGCGACGCAGTGGCCGAGGTGGTCCTCCAGCAGTTCCAGCGCGACCGCCTGCAGGGCCTTCGTCGTCGCAGAGATCTGGGTGAGCACGTCGATGCAGTAGGCGTCCTCGTCCACCATCCGCTGCAGCCCGCGCACCTGGCCCTCGATGCGCCGCAGCCGCTTGCCGACGGCGTCCTTGTTGCCGCTGTACCCGCGCTCCACCACGTCCACGGTCATACCCCCTCCCGGTATGGTCTGCAACTCCGGGTCCGAGCTGCGTGTTCCGATGCCAAGTGACTTGGGAGGTGCTCAGGTGGGGTGTGGTCGCCCCCTGCGGCGTTGTTCATCCGTGGCGGAGCCGACCGGCAGTTGCCCCGGTGAGGGCCGCGGCCAGCAGGAGTGCTCCGCCGGCGTAGAAGACTGCGCGGATGCCCAGGGCGTCGGCAAGCGCGCCGCCGAGCAGCAGGCTGGCCAGGCGCATCGCCTGCCAGATGAGGTCGAAGCCGGCGAAGACCCGGCCGCGGAGTTCGGCGGCCACGTGGGTCTGGAGAAGGGTGGGAAAGGTGACGTTGCCGGCAGAAGTGCCCAGCCCGTAGGCGACCAGGGCGCCGGCCGCCGCCGGGAACGCGGTGACGGTGGCGAGCACCAGATCCACGACGCCGCGCAGTCCGAACGCGCCGAACAGAACCCCCGGGCGGCGCGCACGGGAGCCGAGCCGGGTCAGCAGCAGCGGGCCGCAGAACGCGCCGACGCCGATCGCGGACAGCAGCAGCCCGTAGCCGGCGCGGGTGACCTGCAGCCGCCGGGCGGCGAGCACCACGAGCAGCGCCGACGTGGCTCCGGCACTCAGCGCGGCGAGGGCCTGCGCCACCGCCAATGCGCGCAGCAGGCGATCGCGGCCGAGCAGCGCCCACCCCGCCCGGCCCTGGGTCCAGATGCTCGCCGGGCCGACCGGGCGCGGGGCCTCACCGGGACGCAGCCCCCACAGCAGCAGCGCCGAAGCAGCGAAGCTGCCGGCGTTCGCGGTGAACGCCCAGCCGAAGCCGGCGGTCGTCGCGAGCAGCCCGGCCACCGGGGCGAGTGCGACCTGGATCAGCACCGCCGCCGACCAGAGGCCCGAGTTCGCCGCGACCAGCTGCTCCTCTGACACCAGGGTGGGCAGCAGCGATCCGGCGGCCGGGTTGAAGAACACGCCGCCGGCCGACAGCCCGAACGCGACCGCGTAGACCACCGCCACCTCGCCGTGCCACACCGCCAGAACCGCGGCCAGGACCAGGCGGGCCAGGTCGGCGGCGACCATCACCGCCACCCGGGGCAGCCGATCCACCAACGGCCCGGCCAGCGGCGCCAGCAGCAGCACCGGCGCGATCTCGGCCAGCACCACTCCCGACACGCCCAGCCCCGAACCGGTCAGCGAGTAGACCAGCAGCGCCAGGGCGGTGAACTGGACGACGTCGCCGGCCTGGGACACCGTCCGCGCCGCCCACAGCCGCCGGTAGCCAGGCCGGACCAGCACCGCGCGCAGCCCGGGGCGGTCAGCTGCCGAAGCCCCGCCTTGCCACCGGCGGCGCGCAGGTGAGCGTGGAAGATCTGCCACGCGTGCTGTCTCCTCCTTCCGTCGCTCCCTGGGGGCGCCGTCAGCCCTGGCCCTGGTCGTGCTCCTCGTCGGCTGGGGCGTCCTCGGTGAAGAACAGGCCGACCAGGCCACCGTCCGAGCGTGTGACGACGACTCGGGTCACGTTCCGATGCGCCATCCGGTGAACGAGCTCGCTGACCTGCTCGCTCGGCCGCACGGTGGAGATCCCGAAGCGCAGCAGCCCGGCGACCGGCGTGTCGGCGTCGGTCTGCTCGAGCTGCTCGGCGCGCACCGTGCCCAGCACGATCCCGGCCGGGCTGAGCACGATCACCGGACCGAAGCCGACGGCCTCTGCCTCGGCCCGCGCCGCCGCGACGGTGCCGCCGGCGGGGACGGTGGGCACGTGCCGGCGGGTCAGCGGGCCGACGAGCACCGCGTCGCCGTCGAACGGCAGGTCGGCGGCCAGCCAGTCGGCCTTGCCGTCGGTGTAGTCGTACACCGGGGTGAACCCGGCGGCTTCGAGCCGCCACGCGGCTCGTGGGCTCATGTCTCAGACGGTGTCGTGGCAGTAGACGATCACCGGGCGGGACCGGTCCAGCTGCTCGGTGCCCGCGTCGAGTTCCTTCAGCGGCAGGTTGACCGCGCCGGGCAGATGTGCCCAGCGGTACTCATCGGCGGGCAGCACCTCGACGAGCTGGGCGCCGGCGGCGACCAGCTCGCGGACCTCGTTCCGGGTGACGGTGTGGGGCATGCGCTTTCTCCTCTGCGTGCGGTTCGGAACGCGCGTGCGGCCTGGGGCGCCGCGTCGGGCGGCGGGTGAGGGCCTCAGCGGGCGTCGGTCAGGGCCGCGCGCAGCTGGGCCACGGTGGGGGCGCCGGCGACGCCGGCCGGGGTGCGGTAGACCCGGCACGACAGGCCGGGGGCGGCGCCTGGCTCGGCAAACGGGTCCCGCCCGTCGATGAGGATCGTCGGCGAGCCGAGAAACCCGTGCCGTTCGGCGTCCTCGACCGAGTCCACCACTCGCCGCTGCACCGCGATGTCGGCGCCGACCTCCTCGAGTGCGGCGCGCAGGTTAGCGTCGGCGGTCTGCCAGTTCGGGCAACCGGGGAAGTACAACAAGGTCACGGTCACCGTGGAAGTTCCTTTCGGAGATCGTCGGAGCGGGCCCGCCGGGCAGCCCTGCACTGTTGTGCGGATGGCGGGCGACTCCGCGACGGGTTTCACGTTCGTCGGCCACCCTGAACCTTCCAGCGCGGGGGAAGGTCAAGTCGGTACGGAGGGAGACGACCAATAGTGCTGATCGGGGAGGTCGCGGCGGCCGCCGACACCACGACCAAGACGCTGCGGTTCTACGAACAGGCGGGGTTGCTGCAGGAAGCCGAGCGCACGGCCGCGGGGTATCGGCGATACGACCCCGATGTCGTCGAGCGGATTCACTTCATCCGGCGCGGCCAGGCAGCCGGCCTGACCCTGGCTCAGATCCGGACCATCCTGGAGATCCGCGATGCCGGGCGCGCCCCCTGTGCCCACGTCGAGAAGCTGCTCGCCGACCGACTCGACGAGATCGACCGGCAGATCGCGGAGCTTCGCGAACTGCGCGCCACCGTCGCCGCCCTGCACCGTGCCGCCACCGAGGCGGAGCCGGATAGGTGCGCACCGGAAACGATCTGCCGCTACCTGTAGCCCACAGGAGTGGACGAGTGCGCGGGGGACGGTGACCACCAACGCCCCGGTCGACGCCGACGGGCCGGAGCCGTTCAAGCACTGCACCCGGATCACCGTCACCGACGGTCGGGTCACCGCGATGCAGCAGTACCGCGCCGCCCCTGCGACGGTGTGACGGGGCCGATCGACTCAGGGCAGCCGGGGGCCGAGCCAGCGCAGCACCGGGCCGATCACGGGCTTCTGGTGCCAGCCGTGGCGCATCACCTGGCGGCGCCCGGCACGCAGCCCGTCGCGAACCCGAGTCGCCGGCGACGGCCGCGCGGCGTCCTCGCGGCCACGTGCCTGTTGGTGTAGCCGGTGCGCGCAACGCAGGCACACCGCGACCTCGGGATGGCTACCGAGCCGGACGACACCGGAGTCCGGGCCGGTCCACGCGCAGCACCAGCACGCGACGTCCCCAGCCTGCCCGCCGCCCGCTGCGCCTACCGCCGTCATCGCCCACCACCTCGACTCATCCAGCGCGCTCGCGCCGCCGCCGGTGATTCTCTGCCCACGGCCGTCGCGGCGCGATCACCTTGTCGAGGGGCCACCGGACACCGGGGTGTCGGCTTCTTCCCGGCTGGCCTCGGACGCCGCTGGCGCCGCCCTCGGTTTGCCGGGGACGAGCTCGATGACGATAGCACGGCCACCGGCGTCATCCAGCCCCCCGCTCGCCCCGCCGCTTCTGCGGCTGGGCCACCCCGTTGCTCCGCCGCCATGTTCGGGGCAGCATCGGCGCCGACCTCGATCGGCTACGAGCCTGCCCTGAGCAGGGAGCGGGAGAAAGCCGGTGAAGATCCCGAAGCCCACCGAGGAGGACCGGGCCAGGTTCCGAACGCTGGTGCCTGACGACACCGGCGTCGAGATCAAGCCGATGTTCGGCAACCTCGGTGCCTTCGTGAACGGGAACATGTTCATGGGCCTGTTCGGCAGCGACGTTGGGCTCAAGCTCTCTGACGCGCACCAGCAGGAGCTGCTGACCGCGCCCGGCACGGGGCCGTTCGGCCCCGCAGAGCGGCCGATGGGCGGATACGTGACCATCCCGGCCGACTGGTCGCCGGATGACGCGCGACCGTGGGTGGAGCGGGCGCGGACGCACGTCGCCTCGCTGCCGCCGAAGCGTGCCAGGGGCCAGACCGGGACTTCGCCCGGACGATGAGCTCCGGGCCGACAGCCGCGGCCCCACCACGTCATCCGCGGACACGACGCGCTGGCCCCGGGGTTCTCGAACGCGGCGCCGGCGGCCGCCTCGCCCGCGTCCGGCGATGCCCTGTTGTGGGCGCCTTCGCCAAAGTCACGCTTCAGCCCGATACGTCGGATCTTGTCCGAGGGCGGTGTCATGATCACGTTCGTATCCCGCCGGGCAGCCTGACGCGGTCGGGAAACGGACCGGGATGGGGTGTGCACATGCCTATGCACGAGGTCGCGACCTGCGGAAACAGGCGAGGTCGAAGAGGGAGAGCGGTGGTTCGGCCGGTCCCCCCGC
>JBQCDV010000249.1:0-5939 GCA_051960855.1 Actinomycetales bacterium
GTGAACGAACGCAGCTGCACGTTGCGCTGCCGGGACGCAAGGCGCCACCGGATCACCTGCGGGTCGTAGACATTCCACTGCGCCTGCCGCCGCACCGTCGTCCCGACGCGCCGCCGCGACTCGACCAGCCCCATCGAGGACAGCACCCGCAGAGCCTCGCGAACGACGGAGCGAGACACCCCGTGCTCGTCGGCGAGCGCGTCGATGTAGAGCACCGTCCCCTCGCCCAGGTCCCCGCCGCAGATGGCGGTACCGAGGTCGTCGAGCACACGAGCGTGCAACCCGACAGCGGTCGCTGTGGGGGCTGGGGAGTCAACGGGCACGGGTTCCAGCGTCACCGATAAAGCCTATCCGTGCCAGCCGAGGGGTTGCCTAAGTCGGATGTATGTGGTTAAGGTCGCGCAACTAAGCAGACCTGTGACTCAGGTCTCCTCGTGGGAGCAGCGCCACGGGAACGGCAGCAACCGAAGTGGAGACACAAGTGATTCGGCGTTCAGCGACAGCGATCTCGTTGGCCGTCGCCGCGACTCTGGCTCTGGCCGGGTGTGGTGGTGGCAGCGGCGACAGCGGCAGCGGCAACGGCGGCGGTGACAACGGCGGCGGGTCCAAGACCGTCCACGTCACGCTGGCCAACCACGTGTGGACCGAGAACATCAAGAAGGACCTGCCGACCTTCGAGAAGCAGAGCGGCCTCAAGGTCGAGATCACGCAGCTCGGCGAGGACCAGCTGTCCGACCAGTACAACGTCAAGCTCAACGCCGGGTCCAGCGACATCGACGTGATGATGTACCGGCCGCTGCAGGAGGGGAAGCTCTTCGCGAAGAACGGCTACCTCGCCGACATCAGCGACAAGGTGAAGTCGGCGAAGGACTGGAACTGGAGCGACTTCCAGGACGGGCCTGTCAAGGCCACCACGTACAAGGACAAGGTTGTCGGCGTCCCGCTCATCACCGAGCAGGAGGTCCTCTACTACCGCAAGGACCTGCTGCAAAAGGCCGGCATCTCTGAGCCGCCGAAGACGCTGGACGAGCTGAAGGCCGACGCCGCGAAGATCAAGGCGCAGAACCCCGGCATCGCCGGCTTCGTCGCCCGCACCGACAAGTCCGCCGCCGTCACGCAGTTCTCCAGCTTCCTGTACAGCATGGGCGGGGACTTCATCGACGACAACGGCAAGGCGGCCGTCAACACGCCGGAGGCCAAGAAGGCCTACGACCTCTACGGCACGCTCATCCGTGAGGACGGCCCGGCGCAGGTCAGCACCGACATGAGCTGGCCCGAGGCGATGGCGATCTTCACGCAGGGCAAGGCCGCCTTCTACACCGAGGCTGACTCGCTCTACGCCAACGCGACCGACCCGGCCAAGTCCAAGGTCGCCGACACGGTCGGCTTCGCGGAGTTCCCCGCCGGTCCGGCCGGCTCCAAGCCCTACAACGTCCCGTCGTGGGCGCTGGGCATCAACGCCGCCTCGAACAACCAGGACAACGCCTGGAAGTTCATCCAGTGGGCGACGAGCAAGCAGATGGTGCTCGAGGCCCAGAAGGAGGGCGTCCCCGGCGCCCGTCAGTCGGTCTGGGATGACCCCGCTGGCACCTCGACCTACCCGAAGGACCTCGCGAAGGTGATCGCGGCGAGCACCAAGAACGGCGTCGGGCACGACCGTCCGCTGGTCATCAAGGTGCCCGAGGCCCGCGAGATCGTCGGTCAGCCGATCGTCGACTCCATCACCGGCAAGGACGTCTCGGCGTCGGCCGAGCAGGCCGAGAAGGCCTTCCAGCAGCTGCTGGACGACGAGGACAAGTAGTCCGCTCGAGAGCGGCGACGACGTCAGCGACAACGTCAGCGACAACGTCAGCGACGGGGCCGGCCGCAGTCCGGCCGGCCCCGTTCGTCGTTTGCCAGCTCCTCACCGAGGGCTTGCGTGCCCGCGCCCTCCCCAGCCCAGACTCACCCCTTCGACCGAGAGCTGTCTCATGGCGACCGCTACGACACCTGCCACGCGCGGCGCGCGCGTTCCCCTGGTCGGCGGCTGGTCCCGCTGGGCCAACCGACACGTGAAGTGGGTCTTCGCGGCCCCTGCGATGGCGTTCGTCGCCGTCCTCATCATCTTTCCCGTCGGCTGGACGGTCTTCCTCAGCCTGACCGACGCCGAAGGCTCCGTCCGGGCGGACAAGTCCTTCGTGGGCTTGAGCAACTACCTCGACGTTCTCTCCGACACGCGCCGCTTCTGGCCCGCCGTCCTGCGGACCGGCATCTTCACGGGTGTCTCGCTGGCGCTGGAGCTCGTCCTGGGTCTGGCCATCGCGCTGCTGCTGTGGCGGCCCTTCAAGGGTGAGAAGTGGGTCCGCTCCATCATCCTCATGCCGCTCGTGGCGACGCCGGTCGCCGTCGGCATGATGTGGCGGCTGCTCCTGGACCCCAACATCGGCTTCGCCAACGAGATGCTCAGCTGGGTGGGGATTCCGCCGCAGCCGTGGCTGAGCAGCCCGAGCAGCGCGCTCATCACCACCGCCCTGATCGACGTGTGGCAGTGGACGCCGATGGTCGTGCTGATCCTGCTGGCCGGCCTGACGTCGCTCTCCGAGGAGCCGCAGGAGGCCGCCCTGGTCGACGGTGCGTCGTCCTGGCAGCGCTTCCGCTACGTCACCCTGCCGCTGCTGACTCCGACGCTCGTCGTCGCGGTCCTGCTCCGCGGCATCGACGCCATCAAGACCTTCGACATCCTCTACTCGACCAAGGGCAAGGGCGGCGGCTCCTTCCACGAGGTGGAGACGCTCAACGTGTACGCCTACGGGCTGAGCTTCGACTACAACGAGTACGGCATCGCCTCCGCCGTCCTGATCCTCTTCTTCCTTCTCATCATCGCGTGCATGTGGCTCGTCACCGCGCGCGCTAGGAAGGCCTCCTGATGCCCACTCGCACCCTGTCCCCGGGCTACCGGGCATTCCGCGTCATCGCTCTGGCCGTCGTCATCCTCGTCCTGATCGCGCCGCTGATCTGGATGGTCCTGGCCTCGTTCAAGACCACCGTCGACATCTACAGCCCGGGCAAGCTGCTGTTCCACCCGACGATCTCGCACTACGTGAAGGTGCTGCAGCAGGCGAACTACCTGCAGTTCGTCTTCAACAGCTTCTGGGTCGCCTTCGTGTCCACGGTGATCTCGCTGATCATCGGCGTCCCGGCCGCCTACTCGATGAGCCGCTTCTCGATGAACCGGTCGGCCCTGGTCGTCCTGATGGCCCGCATCATCCCCGGCGTCTCGCTGCTGGTGCCGTGGTTCTACGTCTTCTCGAACCTGCACCTGGTCGGCGGCTACTCGGTGCTGATCCTCAGCCACATGTTCGTCGCGCTGCCGCTCGTGGTCTACATCATGATGGGCTACTTCGACGCGCTGCCCCTCGAGCTCGAGGAGGCCGGCCAGGTCGACGGCCTCACCGTGATCGGCACCTTCTGGCATATCACCATGCGGCTGTCGGTGCCGGGCATCGCGACCGCGGGGATCCTGGCCTTCATCTTCTCGTGGAACAACTTCATGTTCGCGCTCGTGCTCTCCAGCGAGCACACGAAGACGCTCCCCGTCGCGATCTTCAACTTCGTCGGCTACGCCAGCATCGACTGGGGCGGTCTGATGGCAGCAGCGACTGTCGTCACCCTGCCGATCATCGTCATTGCCTTGTTCACACAGAAGTACATCGTCTCCGGCCTCACCGCAGGGGCGACGAAGGGATGAGCGACATTCCCACCATGGACAGCCGCAGGAGCAGCACCACGATCGCGCGCGTCGAGACCTTCCTCGTCGCACCGCGCTGGCTCTTCGTCCGCATCGAGACCGAGGACGGGGCCGTCGGCTGGGGCGAGGCGACCTGTGAGGGCCGTTCCGAGACAGTGCAGACCGCCGTCACCCAGCTCTCGGAGCTGCTCGTGGGGCAGGACGCCGGGCGCATCGAGGACCTGTGGCAAGTGCTCACCAAGGCCTCGTTCTACCGCGGGGGCGCGATCCTCGCGAGTGCCGTCGCCGGCATCGACCAGGCGCTGTGGGACCTCAAGGGGAAGCAGCTCGGCGTCCCGGTGCACGACCTGCTCGGCGGGGCGGTGCGCGACCGGATCCGCGTCTATGGCTGGGTCGGCGGTGACGAGCCGGCGGAGGTGGCCGACCACATCCAGGCCCGGCTCGATGCTGGTCTCACCGCTGTCAAGATGAACGCCAGCGGGCGGATGCGCCCGGTCGCCTCCAGTGCCGAGCTCGACCTCGTCGTGCAGCGGGTCGCCGCCGCTCGCGACGTCCTCGGCCCCGGCCGCGATGTCGCTGTCGACTTCCACGGGCGGTTCACCCTCGCCGACGTCCGGCGGATCGCCCCCCTGCTCGAGCCGTTCCATCCGTTCTTCCTCGAGGAGCCCGTCCTCCCCGAGAACAGCCACCTCATCGGGCAGGTCGTCGCGACGACTCCGACGCCGATCGCGACCGGCGAGCGGCTGTACAACCGGCAGGAGTTCCTTCCCGTCCTCCAGGCGGGCATCGCGGTCGCCCAGCCGGATCTGTCCCACGCCGGCGGCATCACCGAGGTACGCAAGATCGCCGCGCTGGCCGAGGTCTTCGACGTCCAGCTCGCACCCCACTGTCCGCTCGGCCCCCTCGCGCTGGCCAGCTGCCTGCAGGTTGGCTTCGCCACGGTCAACCACCTCATCCAAGAGCAGAGCCTGGGCATCCACTACAACCAGGGCCGCGACGTCCTCGACTACCTGGTCGACACCAAGCCGCTGGAGTTCGTCGACGGTCACATCGAGCGCTGGGATGCGCTCGGCCTGGGGATCGAGATCGACGAGACGGCCGTGCGAGAGGCCGCGCTCGCCGGTCACTCCTGGCGCAATCCCGTGTGGCGCCACGACAACGGCGGCTACGCGGAATGGTGACGCCAGCAGAGGACACAGCGCCGTTCCTCGATCGGATGCGCGCGGCCGGAGTCGTCGCCATCCTGCGCGGCACCGACCCCCAGGCGGTTGTCGACGCCGGTCGGGCCCTGCTCGAGGCCGGCATCTCGGCCCTCGAGGTCTCCCTCACGACACCGGGCGCCGTCGACGCCATCCGCGAGCTGCTCGCCTCGGCGCCGGCCGGCAGCCTCGTCGGAGCGGGGACAGTCTTGACGGTCGAGCAGGCAGCCGCGGTCATCGGCTGTGGCGCCCAGTTCGCCGTGACTCCGGCGCTGTCAGCAGGTGTCGGCGCCTGCGTCGAGGCGGGCCTGCCTGTAGCGGCCGGTGCGCTCACGCCGACGGAGGTCCTGACCGCACTGCAGTCTGGTGTCGCGGCGGTCAAGGTCTTCCCTGCCAGCGTCTTCGGGCCCGGGTACGTCAAGGCCCTGCGCGACCCCTTTCCCGACGCCCCGTTGGTCCCCGTCGGAGGTGTCGGGATCGACGACGTCCCCGCCTACCTGCAGGCCGGTGCCGTCGCGGTCGGCGTCGGCAACCCGCTCGTGGGGGACGCCGTCCGCGGCGGCGACCTGACCGCCCTGCGCGACCGCGCCGCCCGCTACCTCGCCGCTGCCCACGCCAGCCACCAGGCATCGTCGTCCGGCGGGCACGCGTGAGCGGGACGGGACAGATCGACGTCGCGACTCTCGGCGAGACGATGGTCTCGTTCCGCACGGATGCGTCGACCACATCTTCCGCACCTTGGCGCGCCCGTGTCGCCGGAGCGGAGTCGACAGTCGCCGTGGGCCTGGCACGGCTCGGCCACCGCAGCGCGTGGGTCGGCCGCGTCGGCGACGACCCCTTCGGCGAGCTGGTCATCCAGCAGCTGCGGGGCCAAGGCGTCGATGTGCAGTCCACCATCGACGAACGCCGCCCGACCGGGTTGATGTTCGTCGAACGCCGCACCGCCGATCTGGCGCGCGTCACCTACCGCCGCGCCGACTCCGCGGGAAGTGCCCTCGACTCCGGCGATGCCC
>JBQCDV010000250.1:0-2546 GCA_051960855.1 Actinomycetales bacterium
CCGATCGGCCGGACGCCGCGGTCCAACCCGGCGACCTACACCGGCGTCTTCGACGCGATCCGCAAGCTCTTCGCCGAGACGACCGAGGCCAAGGTCCGCGGCTACCTGCCCGGACGCTTCTCCTTCAACGTCAAGGGCGGCCGCTGTGAGGCGTGCTCCGGTGACGGCACGATCAAGATCGAGATGAACTTCCTGCCGGACGTCTACGTGCCGTGCGAGGTGTGCCACGGTGCCCGCTACAACCGCGAGACGCTCGCGGTGCACTACAAGGGCAAGACGATCGCCGAGGTCCTCGACATGCCGATCGAGGAGGCGGCGGAGTTCTTTGCCGCCGTCCCGTCGATCGCCCGTCACATGACGACCCTGAACGACGTCGGCCTCGGCTACGTGCGTCTCGGTCAGCCGGCGCCGACGCTGTCCGGCGGTGAGGCGCAGCGGGTCAAGCTCGCTTCCGAGCTGCAGCGACGGTCCACCGGCCGCACCATTTACGTCCTCGACGAGCCCACGACCGGGCTGCACTTCGAGGACATCCGCAAACTGCTGCAGGTGCTCGAGGGCCTGGTCGACAAGGGCAACAGCGTGGTGGTCATCGAGCACAACCTCGATGTCATCAAGACCGCCGACTGGGTCATCGACATGGGCCCGGAGGGTGGCAACGGAGGCGGCCTCGTCATCGCCGAGGGCACGCCCGAGGACATCGCGAGTCACCCGGACAGCCACACGGGTGCCTTCCTGCGCGAGATCCTGGCCCCCGTCGCTGCCAACGGCAGCGGGACCCGCCGCAAGCCGTCGGCGCCAGCCGGGAGCGGCGCCGCCCGTGCGGCGTCGCCGGCGCGCCGCGCGGCCTCGCCCAAGGCGCCGAAACCAGCGAAGGCCGTAGCCTCGGCCCGATGATCAGGACCGCCCGACGGCTTCCGCGACTCCGCGCGGAGCTGTCCTACGTCGTGCTGTCCGCAGTCCTGCTCGTCTGGACGGTGGCGGTCGTCATCCAGGGCCGCTGGGTGGGTGACTTCGCGCTGCACGTCGCGACGGTGCGCAGCTTCGCGGCGCACCTGGCCTCGCCGCCGGACCCGATGATCGGGACTCCGGGAGGTAGTCCCTACGACAGTCCCTACGCCTTCGCTCTCGCTGTCGTCGTGCGCCTGACCCACCTCTCGCCGATCCAGGTGCTCGAGGCGGCCGCTGTCGCGAACGTCGTCCTGCTGCTCGTCGCCTGGCGCCTGGCCGCGGCGCAGATCTCCCGGCACCCGACGACCGCCACGGTCTCGCTCGTGGCCGCACTGCTGCTGTGGGGGTGGAACCCGCCCTCCTGGAGCGGGTTCCCCAACCTCTGGTCCGTGGCACTCACCGGGCCCTACCCGAGCATGTTCGCGTTGGGCCTGGAGCTGCTGGCGTGGACCTGCCTCTGGCGACTACGACGACCAGGGTCCAGCCCAGGCTGGGCCGCGGGGCTCGGTGTCCTGATGGTCCTGCTCGCTCTCGTGCACCCCTTCACCGCTCTGACAGTGGCGGTCGGTCTCGCCGCCATCGCCGTGGTGCGCCCGCGGTCGTGGGAGCGGACGTCGCTGGTCGCCCTCGCTGTCGCGGCCGTCCTCGCACTCGCACTCATCGTCGCCTGGCCCTTCTCGTCGATAGGACAGTTGCTCGCCGGTGACAACGCCTTCGACGACATCCACCGACCGCTGGTCGACGCGGCGGTCGGCATGCACGGCATGCAGGCGTACGGGTTCATGCTGCTGGCCGTGCCCGCACTGGTGTGGACGCTCGTGGCCCGGCGGGATCCTGAGCTGGCGCTCATGGCCGTCCTCGCGGTGCTCGTCTTCGTCGCGGCGGCCGTCACGGGGCATCTTGCCTACGCGCGGATTGTCCCGCTCGGCATGCTCGCCGGGGCGCTCGCGCTGGGGGTCGCCCTGCCGACCTGGTGGCGGGAGTCGAACGTCGCCCTTGCGCGCCCCGCCGCCCTCGCGCTGGCCGTCTCAGTGGCAGCCCTCTGCTGCGTCAGTCTCGTCGGGCAGCGGGCCGCTGTCGCCGTCGCGCTGCCAGCGGGCGACCTGCAGCGGTCGATCTCGCCCGCCGTGCCTGCGCCGTTCGCGCCCTCGCTGTCCGCCCTCGACCGGCTCGTCGCCGACGGCGAGACGGTCGCCGCGACGACCTACCGCGCACGCCGCAAGCTCAACGCGGTCGGCGCGTTCACGCTCGTGCCCGGCTGGCCGGACCCGTTCAGCCCGTCCGTGCCGGACCGGCAGCGCGCCTACGACCGGCTCGTCGCGCCGGGCACGACGACGGCCGAACGCACCCAGATCGCGGATCGCTACTCCCTGCGCTGCGTCCTGGTGTCCGACGCCCCGGACCTCGCCCGTCGGGGTCGCCTGGCCCCCTTCGACCAGGCGACGAGGCTGCCCGGCGGCGACCAGCTGCTGTGCCGCACCGGACGTAGCCTGTAACCGTGGCCGATCCCGCTTCGTACCGGCCAGCACCGGGCTCCATCCCGGACGAGCCGGGGGTCTACAAGTTCCGCGACAAGGACCGTCGCGTCATTTACGTCG
>JBQCDV010000251.1:0-3157 GCA_051960855.1 Actinomycetales bacterium
TCGGTACGACGGACCTGGTCCTCCGCATGATCGAAGCGGGCGTGGTCATGCGCGACCTGAGCCTGGAGAACGCGATCCGCGCGATCCGTGAAGTCAGCCACGACATGACCGGCCGGCGACGCGTCAAGCTCGCCAACGGGCGCGAGGCCAGCGCGCTCGAGATCCAGCTCGAATACTTCGCCAAGGCTCGCGACTTCGTGCAGCGACGCGGTGCCGACGCAACCGCCGAGCGCGTGCTCGACCTCTGGGAGCGCACGTTGCAGGCCGTCGACACCGGTGATCTCGACAAGGTGGAGCGCGAGATCGACTGGGTCACCAAGTACAAGCTCATCGAGCGCTATCGCGCCAAGCACGACCTGCCACTGTCGTCGTCGCGCATCGCGCAGATCGACCTGGCCTACCACGACGTCAACCGCCGCCGCGGGCTCTACTACCTGCTCGAGCGCAAAGGCGCGGTCGACCGTGTCACCAACGACCTGCGGATCTTCGAGGCCAAGTCGGTGCCCCCGCAGACCACCCGGGCCCGGTTGCGCGGTGACTTCATCAAGCGGGCCCAGGAGAAGCGCCGCGACTTCACCGTCGACTGGGTGCACCTCAAGCTCAACGACCAGGCGCAGCGCACCGTGCTCTGCAAGGACCCGTTCCGGTCGGTGGACGAGCGGGTGGAGCGCCTCATCGAGAGCATGTGACCCGAACGCCGTAGCCCCTTCCGCACGCCAGCTGGAACCCCTGCTGGAACCCCTGCTGGAACCCCTGCTAGAGGCCCTGCCGAACGCCTGCGGGAACGTCGGGACGTCCCCGAACGTCGGGTTAGGGTGGATCCGTGCGCGAGCGAGGCTCACGTGCGATCCGGCTCGGAGGCTCTGCCCGGTGCCTCCCGGCTCCCGGCGACCCGTCACCGTCGCCGGCGTGTTGGACGACCTCATCTGGAAGGCTTGCTCGTGCCTCGTCGTGCCCTCTCCGTCGTCGCAGCCTGCGCTGCGGCCCTCGCCCTGACTGCCTGCAGCGGCTCCTCCGGGACCGCCAGTGCTTCCGGCAGCGGCTCGTCGGGAAAGGCCTCGGCCAGCCCGTCGGCGAGCGCAGCCTCGGGGACTCCAGCCGCGCCCACCTTCCAGGTGAGCACCGACGGACCCGCGCCCGCGGTCACCGGGGCTCCGGGCACTCAGCCCACCATCGCGAAGGGGTCGGGGACGCCCAGCAAGGATCTCGTCATCAAGACGCTGTCCAAGGGTGACGGCTCGGCGATCGCCTCCGGTGACCTGGTGGTGACCGACTTCGTCGTGCAGAAGTACAACGACACCAAGCCGATCGGGTCGACCTACCAGGAGAACACGCCACTGAGTTTCCCGATCGGCAAGGGGCAGGTGATGCCGGCGATGGAGAAGCTTGTGGGCACGCCTGTCGGCAGCCGCGTCGAGATGGTCGTGCCGCCGGCGGCGGGCTTTGGCAGCACCGGCAACTCCCAGGCCGGCATCTCGCCTACCGACACGCTGGTCATCGTCTTCGACGTGAAGGGCGCCTTCCCCGGTAACGCCAAGGCGACCGGCGCCCCCGACGCCAAGCCCAGCGCCGACCAGCCCCAGGTCGAGGACACCGCCAACGGCCCCAAGATCACCGTCCCGGCGGGGGCCAAGAAGCCGTCGAAGCTGCAGGTCGTGCGGCTGCTCAAGGGCAACGGCCCCGAGGTGAAGGCAGGCCAGACCCTCGTGGCGCAGTACACCGGCGCGCTCTTCGACGGCGCCAAGGTGTTCGACTCCAGTTGGCAGCGTGGCGCCCCCGCGGCCTTCGTCATCGGCAAGGGCCAGGTCATCAAGGGCTGGGACGAGGCTCTGGTCGGCGCCCACGTGGGTGACCGCCTCCTGCTCGTCATCCCTCCGGCGGAGGGCTACGGTGCCGCAGGCAGCCCGCCCACCATCCCCGCCAACTCCACCCTCGTCTTCGTCGTCGACGTCGTCGGCGTGGCCTGACCGGAAGGATTCCACGTGCCCGAGCTTGAGCGCCCCGAGATCGAGTTCCCCGGCGGCGACGCCCCGACCGAGCTGGCGATCCGCGACGTCGTCGTGGGGGAGGGCGCCGAGGCAGTCGCGGGGGCGACGGTCCTCGTGCACTACGTCGGTGTGGACTTCGACAGCGGCGAGGAGTTCGACGCGAGCTGGAACCGCGGTGAGCCGATCGAGTTCCCCCTGCGCGGCCTGATCCAGGGCTGGCAGGAGGGCATTCCGGGGATGCGGGAAGGCGGCCGCCGCGAGCTGATCATCCCGCCGCGGCTCGCCTATGGCGAGGCCGGCGCCGGTCACCGGCTGTCCGGGCGGACACTCGTGTTTGTCATCGACCTGCTCAAGGTCCGCTGACGCCTCACGGGCTACGGTCAGGCCATGAGCCGTGACCGCACCGAACGGCTGCTCAATCTCACCATCGCGCTGCTGAGCACGCGCCGCTTCCTGTCGCGGGAGGAGATCCGGCGGCTGGTGCCGGGGTACCCGGAGTCCGACGAGGCCTTCGAGCGCTCCTTTGAGCGCGACAAGGACGCCCTGCGGTCGATGGGTGTGCCGGTGGAGACCGGCTCCAACTCGGCATGGTTCGAGGACGAGGTCGGCTACCGGATCCCGCGCGCGGCCTACGAGCTGCCCGAGCTGACCCTCACGGCGGCGGAGATGTCCGTGCTGACGCTCGCCGCCCAGGCGTGGAGCTCGGCAGCCCTGGGCTCTGCCGCCGCTGCGGCCCTGCGCAAGCTGAAGGCCGCAAGTGGCGAGTCGGTGGGGGCGGACGCCGACGAGGATGCTCTGACGGGTTTGGTCCCTCGGGTGGCGACGGCAGAGCCGGCGTTTGCCGCGCTGTGGCAGGCCGTCCGCGACGGACGAGCTGTCCGCTTCCCCTATCGCCGCTCCGGCGCAGCGGACAGCGAGGTCCGCGAGGTGGAGCCGTGGGGACTCGTCTCCTGGCATGGCCACTGGTACCTGGTGGGCCATGACCGCGGCCGCGACGAGCCGCGGGTCTTCCGGCTCTCCAGGGTGACGGGACCGCCGAGTGCGATCGGCGCACGCGGGCAGGTCCAGGTGCCGCAGGGCGTCGACCTCACCCGCCTGGTCCACGCCGCGAACCCGTCCCCGAGCGCCGCCGATGGCGCGGTCACGCTGCGCGTGCGCCATCACCGCGG
>JBQCDV010000252.1:0-2993 GCA_051960855.1 Actinomycetales bacterium
TTCGCCGTCGAGTAGTTGTCGACGTCGTCGGGGACGTTGACCGGCGGCAGTTTGTTGGCGGCGGGAGCCTCTTTCGCGATGTCGACACCGGCGACCTTGATCTTCGGAAGGAGATCGGCGATCGCGGCGTTGAGCAGTCGCTGGCAGGCGCGACCTAATCCGACTGCGCACCCGCGAGGGCATGCGAGTGGCCAAGGCCAAGGGCAAGCTCCGCGGCAAGCAGCCCAAGCTCAACCCCCGCCAGGAAGCCCACCTCGTGGAGCTCTACCGGCACGGCGAGCACAGCACCGCCGAGCTAGCCGACCTATTCGGCGTCGCCCGTCCCACCGTCTACCGAGCGCTCGACCGCGACCGCGCCCGGGGCGCGCAGCCGACCCGCCAGCGCGCAACCAGGGCCGCCGCCCCTGGCCGTTGACGGTCGAGGGCGAGACGCGGTTGCTCCGCAGACTGAGCCGCTGCGGAGCACCGCGCCTTGTCGCTCTCGCCTTGCCGGGCGCACGATGAGGGGTCCTGCTACGGGAGGTTGCGCCGCTTCCCGTTTGCGACGAGGGAGCATCGTCGCGTCGTCTGCGGCGGTGCGCATCCCAAGGACTTGGGATTGTTCCGGCCGGTAGAGCGAACGAGGCTGTGGTGCATGTCGGAGTACGGGACGGCGGCCCCTCAGTTGGTCCGGGCCGATGAGGGTGGCTCGGTGCACGCCAGGCCGGTGTCAGTGACCCGCGCGATCGGCCTGCAAGACGGTGTGGGCTTCTCGATGGTGGTGTTTGACGCCGCACCCGGGTTCCAGGCCCCGCCGGACATGCACGCGAACACCCGGGAGGACTGGGCGGCGTACGTGCTGTCTGGCGAAGTGGAGTTCCGGACCGAGCAAGGGCCGTGGCGGGTGGATGCCGGCGACACGGTGATCCTTCCGCGGGGGAACGCGTTCGCGTGGTCGAACCCTGGTGAAGCGCCGGCGCGGTGGTTGGCGATCTACTGCCCGGCCGGCTTCGAGCAGTACTTCTTCGACCTGGCCGACGCCACGGCCGAGAACCGGGAGGCCATCGCAGATCCGCAGACTCTGCAGGACATCGTGCGGCCGCTGTGGGCCCGGTACGGCATCCGATGAGTTCCACCGGGAACAGGCGCGTCGATCCTGCCCGGTGGCGAGCGCGACTGGTCGAGTTGTGCTCGGCCGCGCTGGACTCCGCGGAGCTGCGGCGTGATACCGATGCGCTGCTGCGCCAGACCGTCGACTATGCGGTGGCCGCCTGGGCCACGGTCGATCCCTCCTCGCTGCTGTTCACCAGCTGCATCGTCACCGGGATGGAGGAGACCCCGGGCTATCACCGCTACGTCTTCGACAACGAGTGGCTGCACGACGACGTCAACAAGTACTCGCAACTCGCCTCGGCCGAGCCGGGCGGCACGGTCGCGGTGCTCAGCGAGGCGACCGGTGGGCAACCGATGCGCAGCCGCCGCTTCCGCGAGCTGCTCGCCGCAGCGGGAGCCGGTGACGAACTCCGCGCGGCCCTGCCGGCCGGTGGAGCCTGCTGGGGAACGCTCACCCTTTACCGGGCCGCCGATCAGGGCTTCTTCTCGGCTGCCGAGTCCTCCCTCGTGGCGTCGCTGGCGCCGATCCTCGGCGAAGGTCTTCGGCTTTCACTGCTGCGCCGCGCTGCCGAAGCGCCGCAGCCGACCTCCGCGGGACCGGGCGTCCTCATGGTGGGACCGAGCGGCGAGCCGGAGACGACGACCGAACGCGCGCGCGAGTTACTGGCGCGCGCCGCCGATCCCGGGCAGCTCCCCGCCGCGCTGCACGCACTCGACGCCGCCTCTCGGGCACCGGCCGCCGGCACCGGACTGACCCGATCCAGGATCCCGACGGTCGACGGCGGCTGGCTCGTGCTCCACGCCGCGCGCGCCGGCGACCGCACCGCGGTGGTGGTCGAACGTGCCCGCCCCCCGGAGCTGGCCGACGTGATCGTGCAGGCCTACGGCTTCACCGCTCGTGAGCGGCAAGTGCTGGCACTGGTGCTTCAGGGCCTCTCCAACAAGCGCATCGCGCTGCGCCTCGGCATCAGCGCCTACACGGTCGCCGACCACCTTCGGGCGGCCTTCGCCAAGGCCGGGGTCACCAGCCGCGGTGAGCTGGCGGCGCTGCTCAACGACTCCCACTACCAGCCCGTCGCCAAAGCGGGCGGCGTGCCCGGACCCTACGGGTGGTTCCTGCAATGACCACGAACGTGACGACCATCGACGCGCCCGCCGTCCCGCGCTTCGCACGGACGCTGAACCGGGTGACCTCCCCCTGGACGATGCCGATCTGGCTGGGCAAGGCACACCGCTGGCTCTACGTGCGCAGCGGCGGACGCGTCGGTCACGGCATGATCGGCGCCCCCGCGCTGGTGTTGCGTACGGTCGGCCGGAAGTCGGGGATGGTGCGTACCACCACGCTGGCCTACGCGCACGATGGCGGGGAGCTCATCGTGGCCGCCTCCTTTTCCGGCGCCGACCGGCATCCCGCCTGGTTCCACAACCTTCGCGCGAACCCTGAGGTGGAAGTGCAGATCGGCCGCCGTGCGATGACCGCGCAGGCACGGGTGGTCGAGGCCTCGGAGCCCGAGCACCGTCGTCTGTGGCCGCTTCTGAACGCCGGCTGCCACGGCCGCTACGACTACTACCAGGCACAGACGATTCGTCCCATCCCTCTCGTTCTGCTACAGCCGAAAACCCCAACCTGTGGATAAGCGACCCCGAGGATGAGCAGCAGCCCCGGACAACGTCCGGTCCGCTGAACGATCCCCTTGTGCGCGTCCCGCGCGGCGATCGCTATCCGGGTCCGTGGACTGATCCGTTTCATCAGGCTGGCAGGCTTTGCCGGTGGACTAGCCCGGATCGTTCACGGCTCGACGGCCTGATCGGCGCGTAGAGACACGGAAGTGCCTGCCCAGCAGGGGAAACTTGTGATTGCGACGTCCCAAGTTCTCCGAGTTGGAAGGCACTCCGTAGGT
>JBQCDV010000253.1:0-7852 GCA_051960855.1 Actinomycetales bacterium
CACGGGGTCGTCGTCTGCGCATGCAAGCGCCTGCTCCACGGCAGCGTTGAACGCTGCCGACTTCCGGCGGTTGATGGTCACGGCGGTCCTCCTTGGACCTCGCGCACCGCCCAATCGCACATGCATCGCACGCGTAACTTGTTGATCTTGACGCTAGATGCGTTTATCCCTTTGTTTCTGGGGTCTCCGTGCTGGTGGGCGATACTGGGATTGAACCAGTGACCTCTTCCGTGTCAGGGAAGCGCTCTCCCGCTGAGCTAATCGCCCGTGATGGTCGCAACTCGACCCCCGGCTTGCGGGTCCGAGGTGGAGACGGGATTTGAACCCGTGTACACGGCTTTGCAGGCCGTTGCCTCGCCTCTCGGCCACTCCACCGAGTGAGGCCGTCTCGACCTCTCCGAGCGGACGACGGGATTCGAACCCGCGACCCTCACCTTGGCAAGGTGATGCTCTACCAACTGAGCCACGTCCGCATGCTGCTCGGCCCCGCGGGGCGTTGCTGCGAGAAGAGACTCTAGCCGCTCCCTCGGCCGGACGACAAACCACCCCCGCAGTCGCCTCGCGGCCGCGCCCCGACGCCCCCGACAGCCGAACGCCGCCCGCGCGGGAGGCGCGGACGGCGTTCGGGAAGGGGTGCGGGTGCGGGTCAGCCGAGCAGGGACTCCAGCGTCCGGTCGAGGTCGAGCAGCAGGGCCTCCTCGCCCGGCGGCACGGCGGCGTGCATCCGACGCACAAAGCCCTCGAGGGCCCACGCGTCGATCTCGAGCAGCGCCTGGCCGTCGGGGGAGACCAGGGCGAGGCAGACGACGTCGCAGCCGCCCTCGCCGGCGGCGGTCGGCATCCCGGAGCCGTTGGGGTCGCGCCACGCCGGCCACACGCGGACGTCGCCGACGCCGACGGGACGTTCGAGCCCGTCGGACAGCAGGTCGCGGGCGAAGACCCACTCGACGCTGCCGTCGGGGGCGCGGAAGGTGGCGTGCACGGCAAAGGGGTCGGACGGGTCGTAGCAGAGCTCGACGGTGAGGGACACGCCGACGTCTCCCGGGACCACCAGGCGGACGTCGAGTTCGCTGCGGACCGAGCCGGGCGTGGGCCGACCGTGGCGGTCGGGCGTCGGGCCGTTCATCGCTAGTCCTCCTGCTGGGTCTGCAGCGCGTGGGTTGCACGTGTCTGCGTCTGCGCTATCGACGTTGCGAGAGTGCCCGTGACGTCGTCCAGGAAAACGCCGCAAGGCCCCTGGGGTCACGTCCTGCTGCCGCGGAGGCCTGGTGGGGCCATTACCGCACTGGCCGCAACCGGTGCAACCGGGCCAAAATCGATCTGCGAGAGGCGGCGCGCGGGCACGAACGGAGGCCATCCGTCGTTGCGGCTGGCATGGACATCGGCATGGAGACCGGCATGGAGACCGGCATGGAGACCGGACCAGCCCGGAAGACGGAGCGAGTGGCCGCGCCACAGCCGGCGGCGCCGGGAGAGGCGCGCGCCCGCACGCCCTCCTCGCCGTTGCGGCGGGCAGCCGTCGCCGTCGCCGGCACCCTGGTCGTGGCACTCGGCGTCGTGTTGCTGCCGCTGCCCGGTCCGGGCATGGTCGTGATCGTCGCGGGCCTTGGCATCCTGGCCACGGAGTTCGTCTGGGCCGAGCGGCTGTTGAAGCGGGCGAAGGCCTATGCGGCAACGCAGGCGGAACGGGCCAAGCAGCGGCTGCGCGACCGCAAGGAGGCGCGAAGCCGGGACGCCGGTATCCGCTAGAGTTGCGGCATCCCGGGCGATTAGCTCAGCGGGAGAGCGCCTCGTTCACACCGAGGAGGTCACTGGTTCGATCCCAGTATCGCCCACTGGACATCCCGACCCGCTAGGGTCCGCGCCATGTCAGCCAGGTCGACAAGCAGCCCCCGCTCTGGCGCCGCGCGTCACGCGAGGTGGAAGCAGGCGGTCAACGCCGCCCTCCGTCCCACGGGTTACCGCCTCACGCGCATCCCTCCGGCAGTCACTCCGGCCGCCGCTTCCGGCGCCGCCGCGTCCCCTGCCAAGCCGCCGAAGCCGACCGCGCCGCTGCCCGACAAGGGGCCGAGCTTCCCGCACGACTTCGACGAGGGCGTGCGCTCGATCATCACGACGGTGCGACCCCGCACCATGACCAGCAACGAGAAGCTCTGGTCACTTGTCTCCACGGTCCGCTACGTCGTGCGGCACGAGATCCCCGGCGCGATCGTCGAGTGCGGCGTGTGGCGCGGCGGCTCGATGCAGGCGGCGGCCCTCACGCTGCTGGAGCAGGGCGTGAACGACAGGGACCTCTACCTCTACGACACCTATGAAGGCATGACGCCGGCCGGTGACGAGGACCGCCGGCGAGACGGACGGTCGGCTGCGGAACTGCTCGCCGCCTACGACAAGACCAACCCCATCTGGGCCGCCGCGACGTACGAGGACGTCGAGCAGGGCATGCGCGACACGGGCTACCCGATGGACCGGGTGACGATGGTCAAGGGACCGGTTGAGGAGACCGTCCCAGGACCTGACCCCTCCGCACTGCCTGACCAGATCTCGGTGCTGCGTCTCGACACCGACTGGTACGCCTCCACCCGGCATGAGCTCGAGCACCTCTACCCCCGCCTCGTGTCCGGCGGCGTGCTGCTGCTCGACGACTACGGCTACTGGGACGGAGCCCGCAAGGCGGTCGACGAGTGGCTCGAGCAGACCGGCGAACGCCTCCTGCTCCTGCGGATGTCCGAAGGGCGCATCGCGGTCAAGCCCTGACCCGGCCGGTCAGCAACCCCACCTTCCCGAACGCCGTCCGTCTGGGCGGGCGCGGGAGCGCGTCGTTACGGTGGAGTCATGCCGAAGGTGAGCTCGGTCTGGATCTATCCCGTCAAGTCCATGCAGGGCATCGAGCTGCCCAGTGCCTCAGTCCTGCTCACGGGCCTCGCCGGCGACCGGCAGTGGTCGGTCGTCGATGCCGAGACAGGCGAGCCGGTCCGTGCCAAGGAGGCGCCTCGGCTGCGTGAGGTGACTCCCAGCCTCGTGGAGCGCGACGGCGACTGGGAGGTCGCCCTCGACGTGCCCGGGGCACTGCCGCGTCTGACGGGGGAGGCTGCGGAGGCGGCACTGTCAGCCTTCGTGGGGCGGCCGGTTCGGCTCCAGCGTCAGCTTCCCGGCGAAGCGGGCTACGTCGACGTCGCACCGGTCCACGTCGTGAGCCGGCAAGCCATCGAGGCGGCTGTCGCAGCCGGCGACTCCTGTGACGCCTGTGACGCGGCTGACCCCCGCGCCAACCTCGTGCTGGACCTGCCTCCCGGTGAGGACCCCCTCGGCGGCAACGCTGACCCCGCCGCAGCCGACGCGGTCGAACGCGGCTGGGTCGGAGGCGACGTCGCCGTCGGCCAAGCGGTCCTCACCATCACCAAGGTCCCCAAGCACTGTCTGGGCGTGTACGCCGAAGTCGTCGCACCCGGTGTGGTCGCCGTCGACGACGAGGTCCGCGCACCCGAGGTCGAGTCCCAGCAGCCGTAGCGCTCGCGCCGGCTCCGACCCGAGCTGTTGGTGTTGTGGCACGCGGTCCGATGAGGCTGTCGGAGCTGATGCACGCCAGGAGCTGTTGGTGCTCCTCACCCCTGCTGTTGGCGCTTTTGCGGCACCTATCCCGCAGAAACACCGACAGCTCGTCTGCCGCGGCCGCAAGAACACCAACAGCTTGTGGGGGCCGCCGGCGGAGTGGCCGCGGCCAGGGCGGCGCGGGTCCGCGTCCGCTTGCTCGGCACGAAACGCAGCGGCAGCGGCGTGACACCGGTCGGTAGCATCGCGGGGTCAGCCGGCGGCGTGCCGGCGACGCCCAGCAACAGTCGCTGCGCCGTTCGGGAATGGGTGTGTCCCGCCGGATGGCGCCCGCAGCAGAGGGAGTCCCACCGTGGCCCAGGTCAGAGTCGTCGCCCATCCGTCGGCAGCTGCCGGGGGAGCCGGGACGACGACGGCGACCCTGCCAGCGGAGGAGCGCGAGGCCACGACTGCGGCGGAGCTGTTTGCGGACGACCGGGCGGTCGTGGTGGCCCGCATCAACGGCGTGCTGCGTGACCTGGACACCGAGCTGTCCGACGGCGACGAGGTCGAGCCCGTCCGCATCGATGAGCCCGACGGGCTGGCGGTGCTGCGGCATTCGACCGCGCACGTGCTGGCCCAGGCCGTGCAGGACGTCTACCCCGACGCCACGCTCGGCATCGGGCCGCCGATCAAGGACGGCTTCTACTACGACTTCGACGTCGCGACGCCGTTCACCCCCGAGGACCTCGGCAAGCTCGAGAAGCGGATGCAGGCCATCATCAAGGAGGGCCAGCGCTTCCGTCGCCGTGTCGTGTCCGACGACGAGGCCCGGGCGGAGCTCGCCGACGAGCCGTTCAAGCTCGAGCTCATCGGGCTCAAGGGTGGCGGCGCGGACTCTGACGGTGACGAGAACGTCGAGGTCGGCGGCAGCGAGCTGACCATCTACGACAACCTCAAGCGCGACGGCGAGCTGGCCTGGCGTGACCTCTGCCGCGGCCCGCACCTGCCCTCGACCCGGCTGATCCCCGCCATGAAGCTGATGCGCTCGGCGGCCGCCTACTGGCGCGGCAGCGAAAAGAACCCTCAGCTGCAGCGCATCTACGGCACCGCATGGCCGAGCAAGGACGAGCTCAAGGCCTACCTCGAGCGTCTCGAGGAGGCAGCCAAGCGGGACCACCGCCGGCTGGGGAGCGAGCTTGACCTCTTCTCCTTCCCCGACGAGATCGGGTCGGGTCTCGCGGTGTTCCACCCCAAGGGCGGCACGCTGCGCAAGACGATGGAGGACTACTCGCGCCGGCGTCACGAGGAGGCCGGCTACGAGTTCGTCTACTCGCCACACATCACCAAGGCCAACCTGTTCGAGACCTCTGGGCACCTCGACTGGTACGCCGACGGGATGTACCCGCCGATGCACCTCGACGAGGAGCTGGGGCCGGACGGTGAGGTGCGCAAGCCCGGGCAGGACTACTACCTCAAGCCGATGAACTGCCCGTTCCACTGCCTGATCTTCAAGTCGCGCGGGCGGTCCTACCGCGATCTCCCGCTGCGGCTGTTCGAGTTCGGGTCGGTCTACCGCTACGAGAAGTCCGGGGTCATCCACGGCCTGACCCGCGTGCGCGGCATGACGCAGGACGACGCGCACATCTACTGCACGCGGGAGCAGATGGCCGACGAGCTGAAGTCGCTGCTGGGCTTCGTGCTGGACCTGCTGCGCGACTACGGCCTCGACGACTTCTACCTGGAGCTGTCGACCCGTGACCCCGAGAAGTCGGTCGGCACCGACGAGGCGTGGGAGGTAGCGACCGAGACGCTGCGCCAGGCCGCGCTCGACTCCGGCCTGGACCTCGTGCCCGACCCGGGCGGCGCGGCCTTCTACGGTCCGAAGATCTCCGTCCAGGCCCGCGACGCCATCGGCCGGACCTGGCAGATGTCCACCATCCAGCTGGACTTCAACCTGCCCGAGCGCTTCAACCTCGAGTACACCGCCGCCGACGGCTCACGGCAGCGGCCGGTGATGATCCACCGCGCGCTCTTCGGCTCGGTGGAGCGCTTCATCGGCGTGCTGGTCGAGCACTACGCCGGCGCCTTCCCGGCGTGGCTCGCGCCGGTGCAGGTCGTCGGCATCCCCATCGGCGACAACCACGTCGACTTCCTGAACGACGTTGCCGCCAAGCTGCGCGCCGTCGGGGTGCGGGTCGAGGTGGATGCCAGCGACGACCGCATGCAGAAGAAGATCCGCAACGCCCAGAAGCAGAAGATCCCCTTCATGCTGATCGCCGGTGACGAGGATGTCGCCAAGGGCGCGGTCTCCTTCCGCTTCCGTGACGGCACGCAGGACAACGGCGTGCCGGTCGACGAGGCCGTCGAGCGGATCCGCACCGCGATCGCCGAGCACGCCCAGGTCTGACGCGCGTCTGGCTCACGCTGCTCGCCGCGTCGCCGTTGGTTACGGTGGCGCGGTGAGCAGCGGAGACGAAACCGTCGAGATCGTCGCTCCCGCGCCCGGTGCCGGTGTGCCCGACGAAATCGAGCGCCTCTGGACGCCCCAACGGATGGCCTATATCCGCGGGGAGGGGAAACCGCCGGACGCGGGCGCCGGTGACGGATGCCCCTTTTGCCGTGTCCCGCAGCTGCCCGACGAGGAGGGCTACGTCGTCGCGCGCGGGGAGCACGTCTTCGCCGTTCTGAACCTCTATCCCTACTCGCCCGGCCACGTGCTCGTCTGCCCCTACGTCCACGTCGCGAGCTACCTCGAGATCGAGGGGGACACGCTGACGGAATTCACCGACTTCACCCGTCGGGCGATCGTGGCGCTGCGCAAGGCTTCCAGTCCGCACGGCTTCAACCTCGGGATGAACCAAGGTGCCGTCGCCGGTGCCGGCATCGCCGCGCACCTGCACCAGCACGTCGTGCCGCGGTGGGGCGGCGACGCCAACTTCATGCCGATCGTCGCGCGCACCAAGCCGTTGCCCGAGCTGCTCGGGGACACCTGGCGCCGCATCCGCGACGCATGGCCGGACGGGGCGTGACCCCGGCGTCGTTCCGGGTGCTCGTGGGGGAGGGCCTGCCGGATCTCGACCAGCGGGGAAAAGCGCGTGACGAGTGCTGAGTGCGGTTGCTACGTTGCAGATGGTTGACCGACCGGATTTCCGAACGACGTTGCGCTGGCTGGGCGCGGAGGGCGAGGTGGCCGTCATGGCGTGCTACGGCGCTCCCGCGACTTCCGTCGTCCCGTTCGTCTGACCCGTCCCCCTTGCGGCGACCGGTCATCTCCCGAAGGTCGCCCCCATGACTCCGCTCGACCCTGCCGCCATCCGCGGCTGCTTCGTCAACGCCACCCGCCGCGAGGTGGCGACCATGACCCTGCCCGACCTCGGCGCTGTCGCGTGGGAGGAGCAGGACTACCTCGGCTGGCGCGACACCAAGGCGCCGCTGTCCGCCTACATCGTCGTCGAGGTCGACGGGGAGCTCGTCGGCCTGCTGCTGCGCAAGAGTGAGAAGACTCCTGGTCTCGCACGACGCCGGGTGCTGTGCTCGTGGTGCACCGACATCGTCGACACCGACGCGACGCTGTACGTCACGCGCCGCGGCGGCTCCTCCGGCCGGCAGGGCAACACTCTCGGCACGCTGCTGTGCACCGACTTCCACTGCTCGGCCAACGTCCGTCGGGCCCCCACGCCGGCTGAGTTGCCAGAGGACGACGAGACATTGCGACAGTTGTTCATCGAGCAGCGGGTCGCCGACCTCCGCGAGCGCGTCGACCGGTTTGCCCGCGAGGTGCTCAGCACCCGCTGACCCTCCCTTGGTCGCCGACCCGGCACCCCTCGACCCGGCACCCCCGGACCCGGCGCCCCCGACCCGGCACCCCCCGAGCACCACCGAGAAATGGGTCACGAACACCACGACGGATCGCCCAGAACGTGCTGTTCGTGACCCATTTTGCAGCCGCCCCCGGTGGCACTCCCGGGTGGCACTCCGAGCCGGCGCCCCGGTGGCACTCCGAGCCGGCACTCCCGGGTGGCACTCCGAGCCGGCGCCCCCGAGCCAGCACCGGGAAATGGGTCACGAACACCCGGCCGGACAGCCTGGGACCTGCTGTTTCTGACCCATTTCCGAAGCGCAGGGGCCCCCGGTAAGGGGCACCCGTGACAGAACTGTCCGCTCGGCGGGAGAGGGGGGGTGTGGCCTGGTACGGGGTGCGCGTGACAGAACTGTCCGCTCGGCGGGAGAGGGGGGCGGTCAGTGGGTGGCGGAGTGCTCGGCGATGACCTTCTGCGCCAGCTGCTGCGGCATCGGCTCGTGCCGGAGGTAGGACCGG
>JBQCDV010000254.1:0-4672 GCA_051960855.1 Actinomycetales bacterium
ATGGCCGCAGGGTAAAGCGAAGACGCCGCTGGGCGTCACGGCACGTGCCCCATCGCCCCGCGGCGTCGTTCAGGCGGGCTGTCGGCGGGTCAGCCGGTCAGGGTGCTGCACGCCCCCGCGTCTCGCATTTCGGCAGCGCTCGACGTCGCCGCGGATGAACGCCTCGACGCCGGCGCGGCCCTCGTCGTCCGGACGCTGCACCGGCGGGGACTTCATCAGGTAGGAGCTCGGCGAGAGCAGCGGGCCGCCGATGCCGCGGTCCTTGGCGATCTTCGCCGCGCGCAGGGCGTCGATGATGATGCCGGCGCGGTTGGGGGAGTCCCACACCTCGAGCTTGTACTCGAGGTTGAGCGGGGCGTTACCGAAGGCGCGGCCCTCGAGGCGCACGTAGGCCCACTTGCGGTCGTCGAGCCACTGCACGTAGTCGGACGGGCCGATGTGCACGTTGCGGGCGCCGAGGTCGTGGTGCAGGTTGCTCGTCACGGCCTGCGTCTTGGAGATCTTCTTGGACTCGAGGCGGTCACGCTCGAGCATGTTCTTGAAGTCCATGTTGCCGCCGACGTTGAGCTGGTACGTGCGGTCCAGCTGCACGCCGCGGTCCTCGAAGAGCTTGGCGAGCACGCGGTGCGTGATCGTCGCGCCGACCTGCGACTTGATGTCGTCACCGACGATCGGGACGCCGGCGTCCTCGAACTTCTGCGCCCACTCGGGGTCGCTGGCGATGAAGACCGGCAGCGCGTTGACGAAGGCGACCTTGGCGTCGATCGCGCACTGCGCGTAGAACTTGTCGGCCTCCTCCGAGCCCACCGGGAGGTAGGAGATGAGGACGTCAACCTCGGCGTCCTTGAGGACCTGGACGACGTCCACCGGCTCCTCGTCGGACTCGGTGATCGTCTCGCGGTAGTAGCGGCCGAGGCCGTCGAGGGTCGGGCCGCGCAGGACAGTCACGCCGGTCGGCGGCACGTCCGCGATCTTGATGGTGTTGTTCTCGCTGGCCGAGATGGCGTCGGCGAGGTCCTGCCCGACCTTCTTGGCGTCGACGTCGAACGCCGCCACGAAGTCGATGTCACCGACGTGGTACGGACCGAACTTCACGTGCATGAGTCCGGGCACCGTCGAGTCGGCCGGGGTGTTCTTGTAGAACTCCACTCCCTGGATGAGGGAGGTGGCGCAGTTGCCCACGCCGACGATGGCCACACGGATGCGGCCGGTGGTGCGCTCGCTCATCGAGACACGTCCTTCATTTCTCGGTCTGGTTGGTTCCAGTCGGTCTGGTCTAGGTGTCCTCGCTCGCCCGGGTGGCCGGGCGCGGCTCTCGTCGCCGACTCGCTCGCGATCAGCTCGTTGAGCCACCGCACCTCGCGCTCGACGGTCTCGAGCCCGTGCTGCTGGAGCTCGAGGGTGTAGCTGTCCAGCCGCTCCCGCGTGCGCGAGAGGCTGGAGCGGAAGCCGTCGCGGCGGTCCTCCAGGTGCCGCTGCCGGCCCTCGAGGATGCGCATCCGGGCGTCGGCGGCGGCGCGGCCGAAAAACGCGAACCGCACCCCGAAGCCCTCGTCGTCGAGCGCAGCCGGCCCGGCGTCGTCGAAGAGCTCCTGGAAGCGCTCCTTGCCGTCGGCCGTGAGCCGATAGACGATTTTCGAACGCCGTCCGGTCAGGGTGCTCGCCGTCGTCGTCGCGGCCGGCCCCGCCTCGCTGGTGTCCTCCGCGATCTGGCCAGCCTGGACGAGCTCCCGCAGGCAGGGGTAGAGCGACCCGTAGGAGAAGGCCCGCATGCTGCCGAGCATCGCGTTGAGCCGTTTGCGCAGCTCGTAGCCGTGCAGCGGCCCCTCATGCAGCAGCCCGAGGACCGCGAGCTCGAGCACACCGGTGCGCTTGCTCATGATCTGCTCCGGACTCCTGTGGATCTGCTGCGGGCTCGTCGGGGAAACTTCCGCGGCGGCTGCGACGTTACGATCGGCGTCCTGCACCGCGTATCGGCGCTATCTATCAGGCCGATATATCGAGAAGATAGCAGCCGCTCGGTGTGGTGCGCGAGTTGGCGCCCGGGGTAGAGACCTCGCGCCCGTCATGATCGTCAAGCAAGAGGAGCTCCGTGCCTGAGTCCCCCCAGGGCCGCCGCCCCCGTCGCACTGGATGGCGACGTCTGGTGCCCCGCTGGCCCGTTGTGCTCGGCGCGATCCTCGCGGGTCTGATCGTGGTGCTGGGGCTGTTCTTCATCGGCTACGCCACCGTCGACGTCCCCGACCCGACGGCGCTGTCCAAGGCGCAGGCGACGACCGTCTACTACTCCGACGGCAAGACTCCGCTCGGTCGCTTCGGCGACATCAACCGGCAGAACGTCGCCCTCGACCAGGTGCCGGTCTCCGTCCAGCACGCGGTGATCGCCGCCGAGAACCGCTCGTTCTACACGGACAACGGCATCTCCCCGACCAGCATCGTGCGTGCGCTGTGGGTCAACCTGCGGGGCGGCTCGACGCAGGGCGCCTCCACGATCACCCAGCAGTACGTCAAGAACACCTACCTGACGCAGGACCGCACCTGGAAGCGGAAGCTGCGCGAGTTCTTCATCACGATCAAGGTCGACAAGGAGCTGAGCAAGCAGCAGATCCTCATCGACTACCTCAACACCATCTACTTCGGTCGCGGCGCCTACGGCATCCAGGCCGCCGCGCAGGCGTACTTCGGCGTCGACATCAGCAAGGTGACGCCGCAGCAGGGCGCTGTGCTCGCCGCCGTGCTCAACGCTCCCGCGATCTACGACCCCGCCGGGGGCGAGGACAACAAGGCCCGCCTCCTGGCGCGCTACCACTACGTCCTCAAGGGGATGCAGAAGGAGGGGTGGCTGCCCGAGGGAGTCGACCCGGACGGCCCGCTGCCGACCATCAAGCCGCGCACCAAGACCTCCGGCCGCGCGACCTCCCCGGAGGCCGGCTTCCTTCTGGACACGGTCCGCCGCGAGCTGCTCGCGAACAACTTCAGCGACCAGGACCTGGACCTCGGCGGCCTGCGGGTGACAACGACGTTCGACGCGAAGATGCAGAAGGCGGCCGTGGCCGCGATGACGAACGGGTTCCCCACCAAGAACGCCTCCGACGTGCACGCCGCCCTGACGGCGGTGAAGCCGGGGGATGGCGCCGTTCTGGCGATGACGGGTGGTCCCAACGACGAGTCGTCGGGCCTCAACCCGGCCACGCAGGCGGCGATCCAACCCGGGTCGACGTTCAAGCCGTTCGCGCTGACCGCGGCGCTGGAGAAGGGGATCTCGCTCACGAGCCGGTTCGACGGCAACTCGCCCTACACCCCGCCGGGCGGGGGCAAGCCGGTGCGTAACGAGTTCAACACCGACTACGGGCAGAACGTCGACCTGATCGAGGCGACGGCGAAGTCGATCAACACGGCCTATGTCGACCTCGTCAGCACCACCGCGGCGAAGCCGAGCGTCGTGCTCGACGCTGCCGTCCGCGCCGGTATCCCGAAGGACGCCCCGGGCCTGAAGCCCAACGTCCGCATCCCGCTCGGCACCGCCAGCGTCCATCCGCTGGACATGGCCGACGCGTATGCGACCTTCGCTGCTCAGGGTGTGCACGCCGACTGGTACACCGTGCGCGAGGTCCGCAACGGCAGCGGCGGCCTGCTCTACGAGACCAAGCCGCAGACCAAGCAGGTCTTCGACAAGCCCGTGATGGCCGACCTCACCTATGCGCTGACGCGCGTGGTCGACGATCCCTACGGCACGGCGCGCAAGGCCGTCAGCTCGTTGCAGCGCCCGGCAGCTGGCAAGACCGGCACGGCCGCACTGCGCAACGACACCACCACGTCGTCGTGGTTCGCCGGCTACGTCCCGCAGCTGGCGGCGACCGTCGCCTTCTACCGCGGTGACGGGACGAAGGACCTCGACGGCGTCGGAGGGCTGTCGACGTTCTTCGGAGGCAGCTACCCGGCGCAGATCTGGGCGTCGTTCATGAAGCAGGCGCTCGCCGGTTCGCCCGTGCAGCAGTTCCCGCCGCGCGCGGACGTCGGCCAGCCGGTGAACCCGACGCCGAGCGCTCCCCCGACACCGACCGTTTCGGACACGCCGACCCCTTCGGAGACCCCCAGCACCACCACCGCGGCCCCGCCGACACCGTCGGACACTGCCACCAGTGCCGCGCCGTCGACGTCGGCCCCGGCGACGGAAGCGCCCTCGAGCTCCTCCTCCGGCCTCCCCGTGCCGTCGGTCCTGCCCTCCAGCTCTCCGGGCTCGAGCGGCCGCGCGAGCGCGCAGTCGACGTCCTCGGGACCGACGGGCGACGGCGGCGGCGCCAAGCCGAAGGCGCAGCCAGCACCGTCCAGCTCGCCTCCGCCGCCACGCTGACTCCGGCAGGCTCGCCTCCGCCGCCACGTTGACTCCGGCAGGATGACCGGGTGACGACTCGCCCGACCCCACCTCTGGACCGCGCCCCCGCGCAGATGGGCGTCGTGGCCCCCACCCTCGACGACCCGACGGTCGCCCGACTCAGCGAGGTCGTGGGCGGGCCGCTGGGTCGCCGCGCGCGGGTGCCCTCGCCGACGTGGTGGCGCCCGGAGCGCGTCATCCTGCTGATGGTCGCGGTCTCCGGCGTGCTGATGGTGCTGACCAAGCAGCACTGCCGGGTCTACGGGTGGGGCCAGCCGGACGTCTACTACCACGCCT
>JBQCDV010000255.1:0-16631 GCA_051960855.1 Actinomycetales bacterium
GCTCGCGCTCGATCTCCCGCTCCAACTCGTAGCGGCGGTCCTCGTCGAGCAGGTCCCACTTGTTGTAGGCGATGACGAGGGCCCGCCCGGACTCCTCCACCAACGACAAGATGCGGGTGTCCTGCTCCGAGATCGGCTCGCTGCCGTCGATGAGCACGACAGCGACCTCGGCCTTGTCGAGCGCGGCCTGAGTCCGGAGGCTGGCGTAGAAATCAGCGCCCTGGCTCAGGTGCACGCGGCGCCGGATGCCCGCGGTGTCGACGAATCGCCAGACGCGGCCGCCGAGCTCGATCAGCTCGTCGACCGGGTCGCGGGTGGTCCCAGCCAGCGGGTCGACGACGACCCGGTCCTCACCGGCCAGCTTGTTCAGCAGGCTGGACTTCCCGACGTTGGGCTTGCCCAGCAGAGCCACGCGACGAGGACCGCCCACCGGAGTGCCGATGCGCTCGGCAGGTGTCTCGGGCAACGCGGCGAGGATGGCGTCAAGCAGGTCGCCGCTGCCGCGGCCGTGCAGCGCGGAGACCGCATAGGGCTCGCCCAGCCCGAGGGACCACAGGGCCGTCGCATCGGCTTCGGCGGACGGTCCGTCGACCTTGTTAGCCGCCAGCACCACCGGCTTCTTGGCGCGGCGCAGCACGCGGACCACGGCCTCGTCGGTGTCCGTGGGGCCGACGGTGGCGTCCACGACGAAGACGACCGCATCGGCCATGTCGATGGCCAGCTCGGCCTGCTCGGCAACGCGGGCGTGGATGCCCTCGGCGTCCGGCTCCCAGCCGCCGGTGTCGACGAGGGTGAACCGCCGCCCCGACCAGCTCGCGTCGTAGGCAACCCGGTCCCGCGTCACGCCAGGCGTGTCCTCGACGACCGCTTCGCGCCGTCCGATGATGCGGTTGACGAGGGTGGACTTGCCGACGTTCGGACGTCCGACGATCGCGACGACGGGGACGCGAACCTCGGACTCGTCGTCGTAGCCCTCCTCGCCCTCGAGCGACTCAGCGGAGGCGAGGTCGCCGAGGTCCTCCTCGGTCAGGTCGTAGTCGTCGCGGAAGCCGACGTCGCGCCCGGACGCCTGGTCACCTGAGGAAGCCATAGCTCAATTCTCCCCCACGTCGCCGCCCTGATCCGCCGACGAGGAGGCCAGGGCACGGACGCTTCCCGAACGGCGTCCTTGCCGGTGCGCCTAGCGCGCCCGGGTGACCGCCGCGACGAGCTGGAGCACGGCGGTGACTGTCTGCTCGAGGGTGAGGTGGCTCGAGTCGACCGTGACGACCCCGTCGGCGGCCGTCACGAACTCCGAGACCGTCGAGTCGTCGCGGTCGCGCCGCACCACCTGGTCGCGGACAGCCTCCAGCACGTTTTGGTCATCGCTGCCGTGCAGCTCACGCGCCCGCCGAGCGAGCCGCGCGTCCTCGTTCGCAGTGAGAAGCACTCGAACGTCGGCGTCCGGCGCCACGACCGTGGTGATGTCACGGCCTTCGGCGACAACATCGCCGGCCTCGATGAGCTCCCGCTGCCGGCGCCGCAGCTCCTCGCGCACCGCCAAGTTGGTCGCGACGGCACTGACGGCACTGCTGATGCGCGTCTCACGGATGGCCGAGGTGACGTCCCGGCCACCCACGGTGACGTGAGGGTCCTGGGGATCGGTGCCCAATTCGAGCGGCAGCTGGCGCGCGGCCGCGGCCACGGCGTCGGCGTTCGCGAGGTCCAGGTCTTGCTCGAGGCACCACCACGTCAGTGCTCGGTACATCGCGCCGGTGTCGACGTAGCGCAGACCGAGAGCTTGAGCGACCCGGCGGCTGACGGTGGACTTCCCGGAACCGCTCGGCCCGTCGATGGCCACGACGGTGCCCGGTAGCTCCCGGCCGCATCGCCGAACGCCGCTGCCGTCGGTTGCCGTCGCGTCGAACGCCTCGGAGGTCACGGGTTCCAAAGATAGACGTGCGTGCTGCACTCCTCGCTCATCCCACGAGCCGGCCGGCCGCCTCGCGGACGGCGAGGTCGACTGGAGCGCTGTCGACGGTGACGGTCCCGGGGACGTTCTGCCAGGCGCCACCCGCCAGGCGCCACTGACCGCGGAACGTCACACGGACCACTGCTCGAGCATCCCCCGCGCCGCGGTAGGCGTAGGTCGTCATGTCGGCGCAGGGCCCGTCCTGCGTTGCTCCAGGATCCGCCGGGTCGTCGGGCGCCAGCACGCACGTGTCGGGAACGGCTCGGATGTCGACGGCCTGTCCCAGCAGGGTGATGCTGAAGTCCTGCTCGCTGCTGGTGACGTCGAACTCCGTGTCGAAATTGACCAGCGTCGTGGGAGAGGGCGCCACCTTGACCGTCGCGCCCTTCAAAGGAAGCCGTCGGAAGGCGGACAACACGTCGGCATCCGTAATGACAGGGGAAACGACTGGGGCCTCGCGGCAGACCGTGGGTAGAGCCGCAACGCTCTGCAGGATAGCCGGCCGACGGTAGGTCAAGATCCATTGCCAGTACAAAACCGACGTCGGAGAACCATTGCAGTTGAGGGCGGCCGCACAAGCCCGACCCCCGGAGTAAGGCCCATTACCGTCGCAGGCGGGTTCGGCTCGCACGACAGTGTAAGTCGCTGCCTGAGGATCATTTTCCGGCACAATTCTAGAACCACCGCCAGCCTCCGCGGACGCACGTGCCACGATGGCGTCGTCAGCGTCGCTGACACCGATCACGGGCGTGCCATCCAGAGCCAGCGCCATGACCGAGCCTGCGAGTAGGAGCGCTAAGTTCATGTCGAACTTCCGCTCGTGTAACCCGCGACTCTCCAGCCACTTGCCCAGGTAAGCGCAAACTGGAAAACCTGAGGAGCCTCCGACGCTGCCGCCTGCTGCGCCGCAACGGAGGCGGTGACGAGAAGAGGTTCCGTTGGCGACTGCGCGGGACTCTGCGCACTCAACAGCCTCACCGTGACCCCAGAGCCAGCTCGCTTCTGTTCCTCAAGGCAACTGTTGCAACCAGAAGACGAGAGTTCCTGGAGCGCACGCGTCGGAGCGCCCGTTCGAACAGCATTGATTACGTCGAAGTAGTACTTCACAAATGCTTCGCCGCCCGCCACCGTGTGCTGCTTGGCGGCCTCGGGCATCGGCGGAACCGACACAGTCGGACTCGGAGTCGGCGTGGCCGAGGGGGTCGGCGCCGGGGTGGTCGAGGCCGACGAAGGCGATGACACGGGCGGCGACGGCGTCGTGGCCGGGTCCGCACTACCGCCGCAGCCGGCAAGGGCCAGCGAGGCGGCCAGTGCGACGAGCACACCGAGACGCGTCCGCGCGCGGGTCCTACTCCCCCGTTCTGCAAGCACGGGTCGAAAGTAGACGATCTCCCCGCAAGGTCGTCAAGACCGTGTAAAGGGCTGTGGACAGGGTGCTAACTGACGGCGTGCACGGTCCAGCCGCGAGCGCGGAGGGCGTCAGCCAGGTGGTCGGCCACGTCTGGACGGACCGACAGTTCGGCGAGGCCGACGGGCTGACCGGGCGAGTGCTCGATGCGCAGGTCTTCGATGTTGACGCCGACGCGGCCGACTTCGTCGAACAGCCGCCCCAGTTCGCCGGCTTGGTCGGGCACGACCACAGGAACCACGACATATGGGGTCGCCGGTCCGCCGTGCTTGCCGGGGATTCTCGCTCGGCCGACGTTCCCCCGCTGGAGCACCTGGGAGACGGTGGTCGCACCAGGAGTGGTGAGGCCGGCCAGGAGCAGGTCGAGGTCGTCGCGGACGCTGGACAGCAAAGCGGCGACGGGACCGGCGTTGTGCTGCAGGATCTCCGTCCACAGCGTGGGGTCCCCCGCGGCGATGCGCGTCACGTCACGGACGCCCTGCCCTGCGATGGCCACCTCCTCGTCGTTCGCCTCCGCGAGACGAGCGGCAGCCAGAACGGCGAGGACGTGGGGCACGTGGGAGACCACGGCGACGGCGTCGTCGTGCTCGGCGGGCGACATCAGCACCGGAGCTGCGCCCGTCAGCTTGACCAGCGACTCCACTCGGGCGACTGCCTCCGGGGCCGATTCCGGACTGGGAGTGAGCACCCAGGGCCGGCCGTCGAACAGGTCGCTGCGGGCGGCGCGAGGACCGGCGATCTCCCGTCCGGCTAGCGGATGCGAGAGGACCACGGAGGTCAGGTCGAGCCCCATCGCGCACACATCGGCCAGCGGTCTCGCCTTCACACTGGCCACGTCTGTGTAGGTGCGCGCCGCCCCAGACCGCTGGAGTCGGGCCAGTTCCTTGCCGACTGCGGCCGGCGGCGTGCACACCACCGCCACGTCCACCTGCCGCTGTGGCAGCGACGACGTGCCGGCACCGAGGTCAGAAGCCTCCTGGGCACGACCGGGCAGTGCATCGACGAGGTGCACGGTCACGCCATGCCGGCGCAGAGCCAAGCCGAGACTGGTCCCGAGCAGTCCAGCGCCCACGACGAGGACTGACTCGACGGCGTCATTCACTGTGCGAGGTCCAGCCTCAGTGCACGAGCACCGTGCAGGTAGACGTGGCGCATCGCGTCGCGCTGACGCGAAGTCTCGACATGTGCGAGGAGGCGCACGACGCGCGGCAGGCTGCCGGGCACGTCGATCTCGGTCGTGCACAGCAGTGGCACGGCACCGAAGCCGAGCTCGCGCGCGGCGACCGCTGGGAACTCGCTGCGCACGTCCGCAGTCACCGTGAAGATCACGGAGATGAAGTCCTCCGCGGTCAGCTCGTTGACGGCCAGGATCTCCGTGAGCAGCTCCCGCACTCGCGACAACAGGTGGTCGCGCTCGTCGACCTCGAGCTGGGTGGCGCCTCGTAGCGCTCGCACGCTCACAGTCCCACCAACTCGTACAGCGCCCCCAACTCCTCTCGGGTCAGGCTTCTCGTCTTTCCGACGCGAAGGTCGCCGAGGTAGACGGGTCCGATCTTTGTCCGGGTCAGTCGCACCACCGGGTTGCCGACTGCCGCCATCATCCGCCGGACGATGTGCTTGCGGCCCTCGTGCAGGACGATCTCGATGAGCGACTGCCCCGGCTGCGAGGTCACCAGACGGAAGCTGTCCGCCGTAGCGACACCGTCCTCGAGCTCCACACCGGCTCGCAGCCGTTTGCCGACGTCACGCGCGACCTGCCCGGAGACAACCGCTACGTAGGTCTTGGGGACGTTGTAAGACGGGTGCGCCAGTCGATGAGCCAGCTCGCCGTCGTTGGTGAGCAGGATCAGCCCCTCGGTGTCCGCGTCCAGCCTGCCGACGTGGAAGAGCCGCTCGCGCCGGCCACGCACGTAGTCCCCGAGGCTCGGCCGCCCCTCGGGGTCACTCATCGTGCTCACGACGCCAGCCGGCTTGTTCAGCGCGAGGTGCACCTGGCTGGACCGGGTGTCGACGCGCATCCCGTCGACGTGGATGACGGCGCGCTCCGGGTCAACGCGCATCCCCTGCACGCGCACCACCTTGCCGTCGACCTCGACCCGGCCCTCGTCGATCAGAATCTCGGCGGCGCGACGGCTGGCCACGCCGGCTTGGGCGAGGACCCGCTGCAGGCGGATCCCTTCCTGCTCGCTCATACCCGAGCCTCCTCGACGTCATCGAGAGCATCGAAGTCCGGCAGGAACGGCGCCAGCTCCGGCAACTGCTCGAGGGAGTCCAGGCCCATCCGCTCCAGGAACGAGCTGGTGGTCCGGTAGAGCATCGCGCCCGACTCCCCCTCGGACCCGGCTTCCTCCACGAGTCCGCGACTGACGAGTGTGCGCATGACGCCGTCGACGTTGACACCCCGCACGGCCGAGACCCGTGCCCGGCTGACCGGCTGCTTGTAGGCGACCACAGCCAGTGTCTCCAGTGCCGCCTGGGTCAGGCGAGCGGTCTGCCCGTCCCGGACGTAGCGCTCGACGATCGGCGCGCACCTCGCGGCCGTGTAGAAGCGCCAGCCGCCGGCGACCTGGCGCAGCTCGAAGCCCCGGCCTTGCTCCACGTACTCGGCGGCGAGCTGCTCGATGGCGGCGCGGATGTCCGGCTCGGGCTGCTGGAGCTGTTGAGCCAGCAGCACCTCAGACATCGGCTCGTCAGCCACGATCAGCAGCGCCTCGAGGGCGGTCGCCAGTGGCACGCCCGCGAGTGGATCGAGCAGCAGCTGCTCCTCCTCCGTCAACGCCACGGCCTCCATCAACGGGCCAGCCGCTGGCTGCGGCGCATCTGTCTCGTCCGGTTCGGTCATGGCGTCTCCTCACGGGGATGCGGAACGTCCGGGGCCTCGGGCCCGGCCTCGTCGAACTCGTCGGTGACGGCGATGTCACCGTCGTCGGTGCCGCTCCACCGCACGTGAAGCTCCCCCAGGGCGGTGACCTGCTCGAAGGTGACCGCGGCTTCGCGGAACAGCTCCAGCAGCGCCAGGAAGCGAGCCACCACGACGAGGGTCGAGTCGGCGTCGGCGACGAGCGAACGGAAGGTGGAGCTGCGGATCCGCCGCAGCCGCTCGACCAGTACCGCGGCCTGCTCGCGCACGCTGACCGCAGGGGCGTGGATGTGCTCGACGGAGACCGTCGGGACGGCCTTCGGCGTCATCGCCTTCGCTGCGAGGGCGGCGAGCTGCTCGGGGGTGATGCCCAGCACCAGCTCGGGCAGCAGTCCGGCGAACTCCGGGTCCAACCCCACCGACCGCGGGAGACGCCGCGACTCCACCTCGAGGCGGTCGGCCAGCACGGCTGCGACCTGCTTGAACGCCCGGTACTGCAGCAGGCGCGCGAACAGCAGATCCCGGGCCTCGAGCAGCGCGAGATCCTCCTCGTCCTCCACGTCCCCGGAAGGCAGCAGGCGCGCGGCCTTCAGATCGAGCAGGGTGGCGGCGACCAGCAGGAAGCTGCTGGCTTGCTCGAGGTCCCACTCCTCGCCCTTGCCGCGGATGTAGGCGATGAACTCATCGGTGACCGTGGAGAGCGCAACTTCGGTGACGTCAAGCTGGTGCTTCGAGATCAGTCCGAGCAGCAGATCAAACGGTCCCTCGAAGACGTCGAGTCGGACGTGGAAGACCCCGTCGGCGGCCGCGGTGGCCGGCGTGTCGGTCACAGCCGTGTCGGTCGCAGCCGTGTCGGTCACTGCCGTGTCGGTCGCAGCGGCGTCGGTCACTGCGGCTGCGGCGAGGACCACCGCGACACCACCTCGCGCGCCAGCTGCCGGTAGGCGGCCGCGCCCGGGGAGGCGGAGGCGTACGTGGTGATGGGCTCTCCGGCGGCGTTGGTCTCGGCGAAGCGGATGGTGCGGTTGATGACGGTGTGGAAGGCCTTGTCGCCGAAGGCTTCCACCACGCGCTGCAGGACCTCGCGCGAGTGGACGGTGCGGGGGTCGTACATCGTCGCGAGCAGGCCCTCGATCTCCAGCTCCGGGTTGAGCCGCTCCTGCACCTTGCTGATCGTCTCGACGAGCATGGCCACGCCGCGCAGCGCGAAGAACTCGCACTCCATCGGGATCATCACGCCGTGGGAGGCGGCGAGCGCGTTGACGGTCAGCAGACCGAGCGAGGGCTGGCAGTCGATCAGCACGACGTCGTAGTCGGCGAGCGCGGGGCGCAGAGCGCGCGAGAGAGTCTGCTCCCGGGCGACCTCGCCGACCAGCTGCACCTCGGCCGCCGACAGGTCGATGTTGCTGGGGAGGACATCAACCCCCGGCACCTCGCTGGGAAGGACGACCTCGTCGAGCCGGCAGTGCCGGTCCATCAGCAGGTTGTAGACGCTGCGGTCGAGCTCGTAGGGGTTGATGCCGAGGCCGACGGTCAGGGAGCCCTGCGGGTCGAGGTCGACCAGCAGGACGCGCCGGCCGTACTCCGCCAGCGCGGCCCCCAGGCTGATCGTCGTGGTGGTCTTGCCGACACCGCCCTTCTGGTTGCACATGGCGATGACGCGGGCGGGTCCGTGCGAGGCCAGCGGCGCCGGCACGGGAAACTCCTGCCGCTCCCGTCCGGTCGGCCCCATAGCGGGCCCCTGCTGCGCGGCGGCGGGCGGTGACTGAGGAACGTCGATGAGCGCGCCCTGCTCGCCGTCGGCTGCCGCCACGGGCTGCTGCGCCTGCTCTGGCGTGCTCACGTCTGCGACCTCCCGGTTGGTGTCGTGCGCCCCGCGCCAGTGTTCCACGTTTCCCGGGCGTTCCCTGCCGCCGACACTCACGTGACCGCTCTGCTCGCCGCTGCCGTCAGAGCGCACGCGGGTGGGCGGCGGCGTAGACCTCACGGAGCCGGTCGACAGTGACCAGCGTGTAGAGCTGCGTGGTGGTGACCGAGGCGTGGCCGAGCAGTTCCTGGACGACGCGCACGTCGGCTCCGCCGTCGAGCAGGTGGGTCGCGAAGCTGTGCCGCAGCGTGTGGGGAGTCAGGTGCCCGGTCAGGCCCGCCCGGTCCGCGGCGTTGTGCAGGATCCCCCAGGCGCCCTGGCGGGTCAGGCGGCCGCCGCGGGCGTTGAGAAAGAGCGCGGCCGTCCCGCGACCCTGCGCGGCCAGCTCCGGGCGGGCGCGGACGAGGTAGGCCTCCACCGCGCGCCGGGCGAACGACCCGAGGGGGACGAGCCGCTCCTTCGAGCCCTTGCCCAGCAGTCGGACGCTGGCCTGCTCGAGGTCGACGTCGTCGACGTCCAGCCCCACTGCCTCCGAGATGCGGGCACCGCAGCCGTAGAGGACCTCCAGCAGGGCGCGGTCTCGCAACGGCCGCGCACCCTCCCCCACGCCAGCGGCCTCGAGCAGCGCCTCGACCTCGGACAGCGGGATCGCCTTCGGCAGCCGCTTGGGCGTGGCCGGCGGGCGCACCTCGCTGGCAGGGTCGTCCTGCAGCCAGCCCTCGCGCAGGGCGAACTTGTGCAGCCCCCGCACCGCGACCACGGCGCGGCCGGCGGATGACGCCGACAGCGGCGGGTGCTCGTCGTCACCCTCACGCAGGGCCCGCAGGAACGACTCGACGGCACGTGCGTCAACGGCGTTCAGGGAGGAGACGCCCTGCTGCCGCAGGTAGGAGCGGTAGCGGCGGAGGTCCCGGCGGTAGGACTCAAGGGTGTTGGCGGCCAACCCGCGCTCGACCGCCAGATGGTCGAGGTAGCCGCGCACGGCTACCTCGACCGGCACCACTGTCAGCTCAGCACCTCGGCGAGGTCGACGGAGGGCAGCCCGTGCGCCTCGGCGACCGGACCGTAGACGACGGCACCGTCGTGGGTGTTGAGACCGAGGCCGAGCGCGTGGTCGTCGCGCAGCGCCTGCCGCCAGCCCTTGTCGGCGAGCTCGACGGCGTAGGGCAGCGTGACGTTGGTCAGCGCGTGGGTGCTGGTGTTGGGCACCGCGCCCGGCATGTTCGCCACGCAGTAGAAGACCGACTGGTGCACCGGGTAGGTGGGGTCGGCGTGCGTGGTCGGACGGGAGTCCTCGAAGCAGCCGCCCTGGTCGATGGCGATGTCCACCAGGACGCTGCCGGGCTTCATCCGCGACACCAGCTCGTTGCTGACCAGCTTGGGGGCCTTCGCGCCCGGCACGAGGACGGCGCCGATCACCAGATCGGCGTCGAGCACGGCGCGCTCGACCTCGTAGGAGTTGGACGCCACGGTCTGCAGGTGACCCTGGTAGATCCGGTCCGCCGCGCGCAGCTTGTTGATGTCGCGGTCGAGCAGCAGCACCTCGGCCTGCATGCCGAGGGCGATCGCGGCGGCGTTCATGCCCGAGACGCCAGCGCCGATAACGACGACCTTGGCCGCGTAGACGCCGGACACGCCGCCGAGCAGCACACCGCGGCCGCCCTGGGCCCGCATCAGCGCGTGGGCTCCGACCTGGGGGGCCAGCCGTCCGGCCACCTCGCTCATGGGGGCGAGCAGCGGCAGGCTCCGGTCAGGCAGCTCGACGGTCTCGTAGGCGATGCCGGTGACCTTGCGGTCGAGGAGGGCCTGGGTGCAGTCGCGGCTGGCGGCGAGGTGCAGGTAGGTGAAGAGGGTCTGCCCCTCGCGCATGCGGGGGTACTCCTCCGCGATCGGCTCCTTGACCTTGAGGATCAGGTCGCCGGTGCCCCACACGTCGTCGGCGGTGGGCAGGATCTTGGCTCCGGCAGCGACGTACTCGTCGTCGAGGATGCTCGACCCGACTCCGGCGTCGTGCTCGATGTAGACCTCGTGGCCATGACCGGTCAGCTCGTGCACCCCAGCGGGGGTGATGGCGACGCGGTACTCGTGGTTCTTGACCTCACGCGGGATGCCGATCTTCACGGCTATGCACGTCCTTCGACATGGTTCTGCGCCGGCTCCGTTGCCGGTCGCTCGCCCTGCTGATCAGGGCCGATCCATGCTAGCCGCGTTGATCCTCCACTCCGTGCACGTCTGGCTGCAGGTCTGGCTGCACACCGGGCTAAGCACCGCGCTGCACGCGGCGCTGTCCCTCGGGCCAGTCGGCGTCGCCTGGTCGCAGGCTGCTCCATCCGGTGCCGGCGGCGGCCGAGGCAGCGAGGATCGAGGTGACGGCGTGCGGGTTGTGCAGGCGCCCCGCCAGCACCAGCTGCACCGCGGTCGGCAGCGGCACCCACTGCTGCTGCATGCCGATCTCCTCCCCCTCGGGCTCATGCCGCTCCTCGGCCGGGATCTCCTCCAGCCCCCGGGCCAGGTAGCACCGGAAGGCCTCGTCCGTGCCGCCGGGGCTGTTGAAGTAGTCGACGAGGACGTGCCAGCTGCCCGCCCGAAGGCCCGCCTCCTCGGCCAGCTCCCGCTGTGCCGTCAGCAGCGGCGGCTCGCCCTCGACGTCGCGCAGCCCCGCCGGCGGCTCCCACAGGAACGACGACACGGGGTGGCGGTACTGCCGCAGCAGCAGCACCCGTCCCTGCTCGTCCATCGGCAGGACGCCGACGGCGCCGGGGTGCCGGATGAGGTCTCGCTCGACGACCCCGCCCTCGCCCAGATTCACCTTCTCGGTCACGACGTCCCAGATGTGGCCTTCGAAGCGCCGCTGCGACTCCAGCACCGGACGGGGGTCGTAGCTGTCGGCGAGGTCGGTCCAGCTGGTGGACTGTGGGCTGCGAGGCGTATCGGTCACCCCGTCAGCCTGCCACCGCAGCGCTAGCCGCGAACCCCGGCTTCCACCTCGTCGAGGTCACCGAGGTCGACCGGCAGCCGGAGCTCCTCCTGGCGGTCGAGGGCGGCCCGGACCAGACCGCGGAACAGCGGGTGCGCGTCGTTGGGGCGGGAGAGGAACTCCGGGTGCGCCTGCGTCGCGATGAAGTAGGGATGCACCTCGCGGGGCAGCTCGACGAACTCCACCAGGGTGCCGGCGGGCGACGTTCCCGAGATCACCAGGCCAGCCGCCGACAGCTGCTCCCGGTAGGCGTTGTTGACCTCGTAGCGGTGGCGGTGCCGCTCCTCGACCAGCGTCGAGCCGTACACCTCTGCCGCGACCGACCCCTCGCTCAGGCGCGCGGGGTACAGGCCGAGCCGCATCGTGCCGCCCATGTCGCGCTCGCCGGACACGACGTCGACCTGCTCGGCCATCGTCGCGACGACCGGGTGGGACGTCTCCGGGTCGAACTCGCTGGAGTTGGCATCAGCCAGGCCCAGCACGTCCCGCGCGTACTCGATGACCATGCACTGCAGGCCCAGGCAGATCCCGAGGGTGGGGATGCGGTGCTCGCGGGCGTAGCGGATGGCGCCGAGCTTGCCCTCGATGCCGCGCACCCCGAAGCCACCGGGAATCAGCACCCCGTCGACGTCGGCCAGCTGCCGGGCGGCGCCCTCCGGCGTCGCGCAGTCGTCGCTGGTCACCCAGCGGATGCGGACGCGGGCGTCGTTCGCGAATCCCCCAGCGCGCAGCGCCTCGGTGACCGACAGGTAGGCGTCGGGCAGGTCGACGTACTTGCCGACGAGCGCGATCTCGACCTCGTCGGCGGGGTGGTGGACGCGGCGCAGCAGCTCGTCCCACGCCGTCCAGTCGACGTCCTTGAAGGGCAGTCCGAGGCGGCGCACGACGTAGGCGTCGAGCTGCTCGGCGTGCAGGACCTTCGGGATGTCGTAGATGCTCGGCGCGTCCACGGCAGCGACAACGGCCTCGGTGTCGACGTCGCACATCAGCGAGATCTTGCGCTTGACGTTGGCGGGGATCTCCCGGTCCGAGCGGCACACGATCGCGTCGGGCTGGATGCCGATGCTGCGCAGCGCGGCGACGGAGTGCTGCGTCGGCTTGGTCTTGAGCTCGCCGCTGGGCGCGAGGTAGGGCACGAGCGACACGTGCAGGAAGAAGACCCGGTCGCGGCCGATCTCGTGGCGGACCTGGCGGGCGGCCTCGAGGAACGGCAGCGACTCGATGTCGCCGACCGTGCCGCCGATCTCGTGGATGACGACGTCGATGGGCTCGGGCCCGCCCTCGCCGATGCCGATCATCCGGTCCTTGATGGCGTTGGTGATGTGAGGGATGACCTGGACGGTGTCGCCGAGGTACTCCCCGCGCCGCTCCTTGGCGATCACCGTGCTGTAGATCTGCCCGGTGGTGACGTTGGCCTCGCGGTCGAGCCGCCGCCCCAGGAAGCGCTCGTAGTGGCCGATGTCCAGGTCGGTCTCGGCGCCGTCGTCGGTGACGAAGACCTCGCCGTGCTGGAAGGGGTTCATCGTGCCCGGATCCACGTTGAGGTAGGGATCGAGCTTCTGCATCGTCACGCGCAGGCCGCGCGCGGTCAGCAGGTTGCCCAGGCTGGAGGCCGTCAGGCCCTTGCCCAGGGAGGAGGCGACGCCCCCCGTAACGAAGATGTGGCGAGGCTGCGACGTCGTCTGCACGGATTACCAGGCTAACAGCGGTTGGGGGCTTGCGGGACCGTCCGCACGCGGCGCGTCGCTGGCTGCGAAGGCGACGAGCCCCCGCTGCGACGTTCGGGAAGGGGTGTCTCTCACTCCGCCACCACCGCCTTTGCCTTGCGCTGCTTGGAGATTCGTTGATTCGCGAACGTCGCCGCCGCCTCCCGCCCCGCCGTCTCGAGCAGCTCGCGGGCGTGCGCGAGGGCGGTATCGGAGCCTTCCAGGCCAGCGAGCATCCGAGCGAGCTCGACGACCCGGCCGTCGGTGTCGAGCGGGGTCACGCCGCTGCGGGTGACCGACCCGTCGTCGGACTTCACGACCACGAGGTGCTGGTCAGCGAAGGCCGCGACCTGCGGCAGGTGGGTGACGCACAGGACCTGCGCGTGCCGGGCCAGCCGGGCAAGCCGCCGGCCGATCTCGATCGCCGCCTTGCCGCCGACGCCGGCGTCGACCTCGTCGAAGACGAAGACCGGGACGGGGTCGGCGGCGGCGAGCACCACCTCGAGGGCGAGCATCACGCGCGAGAGCTCCCCGCCGCTGGCTCCCCGGCTGATGCCGCGCGCGGGGGCACCAGGATGCGGCTGCAGCCGCAGCTCGACCTCGTCGGCTCCCCCGCTGCCCAGCTGGAGGGACCCGTCGGGATCGCGGCGCAAGGTCACCGCGACCTCCAGGCGGGCGTGGGGCATCGCGAGCGCGGACAGCTCGCCGGTGACGGCCTCCGAGAGCCGCGCCGCGGACTCGGCCCGGTGGTCGTGGAGCTGACGTCCCACCGTCTCGAGACGCCGGTGCAGCTCCTGCCGCTCTCGCACCAGGCCGTCGCGTCGCTCGTCGTCGCCGTCGAGCTCGAGCACGCGTCGGGCCGCCCGCTCCGACCAGGCGAGCACGTCTGGGAGCTCCGGGCCGTACTTGCGCGTGAGTGCGGTGAGGGCAGCTCGACGCTCGGACACCGCGCCCAGCCGCGCCGGGTCGACCTCGATCGCGGAGGCGTAGGACGCGAGGTCGGCGGCGAGGTCGGCCAGCAGGTAGCTCAGCTCGCCGGCCCGGCGGGAGAGATCGGCCAGTCCGGGATCGTGCTCCGCGGCCTGCTGCAGGCGGCGAGCAGCGTCGGCGACCAGGGAGGAGGCGTCAGCCCCGGCAGCCGCCGTGTCGTCATCACCGGCGAGGCGCCCATGGGCCGAGTGCGCCGCCTCCCGCAGGGTCTCAGCGTGCGCGAGCCGGGACTCCTCCTCGCGCAGCTCAGCGTCCTCGCCGGGGCGCGGCCCCACCCGTTCGATCTCCTCGAGCCCGAAGCGCAGCAGGTCCAACTCCTGGGCCCGCTCGCGGCCCCGCGTGGCGATCTCGTGCAGTGTCGCGTCGACCTCGCGCAGCCGAGCGAGGTCGCGGCGCCAGGCGGCGAGCAGGCCGGCGAACTCGGAGGTGGCGTCGTCGGCTCCGGCGAACCGGTCGAGCGCTTCGCGTTGCGCGGCCGGGGAGAGCAGCCGCTGCTGGTCGGACTGGCCGTGCACCGCGACCAGCGCGCCGCCGAGCTCGGCCAGCAGGGACACCGGGACGGCGGTCCCCCCGACGACGGTGCGGCTGCGGCCGGCCTGCGACACCGACCGGACGAGGATGAGCTCGTCGTCCTCGATGGCACCGCCTGCTTCGTCGACCCGGGCGGCGAGCCAGGGCCCCGCTCCTGTCACGGGTGCGACGATTCCCTCGACCACGGCGGAGCGCGCACCCGGGCGCACCGCGCCGCTGTCAGACCGGGCGCCGAGCAGCAGTCCGAGCGCGGTCACGACCATCGTCTTGCCGGCACCGGTCTCGCCGGTGAGGACGGTCAATCCCGGACCGAGCTCGAGCGTCGCCTCCTCGATCACGCCCAGGTCGCGCAGCCGCAGCTGCCGCAGCCGGGCGCGCTCAGGCATCGTCTCGGGCTCCCCGCCACCCGGCGACGGGCAGCGCGAACTTCGCGACGAGCCGATCGGTGAACGGCGCCTGGTGCAGGCGGGCCAGACGGATCGGCTGCGCGCCCCGGCGCACCTCGACGCGGGCGCCGACGGGCAGAGTGGTCGCGCGGCGGCCGTCGCACCACATCACCCCGGCCCCCTGGCCCCCGTCGCCGCCGGCGAGCACGTTGACGGCCAGCACCGAGTCCGGACCGACGACCATCGGTCGGGCAAAGAGCGCGTGCGCCGACAGCGGCACGAGCAGCAGCGCCTCGACCTGGGGCCAGACGACCGGCCCGCCGGCGGAGAAGGCATAGGCCGTCGAACCGGTCGGGGTGGCGAAGACGACGCCGTCGGCCCCCCACCGCGACAGCGGACGGTGGTCGATCTCCACCAGCACCTCGAGCATCCGCTCGCGACTCGCCTTCTCCACCGACACCTCGTTGAGTGCCCACCCGGTCGCGCACACGCCGGCGGCATCGGTGACGACGACGTCGACAGTGAGGCGTTCCTCGACGTCATAGGAGCAGTGCAGGACGCGCTCGACGGTCTCGTCCAGGTCGTCACGCTCGGCCTCGGCGAGGAACCCCACGTGACCGAGGTTGACCCCGAGCAGCGGGACGCCGTCGGGCCTGGCGATCTCGGCGGCACGCAGCAGCGTGCCGTCGCCGCCGACCACGATCACCAGCTCGCAACCGGCCGCCGCACCGGGGGCGCCGGACACGACCTCGACTCCCGGCAGCTCGAGCTGGCTGGCCTCGTCGTCGAGTACGCGCACCCGGACGTCGTGGGACTGCAGCAGCTTGACGACGTGCTCGGCGGCCTCCCGCGCCTGCGGCCGACCGGTGTGGGCCACCAGGAGGATCGACCGCTGCCCCTGCGCGGCTGGCGGGGCGGCTGACGGCGCGACATGCAGACGCTCGGCGGGGCTCCCGCCGCTCGTCACGCCGCTGCTGCTGGTGGTGTCGCTGCCGGTCACAGTCCGCCTCTCGCTGTCACTGCGGTCCCTGCGCGATCGCGCGGTCCAGGTCTGCCTCGAGCATCTCCGACGCATCGCGCCGCAGCCACAGGAAGTACTCCACGTTGCCAGAGGGCCCCGGCAGCGGGCTCGCCACGACTCCCGCGACGCCCAATCCCAGTCCCCACGCGTGCTCAGCCACCTCGCGGACCGCTGCTGCGCGCAGGGCGGGGTCTCGCACGACGCCCCCTGCCCCCAGCCGTTCCCTGCCCACCTCGAACTGTGGTTTCACCATCAGCGCGAAGTCCGCCTCCGGCCGCGCGACCGACGACAGCGCCGGCAGGACCAGCCGAAGGCTGATGAACGACAGGTCCGCTACGACGGCGTCGACCGACTCCCCCAGGATCTCCGTCGTCAGCTCGCGGATGTTGGTCCGGTCGTGCACCACCACGCGCGGGTCGGACTGCAGTGCCCAGACCAGCTGGCCGTAGCCGACGTCCACGGCATGGACCCGAACGGCGCCGCGTCGCAGCAGCACGTCGGTGAATCCTCCCGTCGACGCGCCGGCATCGAGACAAACGCGGCCCTCGACACCGAAGCCCCGGCCGCCGAACTCCTCCAGCGCCCCCAGCAGCTTGTGCGCCCCGCGGCTGGCCCAGCCGGGGTCGTCGTCGGCGGTGACAACGATCGAGACATCCGGCTCGACCTGGGTGGCTGGCTTGGTCGCGGGCGTGCCGCGCACCTTCACCTTGCCCGCCGTCACAAGCGAGGCAGCCTGCTCTCGGCTCCGGGCGAGTCCGCGCCGGACGAGTTCGGCGTCGAGCCGTTGACGTCGAACCGCCACGTCACCGCCTGTCGTTCGCTGGTGTCGCCTCGGCCAGCGCGTCCTGCAGCTGGCGGTGGACGTCGTCGTAAACCTCGATCTGGTCGGCCGGTGTCCGGCTGTCGACGTCCTCGAGGCGCGCCAGGGCGGCAT
>JBQCDV010000256.1:0-2753 GCA_051960855.1 Actinomycetales bacterium
GACTCGATGGCGGTCCGGGTCTCGAGCGTCACTGTGGGCGGGGGGTCCCCCGCGGGCTCGCGACCGGCGTTGGCGAAGACGACCGAGAGATAGGGCAAGATCACCGCACCGACGAGGAACACCCACCGAAGCGGCCCCGAGACGACGACGGCCAGCACGAAGCACGCCGTTCGGACCCCCATGGAGATCAGGTAGCGGCGCTGACGCCCGCTGACGTCCTCAGTGACGCTCTTGCGGGCGCCGCTGATCGAGAAGACCTCGGGTTCCTCTCGAGGCTTCTCCACGCGCCTGCTGCGTCCGGCCATATCTCCACGGTAAGTGACGCCGAGGGGACCGGCGAGCCGGGGCGAGAGCCCGATAGCGTGCACCGCGTGATCGACGAGGAGGAAGCATGACGAACGACGGACGCGTCGTCCTGGTCTCAGGCGGCAACCGCGGCATCGGGCTTGCCATCGCGCAGGCGTTCGCTGCTGCCGGCGACCGCGTCGCCGTCACGACCCGGTCGGGCGAGGCCCCCGAAGGCCTGCTCGCGGTGCAGGCCGATGTCACTGACGCAGCGTCGCTCGACGCGGCGTTCTCGACCGTCGAGCAGACCTGGGGACCGGTCGAGGTGCTCGTCGCCAACGCAGGCGTCACCAAGGACCAGCTCATCCTGCGGATGACGGAGGAGGAGTACGCCAGCGTCGTCGACACGAACCTCGGCGGTGCGTGGCGGATGGCCAAGCGCGCGGCCAAGGGGATGATCCGGCTCAAGCGCGGCCGCATGATCTTCGTGTCGTCTGTCGTCGGCCTGCTGGGCTCAGCCGGACAGACCAACTACGCGGCGAGCAAGGCCGGCCTCGTCGGCCTGGCGCGCTCCCTGTCCCGCGAGCTCGGCAGCCGCGCCATCACCGCCAACGTCGTCGCTCCCGGATTCGTCGACACCGACATGACAGCCGCGCTGCCGGAGGAGCTGCGCGAGCGCTACCTCTCCCAGATCCCGGCCGGCCGCTTTGCCACTCCCAGCGAGGTCGCCGAGGTCGTCTCGTGGCTCGCCTCTCCTGGCGCCGCGTACGTCACCGGTGCCGTCATCCCCGTCGACGGCGGCCTGGGCATGGGTCACTGACGGTCACTGGGGTCACTGGGTCACTGGGTCACTGCCGTCCGAGCAGCATCAACCGAAAGGCGAACGACTGTGGGAATTCTCGACGGCAAGTCGGTCCTGGTCGCCGGCGTCACGCTCGACACCAGCATCGGCTTTGCCGTGGCCAAGGTCGCGCAGGAGCAGGGCGCGACGGTCGTCATCAGCAACTTCGGCCGGGCACTGGCCATCACCCGCAAGATTGCCAAGCGGCTGCCGGTCGAGCCGCCCGTGCTCGAGCTCGACGTGACCGACCCCGAGCACCTGGCCGCGCTGCCCGACGCACTGCGTGAGCACGTCGACGGGCTCGACGGCGTCGTGCACTCGATCGCCTTCGCCAACCCGGAGACCTCTCTGGGCGGCAAGTTCCTCACCGCGCCGTGGCCGGACGTGGCGCAGGCGGTGCAGGTGTCCGCGTTCTCCCTGGCCTCTCTGTCGACGGCATGTCTGCCGCTGCTGCGACCGGGCGCGGGTGTCGTCGGGCTCACCTTCGACGCTACCGTCGCCTGGCCCGCCTATGACTGGATGGGCGTGGCCAAGGCGGCTCTCGAGAACACCGCCCGCTACCTCGCCCGCGACCTGGGGCCGCGGGGCGTCCGGGTCAACCTCGTCTCCGCCGGCCCGCTCCGCACTCTGGCCGCCAAGAGCATCCCCGGGTTCGAAGACCTCGAGGCGATGTGGGGCTCCCGCTCGCCGCTGGGCTGGGACAACTCCGACGCCATTCCGACCGCGCGGGCGGTGGTCGCACTGCTCAGCGACTTCTTCCCCGCCACGACCGGTGAGATCGTCCACGTCGACGGCGGCTTCCACGCGATGGGCGCCTGACGGAAGGGGTGACGGCCGAGGGTGGGCCGGCTGGCCGCGCCGCGTGTTTGCGCCGGGCTACGCCGGGCCGCCACGCCGGCGCCGCCATTTGACAGCTGCCGCCTCAGGTCAGCCGTCTCGTGTGTGCAGTGGTGGCTGTGGGACGACCACGGATGCACACGCGAGCGGCGCTATCGAGGGCGGCGGCACAGCGCGGCCGCCTGCTATCCCGAACGGCGCTATCCCGAACGGCGCTATCCCGAACGGCTCAGCATCAGGCTGCAGCGGTGAGCTCGTCCTCCCGCCGGCGGCTCCCACGTGATGGGCCCCGACAACGAGTCCTCGTGTGTGCAGTGGTGGCTGTTGGACGACCCCGGATGCACACGCGAGCGGCGCTATCGAGGGCGGCGGCACAGCGCGGCAGGCTGCTAGCCCGCGCGGCGCTATCGAGGGCGGCGGCACAGCGACAGCAGGGGAGCGTCCCGAACGGCGCTATCCCGAACGGGGCAGCGTCAGGCTGCAGCGGCAAATTCGTCCTCCCGTCGGCGGCTCCCTCGTGATGGGCGCCGACAACCGGTCCTCGTGTGTGCAGTGGTGGCTGTGGGACAACCACGGATGCACACGCGAGCGGCGCTATCGAGGGCGGCGGCACAGCGCGGCAGGCTGCTATCCCGAGCGGCGTTATCGAGGGGGGCGGCGCAGCGCGGCAGGCTGCTAGCCCGAGTGGCGCTATCCCGAACAGCGATATCCCGAACGGCGCAGCGTCAGGCTGAGGGGGCGAGCTCGTCCTCGCGGTCGGCGGCCTCGATCTCCTCGCGGGTGATGCCGA
>JBQCDV010000257.1:0-2559 GCA_051960855.1 Actinomycetales bacterium
TGGCTGCTCCGCGGCGACATCGCCAGCGGTGGGGCGTACGACGCCGCGCTGCACGCGGTCTTCCTCGGCTTCGCGATGTCCATGGTGTTCGGTCACGCACCGGTGATCCTGCCGGCGGTGCTGCGCATCCCGCTGCCGCACCAGCCTCGCGACTACGCCGTCCTCACGCTCCTGCACGCCGCCCTCGTGGTGCGCCTGGGACTCGGCGACGGTCTCGGTCTCTCCGGTCCGCGGCTGGTCGGCGGCGTGGCATCCGGGCTGTCGCTGCTCGTCTTCGTGGCGTCCTCCGCGGCCGCGGTCGCCGGGGCTCAGGCGACCACTCGTCGTCGGCGCGCCACCGCTGCTTCGCCCGCGGCCGCCCCTGCCTCCCCGGCCTCCGCTTCCCCCACCTCTGCTTCCCCCACCTCTGCTTCCCCCGCTCCTGCTTCCCCTGCTCCTGCTGCTGCAAGGACTGCCTCGTCATGACCGCGGTATCCCTCGACCGTCCGTCCGGCGCCACCCTCGCAGCCGGCGACGGCCGCCCCCGGGCCACGTCGACGACCTCACATCGCGCCACCTGGCACCGGTGGGCGAACCTCGTCGTGCTGGCCTACCTCCTGCTGTCCGCCGCGGCGGTGCCCGCGAGGGCGGTCCTGCCCGTGCCGACATGGCTGGCGGTCCACCTGCTGCTGCTCGGAGCTGTCACCAACGCGATCCTCATCTGGAGCCAGCACTTCGCCGCCGCGCTGCTCCGCGCCCCCGAGCCCGCTCTGCGCCTGCGCGCCGCTCGTCTGGGCGCGCTCAACGTCGGCGTCGTGGCGGTGCTCACGGGCGTCCCCTCCGGTGTCGAGCCCCTCACGATTGCCGGTGCCGCTGTCATCTGCGCCGTCGTGCTCTGGCATCTCGCAGCCGTCCTCCGGCTCATGCGCGGTGCCCTGCAAGGCCGCTTTGCCGCCACCGTCAACTACTACCTGGCCTCGGGTGTCGCGCTGCTGATCGGCGTCCCACTTGGGGTCACGATGACGACAACGTCGGCCCACGCGGACGACGTTCGGGCTGCGCATGTGCATGTGAACCTGCTCGGCTGGGTGGGGCTTGCGGTGCTGGGCACGCTGTTCACGCTGTGGCCCACGGTCCTGCGCACACCGATGGTGGCCGGGGTGGAAGCCGCCGCCCGCCGCTGTTTCCTGGCCTCCGGGCTCGGCGTTGCCGCCGTGCTGGCTGGGTTCCTCGCCGAGCTGCGGTGGCTCGCCCTCGCGGGGCTGCTCGCCTACCTCGCGGGGGTTGTGGTGGCCCTGCGGCCGTTTGTCGCGACGCTCCGACAGCGGCGGCCGGTGAGCTTTGCTGCCCTGTCCATCGCGGCAGCGGTTGCCTGGTTCGCCCTGGCTCTGGCGGCAGATATCGTCATGCTGACGCTTGCGCCAAACCTCGAGACGTATCTCGCGCGGCTGCCCGAGCTGGTGCCCGCGGTGCTGGTCGGCTTCGTGGCACAAGTGCTGCTCGGCGCCCTGTCGTACCTGCTGCCGGTCATGCGCGGCGGTGGCCCCTCGCGCGTGCGTGCCTCGAACGCCGCCGTCGACACCGCCGCTGTCCCGCGCGTCCTCGTCCTGAACGCCGCAGCGGCGCTTCTCGCCGTCGCCGCCCTGACCGGTGACTCCCGCCTGCTCACGCTGCCTGCGGTGGCCCTGCTGGCGCTCGCGGCCGGCTCCTTCGTCGTGCTGGCCGGTGGTGGGGTCTTGCTCCGCAGGCGCGGCGACGGTGACGCGGCTGCCCGCAAGGCCCCGAGCGCGCCGATGCTCGGTGTCCTGCTCGGTCTCGCGATGACCGTGGTCCCCGTCGCGGTGGCGCTCAGCGGCGGCGGAACGACGGCGCCAACAACCGTCGCTGTGACCGGCGGCGGCGCCAAGACGGTCGCGGTGACCCTCGCGAACATGACCATCTCGCCCAAGCGGATCGACGTGGCCCCGGGCACGCACCTGCGGCTGGTCGTCACCAACCGGGACGCGATGCGGCACGACCTCGCCTTCGGCGGCCGTCAGACCCCGCTGCTATCTCGGGGCGAGCACGCCACCCTCGACCTCGGCGCGGTCACCCAGTCCCTGGAAGGCTGGTGCACGGTGCCGGGTCACCGGGCTGCGGGGATGACGATGAGCATCCACGTGACCGGTGCTGCGGCTCCTGGCTCTGTCGGAGCGACGGAGCCCAGCGCGGCGACGGACGGCGCCCCGAGCTTCGACGTTCATGGATCGCCTGGTCCTGGTTGGCGGCCCTACAACGCTGCTCTCGCTCCGGCTCCTGGTGGCGCGCTGCATCGCGTCACGATGACGGTAACTGACAAGCTGATGGAGGTGGCGCCCGGCGTCACGCAGCGGATGTGGACCTTCAACGGGACGGTGCCGGGGCCGGTGCTGCGTGGCCACGTGGGTGACGTCTTCGAGGTGACGCTGGTCAACCGCGGGTCCATGGACCACGGCCTGGACTTCCACGCCGGCTCCGTGTCGCCGGACGACGTCATGCGCACGATCGCGCCGGGCGAGTCGCTGGTCTACCGCTTCCGCGCTGAGCACGCCGGCGCCTGGC
>JBQCDV010000258.1:0-7135 GCA_051960855.1 Actinomycetales bacterium
AGGCATCGGCTGCGCGGACGTCGGGGCCGTCCAACGAACAGCTGCACACCCTGCACGTGCTCCCGGTCGCCTACCCGGGTGAGACGGTCACCCTGGCCGCGCGACAGGAGGGCTTCGACGCCCTCGCCTGGTCGCCACGGGGAGACCGGCTCGCCTTCGCCAGCCGGGTCCGTGACGCCCGGTATGAGGCCGGCGACGAGTCCGCGCAGCCGCCGCGGAAGCTCGAGCGGCTGGTCCCGCGGGTCGATGGTGTCGGCTGGACCTCGGACCGGCCCACCCACGTCTTCGTGGTCGACGCCGACGGCGCCAACCAGCCCCGGCAGGTGACCGACGGGCCCTTCGAGCATGCCGACCCAACCTGGTCGCCCGACGGACGGACCCTTGCTGTCGTCGCCGCGCGGCACGAGGGCGCGGACCTCGAGCCCTTCAACGACATCTACCTGGTGGACGTCGACGTCCCCGGGGACGGGCTGCGCCGCCTCACGACGCGGCGGGCTTCCTCCTACCGGAGTCTCGCCTGGAGCCCGGACGGAGCCAGCATTGCCGCGCTTGGTGTGCGCGGCGGCGTCGGGTACCACCACGCGCGGCTGACCCTCGTGGACGCGACGAACGGCGAGGAGCGGCTGCTCGCCGACGACGTCGACCTGAATTTCGCCCCCTATCCGGGCGCCCAGCCGCCGGTGTGGCTCACGGACGAGGATGGCCAGGCCCTGCTGTCCAGCTGGGAGGAGCGGGGTCGAGTCAACGTCGTGCGGGTCCCGCTCCGCGATGGGGACGCAGAGGTGGTCGTCGGCGGCGACGTCTGGGTCACCGCCTTCTCCGCGGTGATGAGCAGCGCCGAGCTTGTCGTCGCTGCGACGGTAAGCGACGCAGCCACTCCCACCGAGCTTGTCGTCCTGACGACGCAAAGGTCGCAGCCCCTCGAGGAGCGCGTGCGTACCTCACACCAGCGCTCGTTCCTCGCGGCGCACCCCGCACTCGAGGCGGAGCGATTCGAGGTCGTCTCCGAGGACGGGATGGCTCTCGACGCGTGGATCGTGCGACCGGAAGGGCACGACGGCTCCGCGAAGGTCCCCGTCGTTCTCAACGTCCACGGAGGCCCGCACACGCAGTACGGCGAGAAGTGGTTCGACGAGTTCCAGCTCTATGCCAGCGCGGGCTACGCCGTCGTCTTCGGCAACCCGCACGGTTCCACGGGCTACAGCGAGGCGAGCGCCCGCTCGATCCTCTCCCCGCTCTCACCAGAGGACCCGGGCACCGGCTGGGGTGGGATCGACTACCGGGACATCCTCGCGATCCTCGATGCGGCGCTGCAGCGCTACGACTGGCTCGACCCCGACCGCGTCGCGGTCATGGGCGGGTCCTACGGCGGCTTCATGACCTCGTGGGCCATCGGGCACACCGACCGCTTCCGCACAGCCATCTCGGAGCGCGCGGTCAACAACCTGCTGTCGGAGGAGTGGACCTCGGACTTCGGCGGCCACTTTCGGCATGACCTGGGCGTCAGCCACCTTGACCACCCCGAGGAGTACGTGCGGGTCTCGCCGGTCACCTACGTTCGTGACATCTCGACCCCGGTCTGCATCATCCATTCCGAGAATGACCTTCGCTGCCCGGTCGAGCAGGCGGATGCTCTCTGGGTCGCACTCAAGCTGCTGGGCAAGCCGGTGGAGTACTACCGCTTCCCTGGGGAGGGGCACGAGCTGACGCGTTCGGGATCCCCGAAGCACCGGGTGCAGCGCGCGGAGATCGTGCTCGACTACCTCAGCCGCACCCTCTAGCCCCGACACGCCTTTACCTGCGCTTTGCCATTGCGGGCGCGGGCTGACAGACTGGAGCCGTACGCGGAGGGGAGTACTCCCTGTCCTGCGGGCACGTCGTCATCACGAAGCTTCCGGCGCGCCCGGTCGGTGGCGGTCCGCCACCGGCGGAGGAGACCTCCGGCAGCCATGCTCGTCTGCCGGGAGGCCCGTCATGCACGTCACCCCTGCCGCCTGGGTCATCACCCTCGCCGTGCTCGCCGCAGTGCTCGCCTTCGACCTGTTCGTCATTGGGCGGCGCCCACACGAGCCGTCGATGCGCGAGGCTGCGATCGCGGTCACGATCTATATCGCGCTCGCCGTCGCGTTTGGCCTGGGGGTCCTGGCCGTGAGCGGCGGTCAGTACGCGGGCGAGTTCTATGCCGGTTGGCTGACCGAATACTCGCTGTCGATCGACAACCTCTTCGTTTTTCTTCTCCTCATGGCGCGCTTCAACGTGCCGCGCCATCTGCAACAGAGCGCCCTGATGATCGGCATCATCATGGCCCTGATCATGCGTGGCATCTTTATCGCCGTCGGGGCGGCCGCGATCGAACGCTTCTCGTGGGTCTTCTACCTCTTCGGTGCATTCCTGGTCTGGACGGCAGTCAAGCTCGTCAAGGAGCAGCGCGGCGGCTCCGAGGAGACCACTGAGGACTACGAGGACAACGCCTTTCTGCGGTGGGTGAAACGTCACGTCCGGGCCACGGACGACTTCCACGGCCCGCACCTCACCGTCAAGCAGGGCGGGAAGCGCCTCGTCACACCGATGTTCATCGTCGTCGCCGCCCTCGGTACCACCGACCTGCTCTTCGCGCTCGACTCGATCCCGGCGATCTACGGGCTGACGCGCGAGCCCTATCTCGTGCTGACGGCGAACGTCTTCGCACTCATGGGTCTGCGGCAGCTGTACTTCCTGCTCGGCGGACTGCTGCAGCGGCTGGTCTACCTGTCCTACGGGCTTGCCATCGTGCTCGGCTTCATCGGTGTGAAGCTGATTCTCGAGGCGCTGCACCTGAATGAGCTGCCCTTCGTCAATGGCGGCGAGCGCATCCCCTGGGCGCCGGAGATCCCCACGCTGGTATCGCTCGGAGTCATCGTCGGCGTCCTCGCGGTCACCACGGTGCTCAGCCTGCGTGCCAGCAGGCAGACAGGAGCAGGGGAGCCAGCGCCCGTCGAGCGATCGGTGCAGTGAGCCGGGCCGGGGAAATGGGTCAGCAACAGCGCGCTGAGGGCCCTCGAGGGTGCGGCTCCTGACCCATTTCCAGCGGTGGGGCGCGCTGAGGGCCCTCGAGGGCGCGGCTCCTGACCCATTTCCGCCGGTGGGGCGCGCTGAGGGCCCGGAAAGGTGCGGCTCCTGACCCATTTCCGCGCGGGGGTGGGTCCGGCGGGGGTGGGTCCGGCCGGGCAGGTCAGCCGACGAAGTCCTGCACTCCGTACCACCGCCCGGCCGCTGTGCGGGCGGCGCCGGTCCCGACGGCAGTGAAGGCGGGATTGAGGATGTTCGCCCGGTGCCCGGGGGAGTTCATCCAGTTGGCCACCATCTGGTCGGCGGTGATGGTGCCGTAGGCGATGTTCTCGCCGGCAGTGCTGGCGTGGCAGCCGGACATGATGGGGGACAGCGACTGGTGGGAGAAGTCGCCGGTAGCCGCCATGTGCTTGGCCCACGTCACGGCGTAGCCGGTGGCGCACGTCGAGGCGGCCAGCGGCTTGAGCCCTGCCTTGGCCCGCTCGGCGTTGACCAACTGCAGGATGCGGTTGGCGTAGGCCGTCGCGGGGTCCGTGCTGCTGATCGTCGACACGGGGCGCTGGGTCTCGCTGTACGAGACCGTGTCGCCGAGGGCGGTCCCGACCTGGGAGGGCACGGCGGAGGAGAGCGCCCCGGTGCCACCCAGGAGCACCACCTGCGACGGCGCGAGGCGTCGCAGCTCGTCGGCCTCCGGCGACTGCAGCCCGCCGGGGGCCGGCAGCACGACAGCGCCGGAGTGTGCGGCGATCGCGCCGCCCGTGAGCGCGTCGGGAAACGTCGACCCGGACACCACCACGACCGTCGAGGCGGCGGTGACGGTCTGCAGGGCCGCGATCGCCGTCCCGTACCGGTCGCCCCCCTCGGCGCGCGTCACGGTCGTGGCGTACCGGTGCAGTGCAGACTCCACGGCCGTCGAGACCACGCCGCTGCCACCGAGGACGACGATCCGCGACGGCCGCAGCCGGGCGAGCTCGTCGGCGACCACCGACGGCAGCGAGGCGGCCTTCGTGAGCAGGAGCGGGCCGCCCTCGTGCGCGGCGAGCGCCGACCCAGCGAGTGCGTCGGCATAGCCCTCGCCGCTGGCGAGGTAGACGACACCGGCGCCATTCGGGAAGGCGCGCTGGGAGATCTCCGCCGCGGTCCCGTAGCGGTCATCGCCTGCGACACGGCTCCAGGTGCCAGAGGTGGAGAGCTTCGCCAGGGTCGCGCCGACGGAGTCCGGTACGAGCGAGGCGCCGCCGAGCAGCACGATGCGTCCCGGTGCGAGCCGGGTGACCTCGGCAGTGGTGGCCGCCGGAATCGAGGCACCGTCGACGAGCAGGATCGGTGCGGAGCCACCTGCCAGTGAGGCGGCCGGCAGCGCGTCGGCCCAGGCGTTGCCGGAGGCGAGGTAGACAGCCGGCGCGCCGGAGGCGAACGTCGCAGCCGACGCCGCGGCGGCGGTGCCGTACCGGTCCGGGCCAAAGTCCCGGTGGACGGTCACCGTCGTCGCAGCGGCCGCGGGAGCGGCTGGCATCAGACCGCCGGCGGCGAGAGCGGCGCCGGCTGCGGCCACGAGGGTGGCCTTACGGAGACGTGCGCCGCTGAGGTGCGCCAGGCGCAGACGTGCGGTGCAGCTGACAGGAGAGCGGTTCGCAGACGTCACCCTCTGCGTCTCGGCACGACGCAGCCACGACTTGACCACCCGAACTCCCGCGAACGGGGCAAGCCGGGCACGCCCGGCGCCACTGTCAGACCGTCACCACCCCCGATCCCGCCACGCAGCAAGATCACCGCGGTCGGCGCCGAGCGTCGTATCCGCGCCATGACCGGGATAAACCCATGTGCTGTCAGGGAAGCGGTCGAAGAGCTTCGACTCGACGTCGTCGACCAGGGACCGGAAGTCCTCCGGCGACCACGTCCTGCCGACGCCGCCGGGGAAGAGGCTGTCGCCGGTGAGCACGTGCACCCGGCCGGGCTGGGGGCCATCGTCGGTCTCGGTGTAGGCGAGGGCGATCGACCCCGGCGTGTGCCCGATCAGCCCGATGACCTCGAGACGGCAGGCGCCCACCCACAGCTCGTCGCCGTCGTCGAGGACCTCGTCCGTGGCCACGCCGATGGCCTCGGCGTCGGCTCGTCCGGCGTAGGTAGGTGCGCCGGTCGCCGCCACCACCGCGCCCAGCCCTCGTGCCCAGTGGTCCTCGTGCCGATGGGTGGTGACGACCCCGGTGAGCGGCCGGTCACCGATCAGCTCGAGCAGCCGGTCGGGCTCGGCGGCGGCGTCGACGAGCAGCTGCTCACCGGTCTGCGTGCACTCGAGCAGGTAGGCGTTGTTGGACATGTCACCGACGGCGAGCTTGGTCAGTCGCAGGCAGCCGAGGTCGCGGCTCTGGGACGGTCCGCCCACACGGACCTCGCCGTCGTAGGTCTGCTGGGACACCGGATGCGGTTCGGTCACGGCCGACTCATGCCCAGGCGGGGAGCGTCGGCACCGTGGTCCGGCCGTCCGGTCCCGCCGCGTGCAGGCGGCTGCCGTCCGAGCGGCCGGTGACCCAGGCGATGAGCTCGGGCAGCGATCCCCGAACGGCGATGCGCGGGTGCTCGCCGAGGGCGCCCCACGCTTCGTCGTTCGGGCCCTGGATGGTCAGGGCGGGGATGTCCTCGCCGGACTCGTACCGGGCGCTGAAAAGGCCGACGGACTCGCGCAGGATCGCCTCGAGATGCGGCAGCGGGAGGTCGGCGAAGGTGACGCCGGTCGCGAGGTCGACCAGGTGGATCTCGATCTCGCGGACGCGTCCCCAGGGGATGTCACGGGCGAGCAGCAGCCGGCCGCTGCCCAGGCGCAGCTGCTGGTCGAGGCGGTCCTCGGCCAGGGACTCCCAGGCGGCGCGCAACCGCTCTGCGCTGGCACGCAGGTCCTCCCGGTGCTCCTCCGCCGACCGTGCGCTGCCGGCTTCGATGTCGGCGTCGCGTCGCTCGCGGCTGGCGTACATCGGAGTCTCGACGCCGGTGCGCGCCCACTCCAGGAGGTTGACGAAACCGTCCGCGTTGCGGGCCAGGTGCGCGAGGACATGACCGCGGGTCCAGCCGGGGAGCAGGCTGGGCGCAGCGATGGCAGCATCGTCGAGGTCGGCGGCGACGCGCAGCAGCGTCTCCGTCGCGGCGAGCAGATCGTCCGGAGTCCGCATGATCGGGACGATAGCGGCGCGCGGGCGCGTTGTCCGGATGGCGGGGGCGCAGCCGCCGTAGGATCTCTGAGGGATCGAACACGTGTGCTAACAGGAGTTGGCGCAGCTCCGGTCCCGGAAGGTGAGAAAGGTAGCTGTGGCTGATCGTCTGATCGTGCGGGGCGCACGGGAGCACAACCTCAAGGACGTCTCGCTCGACCTGCCGCGCGATGCCCTCATCGTCTTCACCGGCCTGTCGGGCTCGGGGAAGTCGAGCCTCGCCTTCGACACGATCTTCGCCGAGGGGCAGCGCCGCTATGTGGAGTCGCTGTCGGCCTACGCGCGGCAGTTCCTGGGCCAGATGGACAAGCCGGACGTCGACTTCATCGAGGGGCTGTCGCCGGCGGTCTCGATCGACCAGAAGTCGACCTCCCGCAACCCGCGGTCGACCGTCGGCACGATCACCGAGGTCTACGACTACCTCCGGCTGCTCTTCGCCCGCGCGGGACGTGCGCACTGCCCGGTCTGCGGCGAGCCAGTGAGTCGCCAGACGCCGCAGCAGATCGTCGACCGGCTGCTCGAGCTCCCCGAAGGCACGCGCTTCCAGGTGCTCGCACCGGTGATCCGCGGTCGCAAGGGGGAGTACCAGGACCTCTTCCGAGACCTGCAGGCCAAGGGCTACAGCCGCGCCCGCGTCGACGGCGAGACCGTCATGCTCACCGAGCCGCCGACGCTGAAGAAGCAGGAGAAGCACACCATCGAGGTGGTCGTCGACCGCCTCGCCGCCAAGGCCAGCGCCAAGCAGCGACTGACCGACTCGGTCGAGACCGCCCTGGGTCTGGCCTCCGGGATCGTCGTTGTCGACCTCGTCGACCTGCCCGATGACGACCCCGGTCGCGAGCGGCGCTTCTCGGAGCACCTCGCCTGCCCCAACGACCACC
>JBQCDV010000259.1:0-14018 GCA_051960855.1 Actinomycetales bacterium
CCGCCGCGACCGCCGTGTGGGCCGCGGGGGCACGGCGCTCCGGGTCGCGGTCGACCTCCTGCAGGGGGCGCCCGCCGAACGCCAGCGCCTGGACGGCGGCGGCGAGCCGCGGGGGGTCGACGCGACCGTCGTCGAGGCTGCGCCCGTGGAGGATGTTGAAGGTCCCGATCCGCACCCTGGGCTCCTGCCCGCCTCCGGCAAGGGTCGAACCGCGGCGCATGCCGCAAGCCCTTCAGGGGCAGCACGGGAGACGTGGCAGAGGCGAAGGCGACAGTGCAGGACCTGCTCAAGCGGACCGCGGTAGCCCTGAAGCAGGGCGACGTGCCGTTCGCGCTGTGCGGGGGCTACGCGGCCTGGGTCTACGGGGGCCCCGAGCCCGACCATGACGCGGACTTCGTGGTGCGCACCGAACACGCCGAGCGCGTCGCGGATGTCCTAGTCGACGCCGGGCTGCCGGTCGTGCATCCCGCCGAGGACTGGCTGCTCAAGGTGGAGACCCCGACGGCGTTCGTGGATGTGATCTGGCGGGCGTGCGGCGAACCGGTGCACCAGGACCTGCTCGAGCGAGCGGAGACGCGATCGGTGCTATCGGTGCTCATGCCCGTGCTCGCCCCCACCGACGTCGTCGTCACGAAGCTCAACGCCCTCGACGAGCACTACTGCGACTACGGCCGGCTGCTGCCGATGGCGCGGGCGATGCGCGAGCAGGTGGACTGGGACCGCGTGCGCAAGGAGGTCAGCGACAACCCCTTCGCGGCGACGTTCCTGGTGCTGCTCGAGCGGCTCGACGTGGTGCACCTCGATTCCTGAACGCAGTCCGCCGCGCTCCTCGCCGTTGCCGGCTCTCCGTAGGCTGGCGCCGTGACCGTCACCGTCCGCGTCATCCCCTGTCTCGACGTCGACGCCGGCCGCGTCGTCAAAGGCGTCCGGTTCCAGGACCTCCGCGACGCGGGGGACCCCGTCGAGATGGCCAAGGTCTACGACGCGGAGGGCGCCGACGAGCTCACCTTCCTCGACATCACCGCCAGCAGCGGCAGCCGGGAGACGACCTACGACGTCGTGCGCCGCACTGCCGAGCAGGTCTTCATCCCGCTCACGGTCGGGGGCGGCGTGCGGACCGTCGACGACGTCGACCGGCTGTTGCGTGCGGGCGCGGACAAGGTGGGCGTCAACACCGCCGCGACCGCCCGCCCCGAGCTCATCGCCGAGATCGCCGACCGCTTCGGCTCGCAGGTGCTCGTGCTGTCTGTCGACGCCCGCCGCGTCACTGGCGACACCCGCACCGACTCCGGGTTCGAGGTCACGACGCACGGCGGGTCCCGCGGCACCGGCATCGACGCCGTCGGCTGGGCGATGAGGGCTCAGGAGCTCGGTGCAGGGGAGATCCTGCTCAACTCCATGGACGCCGACGGGACCCGGGAGGGCTACGACCTGGAGCTCGTCCGCCTGGTGCGCCAGGTCGTCACGCTGCCGCTGGTCGCCAGTGGCGGGGCCGGCCGGCTCGATGACTTCGCACCGGCTGTCGAGGCCGGCGCCGACGCCGTCCTCGCCGCCAGCGTCTTCCATTTCGGGACCTTGCGCATCGCCGAGGTGAAGGAGTCGCTGGCCTCGGCTGGCGTCCCCGTCCGACGGGGGCTGACCGCTGCTGCCCCCGGTCTCACCACCCCTGGCCAGGGAGCGGGGGAAGCCTCCAGCACCTAGCGTGCTGGGGGTGACGAGTTTTGCCGCGAGTGAGAGAGCCGAGCTGGCCGACACCCTGGCGCGGGTCGGCCCCGACGCACCCACCAAGTGCGAGGGCTGGGACACCCACGACCTGGCCGTGCACCTGGTCCTGCGGGAGCGGCGCCCTGACGCGGCCGTCGGGATCGTGCTCGGCGGTGTCCCCGTCGTTCGCCGCCACCGCGCGGCGGTCGCTGACGCCTACCACCGCTGGCCCTGGGAGCGGCTGCTGCACACCTTCCGAGCTGGCGCGCCCGTGTGGTGGCCGCTGGACTGGCCCGTGCTGTCGCGCAGCAACGACCTGGAGTTCTTCGTCCACCACGAGGACGTGCGCCGCGCGCAGCCGGGCTGGGAGCCCCGAGAGCTGTCGCAGCAGGCGCGAGACGCCCTGTGGTCGCAGCTGCGGTTGCTCGCCAAGCTTCTCTACCGCCGCAGCCCCGTCTCGGTCGTGCTCCGCACGGAGGACGGCCGGGAGTCCCGTGCCCGCACGGTGAGCGGTGCTGGCACCGCCGTCGTCACCGGCCCGGTCGGCGAGCTGGTGCTGCACGCCTTCGGTCGCGGCGACGTCGCCCGGGTGGAGACGACCGGCGACCCCGAGGCGGTGGCCGAGCTCGGCGCGACGAGCCGCGGGATCTGAGCCGGACCGGCACGTAGGATCGACCCTCGTGCCTGACCCGCGGACCGACCCGACCGCGCGGGTCTTCCGCCGCGGCCTGGCCCTGCTCGGACAGGCGGTCCGGTGGGAGCCGGGCATCTTCACCGCGGCCGTCCTGGCCAGCGCCGTCTACGGCGGCATGACGACGCTGTCCGCAGTCGTGATCGGACGTGTCACCGACGCCGTCGTCGTTCCGGCTTTCTCCTCCGGGCAGGCTCGCCCCGCTGCGCTCGCTCTCGCGTTCGCCGCGATCGTCGCCGTGGCGCTACTGAAGGCCGGCGGCATCGTCGGGCGTCGGTTGCTCGCGGGGATCATGCAGTACCGGCTGCAGGCGCGGCTGCGCCGGGCGGTGACGAGGCAGTACCTGCGGCTGCCGCTGGCCTGGCACCAGGCCCACCCCACAGGGCAGCTGCTGTCCAATGCCAACAGCGACGTCGAGGCGGCCTGGTACCCGATCGCGCCGCTGCCGATGGCCACCGGCGTGCTCGTCATGCTGGTCACCGCGGGCGTCGCGATGGTGCTGACCGACCCGGTGCTGAGCCTGGTCGGCCTCGCGGTTTTCCCCTCGCTGTTCCTGCTCAACGTCTGGTACCAGCGGCGCCTGTCCCCGGCGGCGATGCGGGCGCAGCAGCTGCGCGCCGAGGTCAGCGAGGTCGCGCACGAGTCCTTCGACGGCGCCCTGATCGTGAAGGTGATGGGGCAGGAGGAGGCCCAGACGACCCGCTTCGCGGACGTCAGCCACCGCCTCCGAGACGCGAACATCGATGTGGGACGCGCGCGGGCGACGTTCGACCCGATCCTGGAGGCCCTGCCCAACCTCGGCGTCCTCGTGGTGCTGCTCGCCGGGGCGGCCCGGGTGCGGTCGGGCGCGATGGACGCCGGCGGCGTGGTGCAGGTCGCCTACCTCTTCCTCCAGCTCGCCTTCCCCGTGCGCGCGATCGGATGGGTGCTCGGGCAGCTGCCACCGGCGGTCGTGGGCTGGGACCGGGTCCGCGCAGTGCTCGACGCTCAGGGAGCCATGCACTACGGCGAGCGTCGCCTCCCCGCCTCTGGTCCCGCCCGCCTCGCGGTGGAGGGCGCGACCTTCGCCTACGAGGGCGCCGGGGGCAGCGAACCCGCCCTTCGCGACGTCACCCTCGACGTGCTCCCCGGTCAGACCGTGGCGGTCGTGGGGCCGACCGGGTCAGGGAAGTCCACCCTCACGACGCTGCTGGTGCGTCTGGTCGACCCCACGTCCGGCGGGGTGCTGCTCGACGGTGTGAATGTGCGCGAGCTCGCCCGCGGGCAGCTCAGCAACGACGTCGCGGTCGTGCCGCAGCAGACGTTCCTCTTCGGGGACAGCGTCCGGGCCAACGTCACCCTCGGCGCTGACGTCGCCGATGACGAGGTCTGGCAGTCGCTGCGCGCGTGCCGCGCCGACGGGTTCGTCGCCGCCCTGCCCGACGGGCTGGACACCGTGGTGGGGGAGCGGGGCGCGTCGCTGTCGGGGGGCCAGCGGCAGCGGCTGGCGCTCGCTCGCGCAGTCGTCCGCCGACCGCGGCTGCTGGTCCTGGACGACGCCACCTCCGCCGTGGACCCCTCGGTCGAGGCCGGCATCCTCGAGGCCCTGCGCGAGCGGGCGTCGGACGTGACTGTCGTCGTCGTCGCCTATCGCCGCGCCACCATCTCCCTGGCCGACGAGGTCGTCTATGTCGAGCAGGGTCGCGTCGCCGACCGCGGCCGCCATGAGGAGCTGCTCGAGCGCAGCCCTGGCTACCGCGCCGTCGTGACCGCCTACGAGCAGCGCGACGAGACAGTGGAGGTTGCGTGAGCGACGCAGGCACCTTCGCCGTGCTGCGCCGCGGTGTCCGGCTGTCCCCGGAGTTCCTCGACGGCATCGGCCTGACCCTGCTGCTCGCCGTTGTGGCGACTGCCGGCCGGGTCGTCGTCCCCATCGCGGTGCAGCAGACCATCGACACGGCGATCCGTCCCGGCCTGCAGGACCCGAACGGCGTCGACGTCGCTGCCGTGCGTCTCGACGTGGCCCTCGCCGCGCTGGCCGTCGTCGTCACCGCGGTCGCGGCCTCTCGCATGAATGTGCGCCTCTTCCGCGCCAGCGAGAGCGGTCTCGCGTCACTACGGATCGCCGCCTTCCGGCATGTCCACGAGCTCTCGACCCTCAGTCAGAACAGCCAGCGGCGTGGCGCCCTCGTCAGCCGCGTCACCAGCGACGTCGACACGATCTCGACGTTTCTGCAGTCGGGCGGGCTGCAGCTGATCGTCTCGGCCGGCCAGCTGGTCGTCGCGACCGCGCTGATGGCCTACTACTCGTGGCAGCTCACCGTGCTGGTCTGGGTGTGTTTCCTGCCGCTGTTCCTGCTCCTGCGCAGCTTCCAGCGGCTGGTCTCGCAGCGCTATGCCGCCGTGCGGCAGCGCATGGGCGACCTGCTCGGCGTGGTGAGCGAGACGGTCGTCGGTGCGGCCACGATCCGCGCGTACGGCGTCGAGGAGCGGACCGCCTCCCGCGTCGACGGCGCCATCGACGCGCACCGCTCCGCGATGACGCGCGCACAGGTCGCCGTCGGTCTCACTTTCTCCAGTGGCGAGGTCGCGGCCGGACTCGCCAACGCCCTCATCGTCGTCGTCGGGGTGCTGCTCGGCTTGGACGGTGACCTGAGCCTCGGCCGGCTGCTCGCTTTCCTCTTCCTCGTCACGCTGTTCATCGGGCCGGTGCAGATCGGCACCGAGGTGCTCAACGAGGCGCAGAACGCCGTCGCCGGCTGGCGCCGCGTCCTCGAGGTCCTCGATACTCCGGCTGATGTTGCCGACCCCGGTGGCGGAGGGATCGAGCTGCCCGCCCGGGCGATCGACGTCGTCTTCGACGGGGTCAGCTACGCCTACCCCGGCGGGCCGCTCGTGTTGCGGGACGTCTCCGTCACCATTCCGGCGGGTGCGCGTCTCGCGGTCGTGGGCCAGACAGGTGGCGGCAAGACGACCTTCGCCAAGCTGCTGACGCGGCTGATGGACCCGGTGGAGGGGCGCGTCCTGGTGGACGGGCACGACGTGCGCACCGTCGCGTTCGGCTCCCTCCGGCAGCGGGTGCTGATGGTTCCGCAGGACGGCTTCCTGTTCGACGACACCGTCGGCGGCAACGTGCGCTTCGCCGTGCCTGGCGCCAGCGACGACGAGGTGGAGGCAGCGTTCGAGCAGCTCGGGCTCGGCGACTGGCTGGCGACCCTGCCGGCTGGCACAGGCACGCGGGTCGGCCAGCGCGGTGAGCGGCTCTCGGCGGGGGAACGGCAGTTGGTAGCCCTGGCGCGCGCCTACCTCGCCGACCCCGACGTCCTCGTCCTCGACGAGGCCACCTCCGCTGTCGATCCCGCGACCGAGATGCGGATCGCCCGGGCCCTCGACCGTCTCGCCCGGGGTCGCACCACGGTCACCATCGCCCACCGGCTCTCGACAGCCGAGTCGGCCGACGCGGTTCTCGTCTTCGACGCCGGAGAGCTCGTGCAGCAGGGCACCCACGAGCAGCTCGTGGCTCAGCCCGGCGTCTACCAGGGGCTGCACCGGTCCTGGTCCCGTCAGCACGGCTCCTGACCCCGCCGGTCCGCGTCACTCCGGCCCGTCCACCTTCCCGGTCAGTCCACAGCGACAGATCCCCGTGCCGATGCCAGGGTGGAGAGGTCCCAACCGACCCCGCAACCGACCGGGTGGTCCCCCAGGAGGCACCAGTGGCGCTCGATGACGACGACATGACAACGACCAGCGATGGCGGCGCGAACAGCGGGGCCGAGGGTCCGGCTGACGGTGGCGCGTCCGGCACACCGGGCCAGCACGACGGCGGCGCGGACGGCGGTGCCGACAGCGGTGCCGAGGGCCCCGCTGATGGTGGTGCGTCCGGCACGCCGGGAGAGCACGACGGGGGCGCCGACGGCGGTGCCGACGGTGGTGCCGACAGCGGTGCGGAGGGTCCGGCTGATGGTGGTGCCTCGGGCACGCCGGGTCAGCACGACGGCGGCGCGGACGGCGGCGCCTGACCGTGACCTCTGTGCATGACCGCGGGGTCGTCGGCCGGCGGGACGAGGAGGAGCCTGTGACTCCGGAGGAGTCCACACGCCCCGAGGCCCGCGGTCATGCGCAGAGTGAGGCGCACAGTGAGGCGCACAGTGAGGCGCACAGGAAGGCGCAGGGTCGTGGCTCCGGCGGCGCTCTCGCGGCCTGCCTCTCGGTCCCGGTGGTGGAGTTCGCGCGCGACTACTGGGGTCAGCAGCCCCTGCTCAGTCGCGCCGCCACCCTGTCGGCCCTGCCGCCGGCACCGGCCACACCCACCGGGCGCCTGGTGGACCTGCTGACCCTCGATGACGCCGACGAGCTGCTCTCCCAGCGCGGGCTGCGCACACCGTTTGTCCGCCTGGCCCGCGACGGCCAGCTCATCGCCCCCTCGGCCTGGACCGGGGGCGGCGGGACCGGTGCGGCCATCGGCGACCAGGTGCACGACGATCGCGTCGCGGCGCAGGTCATCGGCGGCACCACCGTCGTGCTGCAGGGGCTGCACCGGACCTCGCCGGCGGTGCTCGACTTCGCGACGCGGCTGGCTGGCGACCTCGGCCATCCGGTGCAGGCCAACGCCTACATCACGCCGCCGCAGTCCCGCGGCTTCTCGCCCCACTACGACGTCCACGACGTCTTCGTCATCCAGCTGGCGGGACGCAAGAGGTGGCGGATTCACCCGCCGGTGCGCCAGGCGCCACTGCGCGACGACCCTGGACCGACCGTAAAGAGCAGGTGGCAGCAGCGGCGGAGGGTGCTCCCTTCCTGGAGGCGGTCTTCGAGCCAGGCGACGTCCTCTACCTGCCCCGGGGCTGGATTCACGCCGCCGACGCACTCGGGGAAACCTCGATGCACCTCACCGTCGGCGTTCACCCCGTCACCGCCCAGAGTGTGGTGCAGGCGGCCGCCGAACGCCTCCGCGACGACGAGCGGCTGCGGCGGTCCTTGCCGGCGGGGCTCGACCTGACAGACGAGGACACCCTGCGTGCCCTCGTCGACGACGTGCTGGTCGCCATGCGGGAGGCGGTCCAGGGGCTGCAGCCGGATGACCTGGTGACCGAGGTGCGCCGCCGGCACTGGGGCGCCAACCGACCCGAGCCCCTGCCCCCGCTGGCCCAGTCGCGCGCCGCTGCCGCCCTGGACGAGACGACGCGCGTGCGGTGGCGCCGCGGGCTGCCGGCCAGAGTGGTCGATGAGGGCAGTGATGACGCCGTCCGCCTCGAGCTCCCGGGACGCACCATGCACCTGCCAGCCGTGACCGCGGCGGCACTGCGCGACCTCGTGCCGGGCGACCCCCGGACCGTCGGGGAGCTGCCCGGCCTTGACGCCGACGACGCCGTCACGCTCGTTCGGCGGCTGCTGACCGAGGGCGTCCTGCTGCCCGCGTGACAGCTGCACCGTCCGTGCCGCCCCCTGGCCCGCGGCCCGTAGCGTGGCGTCACGTGCCCCACGAGTCGCCTGACCGCTGCGCCCCGTCCGCGGAACGCCGAGGCGACTCCCGCATCGCGACCGCAGCGCCGGCGCAGCGGTTTCTGCTCATCGAACGCCCCGGCCCGTGGCCGGCCCGTCTGGTCCTCGACGTCCTCGCGCCGGAGATCCGGCAGTCGCTCGCCTCCGTCACAGCCGCACTCGAGGCCCGGCTGCTGCTGGTCCGCCGAGTCGGGCGCGCGCAGGCCGGGGGCCCACGGCGGTGGTTCCTCGCCGACGTGAGGCCCGGACACGAGCAGATCCGGTGGGGGGAAGTGCCCGACGAGCGGCACCTGGCCGACGTCGACTTCGCCGCGGCGTGCGAGAACCTCGCCGGCCTCGGTCAGGAGTGGGAAAGGCCGCTGTACCTCGTGTGCACCCATGGCCGGCACGACGTCTGCTGCGCCGTCCGTGGCCGTCCGATCGCCCGCGCGCTGCAGGCGCTGCTCCCCGACGACGTCTGGGAGTGCTCGCATGTCGGGGGTGACCGCTTCGCGGCCAACCTCGTCACGCTGCCCGGCGGCCTCTACTACGGCGGCGTCGGCGTCGGCGACGTGCCCGAGCTCGTCGAGCTCACCCGCGCCGGGCGGACTCGTCTGGAGCTCCTGCGGGGGAGGTCGGCCTGGCGCCCCGCCGGGCAAGCCGCCGCATGGTGGTGGTGGCACGAGAGGGGCGAGCTCACCCCCGACCCGAACGGCGTCGCCGTGCTGTCCGTCGAGCGCATCGGCGCCGCCCGGTCACGCGTGCGGCTCGCGACTGAGGACGGCGAGACCGATGTCGTCGTCGAGAGCCGCCGCGACCCGCAGGCGCACCGGTTGACGTGCGCGGCGCTCCAACCGGCGCACGCCACCAGCTGGCACCTGGTCGGCATCGAGCCCCTCGCCCGCCTGCGGGAAGCCTGACCGGTCGAGTCTGCTCCTGGCCGATCGGGTTCCCCCAGCCGTCGGCGCAGCCCGACCGGAGTCAGGGGAGCGCGGCCGGCAGCCGGTCGAGGTAGGGCAGTTGGCCCTTGACCAGCAGGTCCGGTCCGGTGCTCGCGGGGACCCACGCGACGCGGTCGAGCTCCGGGAAGGTCTGCAGCCGCCCCGACCGAGGCGGCCACTGCATCGCGAACGTTCCCGGCTTGAACGCCGCCAGATCGGGCTCCGGACGCGCGGTCCCCGGACCCACCTGCGCGGCCCACATCGTCAGCACCTTGCCCCCGCTCTGGCGCACGTCGCCCAGGGGCGTCAGCTCCGGAGCCGGCACCTCGCAGGGAAAGCCGAGCTCCTCGGCGAACTCCCGGTACGCCGCCGCGAGCGGCTCCTCCACCTCTACGTCGTACTCGCCTTTGGGAATCGACCACGCATGCTCGTGCTTGCGGCTCCACAGGGGCCCACCCATGTGGCCGAGCAGCAGCTCGAGCTCCGCGTCCGCGACTCTGCGCAGCAGCAGGATGCCGGCGCTGCGACGGGCCGCACGGGTCGACGAGGGGGAACTCACCTGCTCATCGTCGCGTCTGCGCAGTGAGGCCGCGAGGGCGGCGCGCGCAGCAAGTCGGGTGCCCGGACCCCCACCACCGCGGGACAGAGACAATGGCAGGTGTGGACACCGACGCCAGCTCCGCCCTCGCCCCCGACGTCGCCGCGCTCCTGACACGTAACGACGCCGGGCTCGTCCCCGCGATCGTGCAGGAGGCCAGCACCGGGCGGGTGCTGATGCTCGCCTGGATGGACGACGAGGCCCTGCACCGGACCCTCACCACGGGCCGAGCGACCTACTGGAGCCGGAGCCGGCGCGAGTACTGGGTCAAGGGCGAGACCTCCGGCCACCGGCAATGGGTGCGTGAGGTGTCCCTCGACTGCGACGGCGACACGCTGCTGGTCCGGGTCGAGCAGGAAGGGCCGGCCTGCCACACCGGCGCGGCCTCCTGCTTCGACGTCCACTCCCTGCCTGTCAACTCCCTGCCCGTCCACCAGCTGCCGACGGCCACGGCATGACCGACGTCAGCCCGGATCTGCCGGCGTTCCGGGATCGTGCCCCGGGGCGTCGGGTCATCCCCGTCACGCGGCGGCTGCTCGCCGACGCCGAGACGCCACTGTCGGTCTACCGCAAGCTCGCCCAGGACCGGCCGGGCACCTTCCTGCTGGAGTCGGCTGAGCACGGCGGGGTGTGGTCCCGGTGGTCGTTCGTGGGCGCACGGTCGGCAGCCACCCTGACCGAGCGCGACGGAGAGGCCGTCTGGACAGGTACTCCGCCGGTGGGGCTGCCCGAGGACGGTGACCCGCTCGCGGCGCTCGCCGGCACCCTCGAGGCGCTCGCGACACCGGCCCAGCCCGGCCTGCCGCCCCTGACCGGTGGCCTGGTCGGCTACCTCGGCTACGAGGTCGTGCGCCGGCTGGAGCGGCTGCCCTCCCTCGCCGCCGACGAGCTGCACATCCCCGAGCTGGCCATGATGCTCGCGACCGACATGGCCGTCCTCGACCACGCCGACGGCTCGCTGCTGCTGATCGCCAACGCCATCAACTGGGACGACACCGACGCTCGGGTCGACGAGGCGTGGGCCGACGCCGTGGCCCGCCTGGACCGGATGACAGCCGAGCTCGCCGCCCCCGCCCCCAGCACCGTGGCCACGGTCGACGCTGGCGCCGTCCCGGTCGTGACCTCCCGGACGGAGCGCGAGGACTACCTGGCGGCCGTACGCACCGCTCAGGAGGAGATCGCGGCAGGGGAGGCCTTCCAGGTGGTGGTGAGCCAGCGCTTCAGCACTCCCTGCCCCGCCGACGCGCTCGACGTCTACCGCGTCCTTCGCGCGAGCAACCCCAGCCCCTACATGTACCTGCTGCGCCTCGACGGCTTCGACATCGTCGGCTCGAGCCCCGAGGCGCTGGTCAAGGTCGAAGGCCACCGCGCCCTCACCCACCCCATCGCCGGCACCCGCTGGCGGGGGGCCACGCCCGAGGAGGACGCGGCCCTCGAGCGCGAGCTGCTCGCCGACGACAAGGAGCGAGCCGAGCACCTCATGCTCGTCGACCTCGGTCGCAACGACCTCGGACGCGTGTGCCGCCCCGGCACCATCGAGGTCGTCGAGTTCATGTCAGTCCGACGCTATAGCCACGTCATGCACCTGGAGTCGACCGTGACAGGCGAGGTCGCCGAAGGCCGCTCCGCCCTCGACGTCCTGCTTGCCTGCTTCCCCGCCGGGACGCTGTCCGGTGCTCCGAAGCCCCGGGCCATGGAGATCATCGAGCGGCTCGAGCCGGTGCGTCGCGGCCTCTACGGGGGAGTGGTCGGCTACCTGGACTTCGCCGGCGACCTCGACGCCGCGATCGCGATCCGCACCGCGCTGATCCAGGACGGCGTGGCCCACGTCCAGGCCGGTGGAGGCATCGTGGCCGACTCGGTCCCGGAGGACGAGGACCAGGAGTCGCGCAACAAGGCCGCCGCCGTCCTGCGCGCGGTCGCCGTCGCGGCGACGCTCACCTCGGTCCCGTCGGCGCCATGAGCACCCCCGTCCCGAACGCCGCCCGCAGCCGTCTCGTCTGCCTCGTCCTCGCCGCCGTCGGGGGCGGCGTGGCCCTGCTGGCCTCCGCGCAGCCGTGGGCCTCCGGCCGCGCCGCCCCGGGGCCGGGTCTGCCCGCACTGGCGGTCTCGGTGGCGGGCCGCCAGGCTGCCCCGGCTGTCGGGGCGCTCGCCCTGGTCGCGCTCGCGGGCATCGTGGCCCTGTTCGCCACGCGGGGGATCGCGCGGCTGGTCGTCGCCGCGCTGCTGCTTGTCGCGGGTCTCGGGCTGACGGTGGCCGCCCTGGTCGCCACCCGGGACCCAGCCCAGCTGCTCCGGGAGGCTCCGGCGGCGGCTGGGCTGCCGTCAGCGGGCCCTCGGGAGGTCGCCGGCGGCGCGCTCTCGCTCTGGCCCTGGGCTGCCGCGGCGTCCGGCCTGCTGATCGCCGCCGCCGGACTGCTGGCTCTCGGGTCTCGCGGCTGGCCGGGGATGTCAGCCCGCTACGAGCGGGCCGGCGGGGCAGCGGCCGACGAGCGCGCGGCCCCTGTCGAGTCGCCGGACGACCGCGGGGCCGCAGCCTCCGGAGGACCGGTCCGGACCGAGGAGGAGGAGAGGGCCGTCCGCGACGACCTGGCGTCCCGCGCGCGGTGGGACTCCCTGGACGCGGGGGTCGACCCGACCGACGACCGGAGATCGCCCTCGGTCTGAGCGTCGCAGGGGTCCTGCCACAATGGACGGACCAACCGCTCACCGTCTCGGAGGACCTGCGATGGCAACCGGCCACGGAAGTACCCCTGCGGCCTGGACTGGTGTCGGAGTCGCCCTGTTCGGCTGCCTCGTCGCCTCGGTCGGCTGCGTGTGGAGCGACCAGTTCTGGCTCTTCTGGGTCGGCCTCGCGATCGTGGCCATCGGTGCGATCCTCGGCGGCGTCCTCGGTGCGATGGGGTTTGGTGCCGCCCGCGACACCCGGCAGCGCCACCCCGGGGCCCAGCCGAAGGCCAACGCGCCGTCGCGGCCCATCGACGACCAGACGGCGTAGGTCGCCTAGTGAGCGTGCTCGACGACATCGTCGCGGGGGTTCGCGAGGACCTCGAGCAGCGGCAGCAGTCGGTCAGCATCGACGACCTCAAAGCGCGTGCCGCCCGCCGGGACGGCGCCGTTCCCGTCCTGCCCGTGCTGCAGGCCCGCGGCGTCAACATCATCGCCGAGGTCAAGCGCGCCAGCCCCAGCCGCGGCCCCCTGGCGCCGATCGCCGACCCCGGCCGCCTGGCGGCCGACTACGAGGCTGGCGGTGCCAGCGTGATCTCGGTCCTCACCGAGCAGCGCCGGTTCGGCGGCAGCCTCGCCGACCTCGACGCCGTTCGGGGCGCCGTCGACATCCCGGTGCTGCGCAAGGACTTCGTCGTGAGCAGCTACCAGCTGTGGGAGGCCCGCGCCCACGGGGCCGACCTCGTGCTGCTGATCGTGGCGGCCCTCGACCAGGAAGCGCTCGTGTCCCTCATCGAGCGTGCGGACAGCATCGGCCTGTCCACCCTCGTGGAGTGCCACACCGAGGAGGAGATCGAGCGGGCGGTCGCGGCGGACGCGCGCATCATCGGTGTCAACGCCCGCAACCTGCGCACGCTCGACGTCGACCGCGACACGTTCACCCGACTGTGCCCCCGCATCCCCGATGACCGCGTCAAGGTGGCCGAGTCCGGCGTGCGCGGCCCGCACGACGTCATCGAGCTCGCCAAGCTCGGTGCTGACGCCGTCCTGATCGGCGAGACCCTGGTGAGGGGCAAGGACCCGCGCTCGGCGGTCGCTGACCTCGTGGCCGCTGGCGCCCATCCCGCACTGCGGCAGGAGCGACCGTGACACCGACCAGCGCACCGGCCGGGGCCCCGGCTCCGGGGACCGGCTTCGGCCCGGACGACTCGGGCCACTTCGGTCCCTACGGCGGCCGGTTCGTGCCCGAGGCCCTGATGGCCGCCCTCGAGGAGCTCGACGCGGCGTGGCAGACGGCGGTGGCCGACCCGGCGTTCCGGCAGCAGCTGGCGCAGCTGCAGCAGACCTACACCGGGCGCCCGAGCCCGATCACCGAGGCGGTCCGCCTCGGAGCGGAGCACGCTGGGGGGGCGCGCATCCTGCTCAAGCGCGAGGACCTCAACCACACCGGCTCACACAAGATCAACAACGTCCTCGGCCAGGCGCTGTTGGCGCAGCGCATGGGCAAATCACGGCTCGTGGCCGAGACGGGCGCGGGCCAGCACGGTGTCGCGACTGCCACCGCCGCAGCCCTGCTCGGCATGGAGTGCCTCGTGTACATGGGCGAGGTCGACATGCGGCGCCAAGCATTGAACGTCTTTCGCATGCGCCTGCTCGGTGCAGACGTGCGCGCCGCGGTCACGGGCAGTCGCACGCTGAAGGACGCGATCAACGAAGCGCTCCGCGACTGGGTCGCGACGGTCGAGTCGACGCACTACCTGATCGGCTCGGTCATGGGTCCGCACCCGTACCCGTGGATGGTGCGCGAGTTGCATCGGGTGCTGGGAGACGAGGCGCGCGAGCAGTGCCGCGCGCTCCTGGACGGGCGCGACCCCGATGTGGTGACTGCATGCGTGGGTGGCGGGTCGAACGCGGCTGGCATCTTCAGTGGCTTCGCGGAGCTCGAGCACGTCGAGCT
>JBQCDV010000260.1:0-14928 GCA_051960855.1 Actinomycetales bacterium
ATCTGTACCGGGATCAAGGTCTCGGCGCGGCTGAACAACATCATCGTGTTCATCAAGGTCGCGATCGTCCTGTTCGTGATCGTCGCCGGGTTGTTCTACATCAAGGCCGCCAACTACTCCCCGTTCATCCCGCCGTCCGGCTCCCCCGCAGCGAAGGGCGCGACCGCCGCGCCGTCCCTGCTCGCCGACCTCGGCGTGTCCTCCGGCACCTTCGGCGTTGCCGGGATCTTCACCGGTGCCGCGCTGGTCTTCTTCGCGTTCATCGGCTTCGACATCGTCGCCACCGCCGCCGAGGAGACCAAGAATCCGCAGCGGGACCTGCCGCGCGGCATCCTGGCCTCGCTCGCCATCTGCACCGTGCTCTACGTCGCGGTCTCGCTCGTCGTGACGGGCATGGTCAAGTACAACCAGCTGAGCATCTCCGCGCCGCTGGCGGAGGCCTTCCGCGCGGTCGGCCGGCCCGGGTTCGCGACGGTGATCTCCCTGGGGGCGCTCGCCGGCCTCACCACCGTCATGATGATCCTGCTGCTGGGGCAGTCCCGGGTCTTCTTCGCGATGAGCCGCGACCGGCTGCTGCCTCCGGGGTTCGCCCGGGTCAGCCCGCGCACGGGGACGCCGATCCGCGTCACGATCACCACCGGGATCGTCGTCGCGATCGTCTCCGCGCTGGTGCCGCTGAACGAGCTCGCCGAGCTGGTCAACATCGGCACCCTGTTCGCGTTCATCCTCGTGGCCATCGGCGTGGTCGTGCTCCGGCGAACGCGCCCGGACCTGCCCCGGGCATTCCGGACGCCGGGCGTCCCGGTGCTCCCGATCATCTCGGTGCTCGCGTCGTTCTACCTGATGCTCAACCTGCCGACGGCCACCTGGATCCGGTTCTTCGTCTGGCTGGTCATCGGGCTCGTCGTGTACTTCACCTACGGCATCCGCCGGTCCCGGCTGGCGACCGGCGACGGCCGCGGGCCGGACGTCATCGACCTGCGCGACCAGACACGCGCCCGCGAGGAGGATCGGGCTCCAGGTCGCCGTCCCTAACAGCTGCGGAGGAAGCGCCCCAAGGTCCGGACGCCGAAGCGCAAGGAGTCGAGCGGGACGCGCTCGTCGACGCCGTGGAACATGCCGGCGAAGTCGAGCTCGGCGGGCAGCCGCAACGGCGCGAAGCCGTAGCCGACGACGCCGGCCTCGCTGAAGTTCTTGTTGTCCGTGCCGCCGGAGAGGCAGTACGGCAGCACGACGGCGTCCGGGTCCTCGGCACGGAGCGCGGCGATCATGGTGTCCACGAGGTCTCCCTCGAACGGCCACTCCAGCGCCACGCCCTGATGGAGGGTCTCGACGTCGACGCCCGGGCCCGCCAGCTCAGCGACCGTCCGCAGCAGGTCGTCCTCACCGCCGGGGAGGAACCGGCAGTCGAGCAGCGCGCTGGCCGAGCCGGGGACGACGTTGTGCTTGTAGCCCGCGTCGAGCGCGGTCGGGTTGGTCGTCGTCCGCAGCGTCGCACCCACGAAGCGGGCCGCCGTGCCCAGCGTGGCGACGAGGGCGTCCGGGTCGTCGGGGTCGAGCGGGACGCCGGTGATTTCCTCCACGCCGTCGAGGAACGCGCGCACCGTCGGTGTGATCTCCAGCGGCCAGCGATGGGTGCCGACCCGGGCGACCGCCTCGCAGAGACGGGTGACCGCGTTGTCGTCGTTCACCTGGGAGCCGTGACCGGCCCGCCCGTGCGCGACGAGCCGGAGCCAGCGGATCCCCTTCTCCGCGGTCTGCAGGAGGTAGGCCCGGCGCCCCGCGATCTGGGTGCTGTACCCCCCGACCTCGCTGATCGCCTCCGAGACGCCGTCGACGAGGTCGCGTCGCTCCTGCACGACGTAGCCCGCACCGTGGACGCCACCTGCCTCCTCGTCGGCGAGGAACGCGACGACGAGATCCCGCGGGGGCCGCTCGCCGGACCTCACCAGGTCCCGGACGGCGGCGAGGATCATCGCGTCCATGTCCTTCATGTCGACGGCGCCGCGACCCCACACGCACTCGTCGCGGACCTCCGCCGAGAACGGATCGACCTGCCAGTCGTCGGCGCGTGCAGGGACGACGTCGAGGTGGCCGTGGACCAGGAGGGCCGGGCGGGACGGATCGGCGCCCGGGATCCGGGTGAACACGTTGGCGCGACGGGGCTGCGACTCGAAGACGTCGGTCTCCAGGCCGACGTCGCCCAGCAGGCCGGCGACGTACTCGGCGGCCTCCCGCTCGCCGGGCCCCGACCCGTCCCCGTAGTTCGTCGAGTCGATCCGGATGAGCTCCCGGCAGATGTCGACGACCTCGGTCTCCGGATCGGAGGTCAGGGCCTGTGTGCTGGACCCGCTGAGCTGGGACATGGCCACCCCTCGACGTCGTCGGCCGGCTGTCCCGCGAGCCTACCTGCGGGCCCTGACACCGCAGGTCGCCGCCGTGGCGGCCGGTACGGGCGCGGCGGGGCGTGCTAACCTCGGCTGCGCCGCTGGGCCCGCGGGGCCTGACGGTCACCTGTCCGGGTGGCGGAATTGGCAGACGCGCTAGCTTGAGGTGCTAGTGCCCGTATAGGGCATGGGGGTTCAAGTCCCCCCTCGGACACTCAGAAGTCGTGACGCTCGCGTAACCAGGTGTGCCAGTCCACTCCGACGGTCGGCACGTCCGGGCCGGGAAGCATCGAGCCGCCCGCCATGCTGGCCGGGGCGGGACCAGCCACCACCGAGACCTCGAGCCCCTGGTGGTCAGCCAGATCGGCAACCAGCGCTGGCAGCCGTTCCACCCGAGGCCCCGCTAACTGCCGGTCCCCGCCCTCGGGTGCACGTGCGAGCTCGAGCAGCGCGCTGGCCACCTCCGCTGACTCGATCGGCTGGATCGGCACGTCCATGATCTCCACCGTCCCGCTCGCGAGCTGCTGGGACAAAGCGCGCGCCAGCACCTGACTGGGGAACTCGTGGAACTGCGTCGTGCGGAGCACGCGGGGTCCCGGCGCCTCCACCACCGTGGCCTCCTCGTGGGCCAGGGTCGCCACGTACCAGTCGTAATCCTGGCCGCGGTCCACCCCGACGATGGACAGCACCACGGAGCGCGAGACGCCTACACGTCGCCCCGCTTCCGCAAGGTTGGAGGCAACGGATCGAAAGAAGGCGCGAGCAGCGGGCAGGTCCATGGACGACGGGCGCGAGACGTCGATGACCGCCTCGGCCCCGACGAGCGCCCTGCTGACCGCCTCGGCATCGAGCAGGTCCACGCCGTCGCGACGGCTGAGGCGTATGACGTGATGCCCCGCCTCGTGAGCCAGGCAACAGACCTGGGACCCGATCAAACCGCTGCTGCCAGCAACTGCGATCCGCATGCCGCTGCACCCCTCACCGTGACGAGAAGTCCTGCACCTTTGCCGTGGGGCCCGCGATGACGAGCTCGTCGCCCTCGCGGACCAGCGTCTCCCCCTGAGCGGGGACGATCTCGCCACCTTCGCGCTTGACCCCCACCACCGTGACGCCGTACTTCGATCGCAGGGCAGCCTCTCCCAGCGTCTTGCCGTCGCACTCGTGGGGCGCTTGCACCTTCGCGATGGCGTAGTCGTCGTCGAGCTCGACGAAGTTGCTCATCCGGCCGGTCAGCATGTACGCCACCCGCTCGCCCATCGACTGCTCGGGGAAGACGACGTGAGTGGCGCCGATGCGTTCCAGGATGCGGCCGTGCGCCTCGCTCACCGCCTTCGCCCACACCTGTCCGACGCCGAGGTCGATGAGTGCGGACGCCGTCAGCAGGCTCGCTTCGATGTCGGTCCCGATCGCGACGACAGCGACGCGGAAGTCCTTCGCCCCGAGCTGCTGCAAGGCCTGCACGCTCGTGCTGTCAGCCTCGACGACATGGGCTAAGCGGTCGGCCCACTCCTGCACAAGTGCGCCGTCGGAGTCGACCGCGAGCACGTCGTGGCCGAGGGAGGCCAGCGTCTCGGCCACCGCGCTGCCGAAGCGGCCCAAGCCGATGACCAGGACAGCCTCGTCCGTGTCCAGATCCAGTCTCCTAGCCAACGATGGGTCGCTCCTTCGGTAGGCGGTACAGCCTCCGGCTGTACCGCAGGGCCAGTGCGGAGGCGACGGTGATGGTTCCGACGCGGCCGACGAACATGAGCACGATCAGGACGAACTTCGCCGGATCCGGCAGCGACGCGGTGATGCCGGTGGTGAGACCGGTGGTTGCGAAGGCCGACACGGACTCGAACATCGCGCGGTCCATGCGGACGTTCCCGAGCTCCATGAGCATCAACGTGGCCACCCCGACGAAGGCCGTCGCGAGGACAGCGACGCTCACGGCCTGGCGGACGGAGGTCGCGGGGATGCTCCGCCCGAAGACTTCGACGCGCTCGCTGCCGCGGGCCTCCGCGACGATCGCGAGGACCAGCAGAGCGGCGGTCGTCAGCTTGATGCCGCCGGAGGTCCCCGCGCTGCCGCCGCCGACGAACATGAGGGCGTCGGTCACCGCCCATGTCGTGTCGTGCATCTGCCCGTAGTCGACGGTCGAGAACCCGGCCGTCCTCGGGGAGATCCCTTGGAAGATGCCGACCAGGACGCGGGCGGGGACGCCGAACCTGCCGAGGGTTCCGTCGTTGCCCCATTCGAGGACGGTGACGACCAGCGGACCGACGACGAGCAGGACCGCCGTCGACACGAGCGTCAGCTTGGTGTGCAGCGACCAGCGGTCCCAGTGCACGCGGTCGCGCAGCAACTCCAGCAGCACGGGAAAGCCCAGGCCACCGATGACGATGGCGAGCAGCACCGGCACGCAGAACCATGGGTCCGTGGCGAAGCGGATGAGCCCGTCCGGCCAGAGGGAGAACCCGGCATTGGTGAACGCCGCTATCGAGTGGAACGCGCCGTACCACAGCGCCTCGCCGAGTGGGTAGCCGTAGCCGAGGGCAAGCCGGGCGGCCAGCAGCACCGCGACGACGGCCTCGACGGTCGCGCTGATCAGCGCCACCCCGAGCCGGACGCGTCGCACTTCGCCGAGCTCGGCGCCTTTGGTCTCGGTCTGCGCCAGGAGCCGGGTCCGCAGCCCGAGCCGCCGCGACACCGTGATGCCGAGCAGTGACGCCGCGGCCATGATGCCGAGGCCCCCCAGCTGGATGAGCACGGTGATGACGACGTGGCCGAAACCCGACCACGCCCTCGCGGTGTCGACGACCGTCAGGCCCGTGATGCACAGTGCCGAGGTCGCGGTGAACAGCGCCGTCACCAGGGAAGGGCCCTGCGCGGCGCTCCGGGACACCGGCAGCAGCAGCACGACCGTGGCGACGGCCAGGACGGCGAGGTACGCCACGACTACGAGCACGGCAGGGTGACGTAGCACCCACGACCGCACCGGCCTGCGGCGCGCCATTGACCGTCCTCCCTCGTGCCGTCGCTGCTGCCGCCGTCAACCTACGCCGTGGCGATCAGCGGGGCGCTCCGCAGTTCTCCCCGCGTTCTGCGGAAAGCGGCTGCGCCGGCCAGCCCACGACCTCCACAATGTCGCCAACCCACCCGGCTGCGGCTCACCCCCGACGCGCGATGGTCCCTTCCCCTGTCCGTGCCGTCCGCTGGGAGTCCCCCCGTGGTTGCGCTGTCTCCCGACGCCTCTGTCCTGACTGACCCACTGCCACTACCGCCCACCGGATGGGGCGTCCCGCAGGCGCTGGCCGCGCTGCGGGCCGCCCAGCCCGACCTGCCCATGGCGCTCGTCGGCGCGCGCGTGGTCGCCGCTCTCTCGACCGTCGTTCTCCGCGTCGGTCACTACGCCGTGAAGGTCTACCCGCCCGGGACCGACGCCCCGCACCTCGCGCGCACGGCGGCAGCGCTCGCTGGAAGCGACACGACGGTGCTCCCGGTCATCACGCCCGTGACGACCGCCGAGGGAGTCGTTGTCGTCTACCCGTGGCGGGACGAGGTCGCCGCCGCAGACTGGCGCCAGATCGGCTCCGTGCTGGCTGCCTTCCACGCCGAGCATGCAGGCGCCCCGGTTCCGGACTGGGTGCCGCTGCGTCGCCTGGAGGGACAGCTCGCTGGTCTTCCGATGGCACTCGCCGACCCGCTGCGGGCGGCACGGGTCGAGCTGCTGGCGGAGCTCGCTGCGCTGAGCTCCCCGCTGGGAGTTGGCGTGATTCACGGGGACCTCTCCCCGGGCAACGTCCTCGCCACTGCCGATGGGCTGCGTCTCATCGACCTTGACTTCGTCGCGCGCGGGCCGCTCGAGTACGACCTCGCCAGCGCCGCCCGCCGCCTCCGCAGCGGCGAGATCGACGCGTCCGCATACGACAGCTTCTGCACCGCCTACGGCTTCGACGTGCGTTCGTGGGACGGGACGTTCCTGCTCGACCGCCTCGCGGAGCTCGGCGGGCTCGCCTTCGCGCTGTGGGACGACCGACGGCAGGGCCGCACCCTCGGGTGGCTGCCGGACGCCGTCGAGCGGTGGCGGGATCCGCTGTCCGAACCTCCGACCGGACGCGCGTCGACGGCCGAGCTCAGCTAGGCGGCGCGCCCGTCTCCGCCGTGCGGGGGGAGTCCTCGGGCGCCGGAAGCGAACGCAGCCACGCAGCGAACGCCTTGTTGTTCAGCGCCCGGTCGCGGCACGCCTGCACGTGACGCACCGCGTCGTCACCGTCGACGCCGAGGACCTCGCGCACGATGAGGGCGACGAGCAGGCCCGAGCGGTTCCGACCGAACGTGCAGTGCACGAGCACCCGGTGTCCTGACGCGAGCAGCTCGGCGACCAGCCGGGCCAACCGCAGGGTGACGGCGGGGTCGGGGACCTCGTCGCCATCGACGAGGGGGCACTTGAGATAGGTGAGCCCGTCGACCGCGCCCTGCGGCGGGTGGGCGTGCGCGTCGGCGACGTCGACCACGACGTCAATGCCGGTCTGGCGCACCCATTCGAAGTCGACGGGGCAGCCGCCCTGCCACAGTCGCCCCGGCAGGATCGGCGACGGGGCCTGGGCCGGGTCGACCCCGGGCAGGCGGACGGCCTCGGTCGTGAGAGTCACGGCTGTCCTCTTCCCCGACTTGCGCGCTTCGCACATGGCCAGGAAGTCAGTCGGTCGAGCCAGTCGGTCGGTGACGCTCCTATAGCCTCCGGTCATGACGGAGGCGACCGGTGCTGCGGTCCCCGCCACCGGGCGCGACGGGCGGGAGAACCGCCTTGCGCCCGTCATCATCACCGTTCTCGGGCTCTACGCCCGGGAGGAGGGCAACTGGCTGTCGGTGGCCTCCCTCATCTCGCTGATGCGCGACGCCGCCGCCGCCGAACCGCAGGCGGTGCGATCGTCGGTCTCGCGGCTCAAGCGGCGCGGCGTCATCGAGAGCGAACGGCGCGGCGCGACCGCGGGCTACCGCCTCGCTCCCCCGACCGTCGAGCTGCTGGCGGAGGGAGACGTGCGCATCTTCGAACGCCGCCGCGCGACAGCTGAGGACGGCTGGCTGCTGGTCGTGTTCTCGGTGCCGGAGTCCGAGCGTGACAAGCGGCACGCCCTTCGCGTCAGTCTGACGCGACTGGGGTTCGGCACGGCAGCCCCAGGCGTGTGGGTGGCGCCCGGCAACCTGGAGGCCGAGACCCGGCACACGCTCGAACGTCGCTGCCTGTCCCCCTACGTCGACCTCTTCCGCGGCGAGTACCTGGCCTTCGGGGACCCCACCGCCAAGGTCCGGGACTGGTGGGACCTCGACGAGCTACGCGGTCTCTACCGGGGCTTCCTTGACCGGTATGAGCACCAGCTCGACGCGACCGCCGCAGGGCGGCTCGAGCCCGAGGACGCGTTCGGGGTGTACGTCCCGATGCTGACGGACTGGCGCCGGCTGCCGTACCGCGACCCTGGCCTGCCGCTGACGCTGCTTCCTCCGGACTGGATCGGTGCGAGCGCGCGGGCCCTCTTCGACGAGCTGGACGCCGCCCTGCGGCCGCTCGCCCACGAGCACGCGCGCCGTGTCCTGCACGGCAGCGAGACACCGGCGTTCGGGACGTAGGCGTCCTGCCGCCGGGCTCGTGGCCGGCGCCTCAGTGCCTGAGCGTGCGACCGGCCTCGCTCAGCCGACCGCCACCGGCCGCGCGGCCGGCGTCCACCGCACGTGCACCTGCCCCGCCTCACCCTCGCGCAGCAACGCAAGGCGCGGCGGCACCTTGTCGGTGCGGGAGGTCGGCGGCTTGCGGCGTCCCGCCCGGAAGGGCAGCGGCCACGTGGCACCGTCACCGCGGTAGTCCTGCTCGGCGGCCGCATGCAGCGTCCACTGCGGGTCGTAGAGGTGAGTCCGGCCGAGTGCGCAAAGGTCGGCGCGACCGGCCAGCAGGATCGAGTTGACGTCGTCGTAGGAGGAGATGGCTCCGACAGCGATGACCTTGACCCCTGCGGGTGCCGCCACCTCCTGTCGGATGCGGTCGGCGAACGGTGTCTGGTAGGACCGACCGAACGCCGGCTGCTCGTCCTTGGCCACCTGCCCGGACGACACGTCAATGGCGGCAGCGCCGTGCTCGACGAAGGCTCGCGCGATCTCGACGGCGTCGTGTTCGGTGTTGCCGTCCGGCATCCAGTCCGTCGCCGAGATGCGCACCGTGACGGGGATCGAGGCCGGCACCGCAGCGCGGACCGCGTCGAAGACCTCGAGCGGGAAGCGAAGCCTGTTGTCCAGGTAGCCGCCGTAATCGTCAGTTCGACGGTTAGAGATCGGCGAGAGGAACGACGACAGCAGGTAGCCGTGGGCGGCGTGCACCTCCACGAGGTCGAAGCCGGCCTCGACCCCGCGGCGCGCCGCTGCGACGAAGTCGGCGACGACCCTGTCCATGTCCGCGCGCGTCATCTCGCGCGGCTCGTGGCAGCCTTCGCCGTACGGCAGTGGAGACGGGCCGATGACCTCCCAGTTGTCTGCGGGCAGCGGCTCGTCCATCCCCTCCCACATCAGCCGCGTCGAGCCCTTGCGCCCCGAGTGCCCCAGCTGCAGGCCCACTTTGGCCGCGCTGCGCTCGTGCACGAAGTCGGTGATGCGACGGTAGGCGTCCCGCTGCTCGTCGTTCCACAGCCCGGTGCACCCGGGAGTGATGCGCCCCTCCGGCGAGACGCAGACCATCTCGGTCATGACGAGTCCCGCCCCGCCCAGGGCCTTGGAGCCGAGGTGCACGAGGTGGAAGTCGTTGGGCACCCCGTCCTGAGCCACGTACATGTCCATGGGAGACACGATGACGCGGTTGGCCAGCCGCAGCGGGCCGATGTCGACCGGCTGGAACATCGCCGGTGCCACCTCCGCGGAGCCGCTCGCGGCAGCGAACGCGGTCTCGATGCGGTGGGCGAAGTCGCGGTCACGTTCCTTGAGGTTCTCGAACGTGATGCGTCGGGAGCGGGTCAGGAGGTTGAAGCAGAACTGCGCCGGGTCCTGGTCCCGGTACATGCCGATGTTCTCGAACCACTCCAGGGATGCCTGGGCCGCACGCTGGGTGGACTCGACGACCGGCTTGCGCTCGACCTGGTAGGCCTGCAGCGCCTCCTCTACCGACGGGTGCTCATGCAGGCAGGCGGCCAGCGCGAGCGCGTCCTCCATTGCGAGCTTGGTGCCCGACCCGATCGAGAAGTGCGCGGTGTGGGCGGCATCCCCGAGCAGGACGACGTTGCCGTCGTGCCAGCACTCGTTGCGGACGGTGGTGAAGCTCAGCCACTTCGAGTTGTTGGTGAGGACGTCGTGGCCGCGCAGCTCGTCGGCGAAGATCTCCCGGATGCGCGACACGGCGTACTCGTCGGACTGCCCCGGCGGGAGGACCAGGTCCTCGGTGGCGTCGAAGCCAGCTCGGCGCCAGACGTCCTCGTGCATCTCCACGATGAAGGTCGAGCCGCTGTCGGAGTAGGGGTAGCCGTGGATCTGCATCGTCCCCCACTCCGTCTGCTTGATGACGAACTGGAAGGCCTCGAAGACGAGGTCGGTCCCGAGCCAGATGTACTTGTTGTGCCGGCGGTCAAGGCTGGGACGGAAGACGCCGGCGTAGCGGGTGCGCACCTGTGAGTTGACACCGTCGGAGGCGACTACGAGGTCAAAGCTCCGGCGCAGCTCGTCGACGTCCGGCGCCTCGGTGCGGTAGTGGGTCTTGACGCCGAGCTCCGCCACTCGCTCCTGCATGATGCGCAGCAGGTCCTTGCGGCCCATCGCCGCGAAACCCTGACCGCCGACCGTGAACGACTCGCCGTTGACGTCGATGTCGATGTCGGTCCACCGTGCGAACCGGCGCGACATCCGGTCGTGGATGACCGTGTCCGCGTTGTCGATCGCTCCCAGGGTCTCGTCGGAGAAGACGACGCCGAAGCCGAACGTGTCATCGGGGGCGTTGCGCTCCCACACGGTGATGTCGTGGCTGGCGTCCAGCTGCTTGAGCAGCGCGGCGAGGTACAGGCCACCGGGGCCTCCGCCGACGATCGCGACGTTCACTGCTTCCTCTCACACCGAGGAGGCAAGAGTGCTTGCCCCCTCGCCCTTGGCGCTCTCGGCCCTGGCGCTCTCGGCCCTGACGCTCTCGTCTCTGACGCTGTTGCGGAGGACGTAGTGCTGGAGTTTGCCGCTGCTGTTGCGAGGCAGGGAGTCGCAGAAGCGCACCTCCCGGGGGTACTTGTACGGCGCGAGCTGGGCCTTCACGTGGTCCTGCAGCTCCTTCGCCTTGGCGGCATCCCCCACCACGCCCTCGCGCAGCACGACGAAGGCGCACACGATGGCGCCGCGGTCGGGATCAGGCTTGCCGACCACCGCGGTCTCGACGACGTCAGGGTGGGTGTCGATCGCGGCCTCGACCTCGGCGCCGGCGATGTTGTAGCCCGAGGACACGATCATGTTGTCGGTCCGCGAGCAGTAGTAGAAGTAGCCGTCCTCGTCCCGGTAGAAGGCATCGCCGGTGAGGTTCCACCCGCCCTCGACGTAGACCGCCTGTCGCTCGTCGTCGAGGTAGCGGCAGCCGACCGGGCCGATGACGGCGAGGCGCCCCTCGACTCCCGGGGCAGCTTCCTGGCCGTCGAGGTCGAGGATGGTGGCGCGGTAGCCCGGGACGGGCCGGCCAGTGGCTCCGGGACGGATGTCGTCGCCGGCCGCGGAGATGAAGATGTGCAGCATCTCCGTCGCACCGATCCCGTCGATGATGCGCAGCCCGATCTCGGACTCGACCTGCTGCCACACCGCCTGCGGAATGTGCTCGCCGGCGCTGACCGCGGCGCGGAGTCCGGCCAGCTGCCCGATCTTCCCGGACTTCAGGATCTGCCGGTAGCCGGTCGGCGCGGTGGCGAGCACCGTCACGCCGTGCTCCTGCACGAGGTCGGCCAGACGAGCAGGAGGCGCGGACTCCACGAGGAACGCGCAAGCGCCGGCGCGCAGCGGGAAGACGACCAGCATCCCCAGCCCGAAGGTGAACCCGAGCGGGGCGGTGCAGGCGACCAGGTCGTCGGGCCGCAGCTGCAGCACGTGTCGGCCGAAGGTGTTGTCGATCGACAGCAGGTCGCGGTGGAAGTGCGTGGTGATCTTCGGTGAGCCGGTGCTGCCCGAGGTCGGGCCGAACAGCGCGACGTCGTCGGCCGCCGTGTCGACGTTGTCGAACACTCCGTCGTGGCCCGCAGCGCGCTGCACGAGGTCGTCCTCGCCCTCGCCGCCCATCCCGACGACGGTGAGGTCGGGGTACTCGGCGTCGCGCATCACCTCGACGTCCGTCAGGAAGCGGACGTCCACCAGGGCGACAGTCGGCCGGGCCTTCGCCACGATCGGCGAGAGGTCCCGCGACCGGAGGGCGGGCATCGTCGTCACGGCGATGGCGCCGGCCTTCAGGACGCCGAGCCAGGCTGCGACCATCCAGGGGGTGTTGGGCGCGCGCAGCAGCACCCGGTTGCCGGGGACGACCCCGAGGTCCTGGGAGAGCACCTGCGCGACCTGGTTGGCCCGCTGCAGCAGCTCGCCGTAGGACCACTGCTCGCCGGCGTCGGTCCGCAGCGCGGGCCGGTCGGGCCCGAACCTGCGCACGGCCTCGTCGATCAGCGCCGCGCCGGCGTTCAGGCGCTCGGGGTACTGCAGCTCGGGCGTGGCGAACTCCAGCACCGGCCACTGGTCTGCCGGGGGTAGGTGGTCCCGCGCGAACGTGTCGACGTGGGCGCTGGGTGACAGCTGCATCGGGTGTCCTCTCGTCCCCGGGCGCCGCGGCCGCTGAGCTCTTTGCTCAGCCGGCTCGCAGCATTCCTTCCTGAACGACGCTGGCGAGGTGCTGGCCGTCGCGGGTGAAGAACCGCCCGACACCGAGACCGCGTCCTGACCCGGCGTGGCCGGCCTCCTGGGCGTAGAGCAGCCAGTCCTCGACCTGCCCAGCACTCGGCACGGCGTGGAACCACATCGCGTGATCGAGGCTGGCCGTCACCAGCCCCGGCTGGGCCCACGCCATACCCAGCACCCGCAGCACCGGCTCGAGGATGGTGTAGTCGCACACGTAGGCGAGGGCGGCCAGGTCCCGCTGCGCGCGGGAGAGCCCGGGGACGGGACGCAGCGCATCAAACGGCCGCACCCAGACCGCCTGCGCGGGCGACCGCTCCCCCTCGACCTGGAGATAGACGGGGCCGGGGACGTGCCGCATGTCAAAGCTGCGGCCACGGCTCCAGTACGCCCGCGACTGGTCGGTCATCGTGTGCGGCGCCATCGCGCCGCCCGCGCCATCGGCGAGGTAGGTCTCCGACGGGGGCAGGCTCTCTGGGGGCGCCACGTCGGGTGGCGCCGGAGCGAAGGCGCCGCCCGGCTCCCCCGCCGCAAACGAGGCGAGGGCGACGTACACCGCCTTGCCGCCCTGGTAGCCCCGGACCTGACGCGTGCTGTAGCCGCGGCCGTCGCGCAGGATCTCGACCTCGTAGACGACCTCGGCGCCGATGTCCGCGGGACGCATGAAGTAGGAGTGCATCGAGTGCAGCGACTTGGCGCCGGCGCCCTCGTCGGGGACCGTGCGCATCGCGGCCGCGGCCGCCGCCGCTACCAGGTCACCGCCATACGCCTTCGGCCACGGGCACGGTTGCGTGGTGGCGGCGAAAGCCCGGTCGAAATGCGTGGGCTCGCACTCGGTGAGGGTCACCGCCTGCGCGAACGGCGCCGACGTGGCCGCGCGCGTGACGTCGTCGAGCTGGTCGGTCACGGGCGGTCGAGCCAGTGGGCGAGGTCGGCGTCGGGGATGTCCTCGAGGTTGACGACGATGTTGTCGGGAGTCCGGGTCGTCATCCACGTCAACGGCCGGTTGCGGTCGAGATTGCACTCGACGTGCGGCAGCTGCGGCGGCACGAACACCCAGTCGCCCTCCTCCATGTCGAGGTAGTCCTCAAAACGCGGGCCGAAGTAGATGCGGGCCCGACCTTCCAGCACGTAGCCACCGGTCTCGGCCTCGCCGTGGTGGTGAGGGACCGACCGGTAGCCAGGCTCGTTGCGCACCTTCCCGAACCAGATACGCGTGGCAGGGGTGTTCTCGCGGCTGACACCGGCGACGCGAGAGGCACCCTCGGACTGCCCGGTCCGCTCCGACTCCAGGCCGCCGCGCGTGACGACGGGCACGACGGGCACGACGAGGCCACCGAGGAATCCGTCAGCGCGTCCCGCGCTGTCTACCGGCTGCATGCGATCTCCCACTCTGCCTCGGACCTGGTCGCGGATATGGCCTAGTCTTCACGACCGTCAGAAGATGTCAATACGCACCGACGCGGAGGCGCGTGATGCCGCCCATCCCGGTCAACCCCGCCGCCCTTCCGGCGCCGAGCGGCTACTCCCACGGCACCCTGGTGGGCAACACGCTCTATCTCGGGGGGCAGACCGCGCTGGACAGCTCGATGCGGATCGTCGCCGGGGGCATCGTCGAGCAGTTCCGGCAGGCCTTCAGCAACGTGCTCACGACGCTGCGGGAGGTTGGCGGCGAGCCGGGCGACCTGGTCAGCGTGACGATCTACCTGACCGACATTCCCGACTACCAGGCGCACGGCCGCGAGATCGGCCAGGTGTGGCGCGAGCTGGCCGGCGCGGTCTACCCGGCCATGGCCGGCATCGGCTGCACCGCGCTCTGGCAGCCGGAGGCGCTCATCGAGATCCTTGGCGTCGCGGTGATCCCCGACGAGCGGCTGCGCGTCCCCGAAGCCTGAGCAAAATCAGACGACCCTGGCGGAACGGCGCACCCGATGCCCGAGCATGGGACGCGTGAGCCTTTCCGCCGAGTGCTCGGCCTGCGTAGGCCTGTGCTGCATCATCCCCGGCTACGGCGCCTCGACGGACTTCGCCTTCGGCAAGGCTCCTTGCGAGCCCTGCCGGTATCTCGCGAGCGACCGCACCTGCTCGATCCACACCTCCCTTGTCCAGCAGGGCATGCGGGGCTGCGTGACCTACGACTGCTTCGGAGCCGGGCAGGCCACCACCTCGGCCCTGCGCCTCGAGCGCGGCGAGCCGATCGCGAACGAGGCGGCGGCGACGTTCCGGCAGCTCGAGGCCCTGCACGAGCTGCTCTGGCTGCTGGGCGACGCCGCGCGGCCCGGTCTGGCCCCCGGCCTCGTCATGCATCTCAACGGCCTGCACGCGCAGGTCAGCGCGATGACAGAGGCCACGACACAAGCAACCACGACGAACGCCGCAGCGACGGTCCCCGCCGTTCGTCTCGAGCCCGCGGCGGTCCAGCGGCTCCGAGAGGAGGTGGGCGCACTGCTGTCCGCCGTGAGCGCCCACCACCGCTCCCGTGCCGTTCGCGGCGCTGATACCGACCGCACCGAGCGCCGTGGGGACCTGGTGGAGGCCACGCTGGCTGGGCGCGACCTGCGTGCTGCCGACCTCCGGGGCCGGCGGCTGCTGGGCGCCGACCTGCGCGGAGCCGACCTGCGCCACACCGACCTGCTGGGTGCCGACCTGCGTGGAGCTGACCTCCGCGGAGCGGACCTGCGCGAGG
>JBQCDV010000261.1:0-33462 GCA_051960855.1 Actinomycetales bacterium
CGCAGTTGCCGCACGGCTCGGGCAGCTCCTCGCCGAAGTAGGACAGGAGGAACTGCCGGCGGCACCCGTCGGTCTCGGCGTAGCCGCGCATCATCTCGACCCGGCTCCGGTCCAGGCGGCGCCGTGCCTCGGCGATCTCGACCGCCTCCTCGGCCAGCGCCCGCGTGCTCGCCGCGGCGCTTCCGTCGTCCGCACCCGTCGACTCCTCGATCGCCCCCTCGGCGTCGTCGAGCAGGTTGAGGATGCGGGCGAGCTTGCGCGGGCCGAGGCCCGTCTCCTCCTGCAGCTGCTTGCGTCCGTCGCGGTCGTCAGGGTCGGCGTCGCTGCGCTCCACCGTGCGAGCGACGTGCGTGACGTCGTCGACGTCGGGGATGCCGCTGGCGAAGAATCGCCGCAGGCCGAGGTCCTCCGGCCGGTAGTACAGGACCGCGAGTGACGGCTGCCCGTCGCGCCCCGCCCGGCCTACCTCCTGGTAGTAGCTGTCGGGCGAGTCCGGGACGCTGGCGTGGATGACGGTGCGGATGTCGGGCTTGTCGATCCCCATGCCGAAGGCGTTCGTCGCGACGATCAGGTCCACCTCGTCGTTCATGAAGGCCTGCTGGACCTCGTCGCGGGTCCGCGCCGCCATGCCGCCGTGGTAGACCGCGACCGAGAGTCCCAGCTCGGTCAGCCCGCTCGCGTACTCCTCGGCCTCGCGGCGCGTCGCCGTGTAGACGATCGCCGGCTTCTCCTCGGCCATCGCGCGCGTGATGACGGCCTCGCGCTTCTCCTCGGCGCCCAGCAGCCGCTCGACCTGCAGCTCGATGTTGTCCCGGGCAAATCCCCGAACGACGACGCGGGGCTTGCGCAGGTGCAGCCGCTCGACGATGTCGTCGCGGACGGGCGGCGATGCCGTCGCCGTCAGCGCGATCACCCGGGGATGTCCGAGGTCGTCGATGAGCTCGCCCAGCCGCAGGTAGTCCGGGCGGAAGTCGTGGCCCCAGGCGGACACCGTGTGCGCCTCATCGACGGCGATGAGGCTGGGGGCGAGGTCCCGGACCCGTTGCAGGACCTCGGGGTTGGCCAGCTGCTCCGGGGCGAGGAAGAGGAACTCGGCGTCGCCGGCGCCGACCGCTCGCCACGCCTCGCGCCGGTCCGCGGCCCTGGTGGCGGAGCTGACTGCGAACGCCTGGGTGTCGTCGCCGCGCTCGAGCAGGGCCGCGACCTGGTCCTGCTGGAGTGAGATCAGGGGCGAGATCACGAGCGTCGGACCGGGCTGGATCACAGCGGGCACCTGATAGACCGCAGACTTGCCGCCTCCGGTCGGCATGACGAGCAGGACGTCGTGGCCTGTCAGCAGAGCCGCCATCGCCTCGGCCTGGCCGGGTCGCAGCTGCTCGTAGCCGAAAGTCTCGCGGGCTACCCGCTCGACCTCCGTCAGCACGTCGGCGATCACATCGGCCGACACATCAGCGCTGGCGTCGCTGTCGGCGGCCGCGGGAGAGGAAGTCGTCACGCCGCGACGCCTACCGCTGCGACCGCGGCGCGAAACGGCAAGGGTCAGGAGGCGTGGGTGCGTCGCACTCCCCGCTCGGCCCACTCCAGGCCGGAGAGGTAGAGCTGGTTGAGCCGCCCGGAGCTCAGCGGGAGGGACACCGGAGAGTCGGTCTCGTCACGGCCGCACTCGGCGCCGAGCAGGGCCAGCTGCAACGGCGAGGTGGGGTCGTCGACGGCGTTCATGATCCCGGGTGCGAGCGGCATCTGCTCGAAGAGCTCGGCCGCCGGGAGGCCCAGCACCGCGGCTGTCGACTGCAGCAGGCCGAAGACGAAGGCGGCGTCCTCGTAGCCCGGGAAGGCCTCCTGGGCCACCAGCTGACAGGTGCGGGCCATGGCCAGCATCTCGGCGAGGTCCGTGACGTCCTGGACGCCGGACTCCGCGAGGGCCATCAGCGTGACCCACGCATTGAGCTGGGAGAGCCCGATGAGCACGACCGCGTCCCGCAGCGAGGTGATCGTGCGGTTGAGGGCAGCGGCGCTGCTGTTGACCGCCCGCAGCAGGCGGTAGGTGAGCGCCGGGTCGAGCTGCAGCAGGTCGACGATGTCCTGGATGCGGGCATCGGGGTCGTTGAGCGCGGCCAGAATGCTCATCGCAGTCCGCAGCGACGGGGCCAGGTTGGTCGCGGACAGGGTCACGGGCCGGGCGAGGTGGTAGCCCTGGAAGAAGGAGAAGCCGAGGTCGCGGCACCGCGTCAGAGTGTCCTCGTCCTCGACCTTCTCTGCGACCAGCAGTACCCCTCGCCTGATGCAGGCCTGGGCGGTCTCGACGACCTGCTCCCACGACAGCGACAGCACGTCGAGCTTGACGTAGTCGGCGAGGTCGAGCAGCTGCTCGCTGGCGTGGGTGAGCACGAAGTCGTCGAGCGCGATCTGGTAGCCGGAGCGGCGCAGTCGGCGGATGCCGGCCAGCACCTGCTCATCCGGGTCGATGTCCTCGAGGACCTCCAGCACGGCGTGCTCGGGCTCGACGGGCAGGGGCAGGTCACCGACGACGAAAGCGCGGGTGAGGTTGATGAAGCCGCGGCGGCCGCCCAGCAGCTCGTGCACGTCGAAGCCCATGAAGGTCGCCAGCAGGACGTCGGTCGTGGCCGCGTTGCCATTGCCGGCGATGTCCGCGCTGCGGGCAGCGGAGCTCGGCCGGAAGAGCAGCTCGTAGGCGTAGAGGCTGCCGTCGCGGCTGTAGATCGGCTGGCGGCCGACGTGGACCGTGTCGCGGTCCGCTCGGCCGAGCGCCTCTGTCGGCATGCCGTGCCTCTCCCCACTCGTACGCGTGCGGCGGGCCGAATCGCCACCAGCCCCTGGGAGCAGTGTCGTCAGATTTCCGCCCGGCTTGAGACCAACCCGCCACGTCGCATCGGCGTCATCAGGTGGTCATCGGATTTCGCGGTGGTATGACCACTTTCCGGGGAGAGTGAGTTCCATGCTGGGGATTCGCCGCCGTTTGCCATCCTTCACCGTGCTGCTCCTCGGCGCGGTCCTCGCCGTCCTGGTGGCGTCCTGGACGACGGGTCCTGCCCCAGCCCGCGCCGCCTCTGTGTCCGCGGACCGGGTGGCTGGTGCCGACCGCTACGCGACGGCGGCTGCCATCGCCGCGAAGGCCTTCCCAGACGGCGCCGCGACCGTCGTGCTGGCCCGCGGCGACTCCTACCCGGACGCCCTCGCAGCCGGTCCGCTCGCCGCGGTACTGCACGCGCCGGTGCTGCTGACGCCCACCGACTCGCTCTCACCGACGACCGCCGCGGAGATCACGGCGCTGGGCGCCAGCCGCGCGATCGTGGTCGGCGGCGCGAGCGCGGTCAGCGAGGCAGTCCTCTCGCAGCTGGACCAGGACGGGGTGGCAGCCGACCGGATCAGCGGCGGTGACCGGTACGAGACCGCAGCGGCGGTGGCACGCCGCCTGAGCGAGGAGGTCGCCGCCTCGGGTGGCAGCGGTGCCCTGACCGACGCCCTCGTCGTGACTGGGACCGCCTTCCCCGACGCCCTCGTCGCTGGGACGCTCGCCGCCGCCGACCCACCGCGCCCGCTGCTGCTGGTGCAGCCGCATGCGCTTCCCTCGGCGACGGCGACGGTCCTCTCCGACCTCGGCGTGCAGCAGGCCGACGTCATCGGTGGATCCGCCGCCGTCGACGACAGCGTGCTGACGGCGCTGCGCGGCCTGGGAGTCGCGCCCACGAGGATCGCCGGGAGCGACCGTGCGGGCACAGCGGTCGCGGTGGCGAAGCAGTTCGCGAGCGTCCTCGGTGCCGGCGCTGTCACCCTTGCCCGCGGAGACGCCTTCCCCGACGCCCTCGTTGCCGCGCCCTGGTCCGGCGCGCAGCACCGTGCGCTGCTGCTCACCTCGTCGCCCTCGGACCTGCCGGACTCGACGGTCGGCTACCTCGTCGCGCGGCATGGCAGCGACAGCCCGGTCTCCCTTGTCGTCGCCGCCGGTGGCGTCAGCGCCGTCACCGCGTCGGCTCTCTCGGCCGCCGTCGCCGCCGCGGGCGGCCACGGCACCGACGGCTACCGCGCGCGTGAGGCCTATGCGCGGATGAGCCCTGCGCAGCGGATCGGGCAGCTCTTCATGGTTGGCGTCGACTCCGCTGCCGGCCCGACCGCCGCCGAGCTCGCCGTGCTCAAGGCCCACGCGGTGGGCAGCGTCTTCCTCGGCGGGCGCAGCGACGCCGGTGTGGCGGCGACGCGCGCCCTCACCGACCATCTCCGAACGGCGCTGGCGTCATCCTCCCCGTCGGGCGTCGGAATCCTCGTCGCGACCGACCAGGAGGGGGGCCTCGTGCAGGTGCTTCACGGCACCGGCTTCAGCGAGATCCCGACCGCGTTGACGCAGGGCAGCTGGGGCGCGGCGCAGCTCCAGTCGTCGGCGACGACGTGGGGCCAGCAGCTGTCTCGCGCCGGTGTCGACCTCGACCTCGCTCCCGTGCTCGACGTGGTCCCCAGCAGCATCGGCGTGCACAACGCCCCGATCGGCTACTTCTACCGCGAGTACGGCCACACGCCGGCTGCGGTGAGCCGGTCGGGTCTCGCTTTCGCTGCCGGGATGGCGGCCTCCGGCACCGACATCGCCGTCAAGCACTTCCCCGGGCTGGGCCGGGTCGACGGCAACACCGATACGACGGTCGGCGTGCGCGACACCGTGACGACGCGGCACGACGCGCTCCTGCAGCCGTTCGCGGACGCCGTTCGGGCCGGGGCGCCGTTCGTGATGCTCTCCTCGGCCACCTACACGCGGATCGACGCCGCGCACATCGCGACGTTCAGCCCCACGGTGATCACGGGAATGCTGCGCCACGACCTGGGCTTTGGCGGCGTCGTCATGTCGGACTCGCTCACGGCGAAGGCGCTGTCGCCGTGGTCGCCGGGGACGCGGGCGGTGCGCTTCCTCAGCGCCGGCGGCGACCTGATGCTGATGACCGGCACTGCCCCGGTGGCGCCGATGGTGTCTGCCGTGGAGGCGCAGGTGAAGGCGAGCTCGTCCTTCGCCGCCCAGGTGCACGACGCCGTCCTGCGCGTCCTGCTCGCGAAGGCGCATGCCGGACTGCTGTGAGGAAGGACGCCGGCAGGCAGGGGTCGGGAGGGTCAGGGCCGCAGCAGGGCGGCGGCTGCCTTGGCGATCCGCTTCTCCGAGATGGGATAGGCGGTGCGCATGCCGGGGGCGAAGAGGCTGACCCGCAGCTCCTCGAGCATCCACCGCAGCTCGCGCACCTCGCGGCTGCCGCGCTGTGCTGGTGGCAGCGACTCCACCACGTCGTCGTAGAGGGCGTGCGCGCTCACGACGGCTGGCATGGCGGCGGAATCCCGCCGCGGGTCCTCCTGCAGCCGCTGCAGCCGCCGGGCAGCCGCGGTAAGCCAGCGCACCAGGTCGGGAAGGTGCGTGATGCCGGTGGCGGTCACGAACCCTGGGAAGACGAGGGCGTCGAGCTGGGCGGAGATGTCCTCGACGGCAGGCCGGGCGACCGCTGCCGTCACACGAGGGAGGTCGGCGCGCAGCTGCTGCCAGAGCGCTAGTGCCTGGCGCACCTGCTCGAGCGCGTCCAGCACGGTCTCGACGAGCTCGGGCCGGACGGCCTCGCGCAGCGCGTGGAAGCCCTCCTCCGTCCAGACAGGGGCCGCGTGCCGCTCCATCAGCGCGTCGAGCGAGGCCGTGACCACGTCATCGAGCAGCGGGGCGACCCCCCCATGTGGGTTGGCCGCGAGGGTCAGCTTCGCGGCGTTGGACAGGGCGTTGATGACGGGCTTGGTCGGGCTGGGCAGGGTGAGCAGCAGCAGGCGGCGCTCGCCACGCCAGATCGCGTCGGCCTGCTCACCAGGGGTGGGGAGCACGCGCAGCCCCACCGATCGGCCCTCGTCGACGAGCGCCGGGTAGCCGGTCACGGGGCGACCGGCACGGGAGACCTCGATGCTGCGCGGAATCTCCCCGAAGACCCAGGCGGTCGCCCCGGTGCGCTCGAGCTGCGCCCCGGCGGCGGCGACGGTGCGAGCAACGTCGGCGGCGAGCCGCGACCGCAGGGCTGCGAAGTCGCGGTCCTCGTCGAGGACGTGCCCCTGACCGTCGACGACCCGGAAGCGGACCCGCAGGTGCGGCGGAAGGGTGTCGAGGGCCCACGCGTCGACCGGGACGCTGACGCCGGTCATGCGTCGCAGGACGGCGGACAGCTGGGCGAGGAGGTCTCCTTCCCCCTCCGGCAGCTGTTCGAGGGCGCGGCGTGCCACATCCGGCGCGGGGACGAAGTTGCGGCGCAGCTGCTTGGGCAAGGCGCGGATCAGCTCGGTGACGAGCTCGTGGCGCAGGCCAGGGATGTGCCACAGGAAGGTCCCGGGCTCGACCTGGTTGAGCACGTCGACGGGCACGTCTACGGTGACGCCGTCCTGGGGGGCGCCCGGCTCGAAGGCGTAGTCGAGCCGGAACGTCAGCGGCCCCTGGTCCCACACCGACGGGTACTGCTCCTCGGTCGGCAGGTCGGCCCCGGACAGCAGCAGGGCGCGGTCGAAGGTGAGCAACTCGGGCGAACGCCGCCGCTCCTTCCGCCACCAGGCGTCGAAGTGCCGCGCCGAGACGACGTCGCGGGGGACGCGACTGTCGTAGAAGTCGTAGAGCGCGTCCTCGTCGACCACGAGGTCGCGGCGTCGCGCGCGGTCCTCGAGCTCGGCGACCTCCTTGAGCAGCTCGCGGTTGCGGGTCAGGAACGTGTGGTGGCTGTCCCAGTCGCCCTCGACGAGGGCGTGCCGGAGGAACAGCTCGCGGGACAACTCGGGGTCGACGCGGGCGTAGTCGACCTTGCGCCCGACGACGAGCGGGACCCCGTAGAGGGTGACCCGCTCGACCGCGACGGCGCTGCCTCGCTTCTTCTCCCAGTGCGGCTCGCTGTAGCTGCGCTTGACCAGGTGCGCGCCCAGCCGCTCGGCCCACTCCGGCTCGATGCGCGCGCAGACCCGACCCCACAAGCGCGAGGTCTCGACGAGCTCGGCGGCCATCACGTAGCGCGGCGTCTTCTTGTGCAGCACCGAGCCCGGGAAGACCGCGAAGCGGGCGCCGCGAGCGCCAAGGTAGTCGGGGCGCTCGGCGTCCTTCATGCCGACGTGCGACAGCAGTCCAGCCAGCAGCGCCTGGTGCAGCTGCGCAGGCCCGGCGGGGGAGTCGTTGAGAGAGAAGCCCAGCTGCCGGCACACCTGCCGCAGTTGGCTGTACAGGTCCTGCCACTCCCGGATCCGGAGGTAGTTGAGGTAATCACTGCGGCAGAGCTTGCGGAACTGGTTGCCTGACAGCTCGCGCTGCTGCTCCTGCAGCCAGTCCCACAGCGCCACGTAGGTGACGAAGTCCGACTCCTTGTCCCGGAAGCGGGCGTGTTTCTGGTCCGCGGCGGCCCGGTGCTCCACCGGTCGCTCGCGCGGGTCCTGGATCGAGAGTGCGGACGTGATGACGATGACCTCGCGTAGGCACCCCAGCCGGTCGGCCTCGACGACCATGCGAGCCAGGCGCGGGTCGACCGGCATCGCAGCGAGCTGCTCGCCGACGGGAGTCAGCCGGTGGCGTCCGGTCGGCTCGCCCTTGCCAGGCAGGGCTCCGAGCTCGTGCAGCAGCTCAAGGCCGTCGCGGATGTTGCGCCGGTCGGGGGCCTCGACGAAGGGAAACGCCGCGATGTCACCGAGGCCGAGCGAGGTCATCTGCAGGATGACGCTGGCCAGGTTGGTCCGGAGGATCTCGGGCTCGGTGAACTCCGGCCGCGAGAGGAAGTCCTCCTCGCTGTAGAGCCGGATGCAGGTGCCCTCCGCGACACGGCCGCACCGGCCGGCGCGCTGGTTGGCGCTCGCCTGCGAGATGGGCTCGATTGGCAGGCGCTGCACCTTCAATCTGGTGCTGTACCTGGAGATCCGTGCCGTGCCGGGGTCGACGACGTAGCGGATGCCGGGCACGGTCAGAGACGTCTCCGCGACGTTGGTGGCCAGCACGATCCGGCGGCCCTGGTGGGAGGCGAAGACGCGGTGCTGCTCGGCGGCACTGAGCCGTGCGAACAGCGGCAGGATCTCGAGGTCGCGGCCCCGATCCAACCCTTCCGCCGCGGCCGCCTGCAGCGCATCCGCGGCATCGCGGATCTCCCGCTCGCCGCTGAGGAACACCAGGATGTCCCCTGGCCCCTCGGCGCACAGCTCGCGCACCGCGTCGACGATTCCCGTGATCTGGTCGCGCTCGTCCTGCGGATCCGTGTCATCACGAGTGGGCGTGCCAGCGGGGGAAGACCCAGATCCCCGAACGCCGGACTGCCACGTCTCGCCGTCGCCGTCATCCTCGTCGTCGAGGGCGGCGAGGCGGGTCAGCGGCCGATAGCGGACTTCGACGGGGTAACTGCGTCCGGACACCTCGACGACCGGGCAATCGTCGAAGTGACGAGAAAAGCGGGCGGTGTCGATGGTCGCGGAGGTGATGACGACCTTGAGGTCTGGGCGGCGCGGCAGCAGCTGCTTGAGATAGCCGAGCAGGAAGTCGATGTTGAGACTCCGCTCATGAGCCTCGTCGATGATCAGCGTGTCGTATTCGGTCAGCAGTCGGTCGCGGCCGATTTCGGCGAGCAGGATGCCGTCGGTCATCACCTTGACGAGGGTCGAGTCCGACACCGTGTCGGTGAACCGCACCTTGTAGCCCACCGCAGCGCCCAGCGGAGACTCGAGCTCCTGGGCGACGCGCTCGGCGACGGTGCGCGCGGCGATGCGGCGCGGCTGGGTGTGGCCGACGCGACCGCGGACCCCGCGTCCGAGCTCCAGGCAGATCTTGGGAAGCTGGGTCGTCTTGCCTGACCCGGTCTCGCCGGCAACGACGACGACCTGCGAGGACGCGATCGCGTCGGCAATCTGCTGTCGAGCGGCGCTGACCGGAAGCTGCGGCGGGTAGCGGATCTCCGGCACGGCAGCACGCCGCTCGGCCAGGCGCGCCTCGGCGCGCTCGATGTCCTCGGCAATCTGCTGCAGGGTTGACTGCCGGCGCTCCGGCTGGCGGATCTTGCGCAGCCCCTCCAGCCGGCGACCGAGCCGGCGCTCGTCGGCGATGCTCAGCCCGGGCAGCCGGCCGACGAGAGCGCCGACGGCGGTGAGGTCCGTGACGGCGGCGAGTGACGCGGACGCCGTTCGGGAATCAGGCATGACCGCTTAAGGATAGGTGCGAGCGCGCTGCTCGGGTTTCGTCACAGCCTCGCCGGTCAGCACAGCGTCATGGCTGACAGTGACATCGACCTCCGGCAACGCGACCAGTACAGCGTGGCCGATCCGACGACGCAGTACCCGCGGCCGACGTTCGACCAGGGCAGCGTGGCCTACCCGGGGCATGACGGCGAGACGAGCGAGATGACACCGCGGCCCGACCACGGCGAGCAGACCTACCGCGGGTCTGGCCGGCTGCAGGGGCGCAAGGCGCTGATCACCGGCGGGGACTCGGGCATCGGGCGCGCTGTCGCGATCGCGTTCGCCCGCGAAGGCGCCGACGTCGTGATCGGCTGTCTGCCGGAGGAGCAGCAGGACGCCGAGGAGGTGGCGCAGCTGGTGCGCGACGCCGGACAGAACGTGAGCGTGCAGGCCGGTGATGTGCAGGACGAGGCCTGGTGCCAGCAGCTGGTCCAACGCACCGTCGACGAGCTCGGCGGCCTCGACATCCTCGTGAGCAACGCCGCCTACCAGATGGCCCTGCCGGACGGCCTCGGCTCGCTGACCACCGAGCAGCTCGAGCGCACCTATCGGACCAACGTGTTCGCGATGTTCTGGCTGTGCAAGGCGGCGCTGCCGCATCTCAAGCCGGGCTCGGTCGTCATCACGACGTCGTCGATCGAGGCCTACGAGCCGGCTCCTCCGCTGATCGACTACGCGTCCACGAAGGGCGCGATCGTGAACTTCACGAAGGCGCTGGCCAAGCAGCTGGCTCCCCAGGGCGTCCGAGTGAACTCCGTCGCGCCCGGCCCGATCTGGACGCCGCTGATCCCGGCGACGATGCCGGCCGACCAGGTGCCGAGCTTTGGCGGCGACACTCCCTTGGGTCGCGCGGGCCAGCCGGCCGAGCTGGCACCGGCCTACGTCTTCCTTGCGAGCCAGGAGTCGAGCTACGTCACCGGAGAGGTGATCGGCGTGACCGGGGGTAGATCGCTCCCGTGACGAGTGTGCAGCAGAGTGACGAGCAGAGTGACGAGCAGAGTGACGAGGAGTCCGGGAGACGCGAGCCGGACGCGGCCGATGGCCTGCGCGCCTCGGAGCAGTCCGTCGATGAGGCCTACGAGCGCACGCTCGACGAGGGGGAGCAGCGGCTCAGCCGCGGTTGGCGGGAGCTGATCAGCACCGGCCTGATCGGTGGCGTCGACATTGTCATCGGCGTGCTCGCGCTACTCGGCGTCGAGGCGCAGACCCACAACCCGCTGCTCGGCGGTCTGGCGTTCTCGATTGGCTTCCTCGCGCTGCTGCTCGCGCACAGCGAGCTGTTCACCGAGGGCTTCCTGCTGCCGGTCGCGCCCGTGGTGGCCAAGCGCAAGAGCTGGCAGTCGCTGGCCCGGCTATGGGTCACCGTCCTGGTGTGCAACCTCGTCGCGGGCTGGCTGTCGACCTGGCTGGTCATGACGGCGTTTCCCGAGCTCGGAGACACCGCGATCAAAAGCGCCTCGCACTTCGTCTCGTCCCCGCTGGACGCGAAGAGCTTCTGCCTCGCCGTGCTCGCCGGCACCGTCATGACCCTCATGACCCGCATGCAGCACGGCACCGAGGAGATGGTCGGCAAGATTGCCGCGGCCGTCGGGGCGGCGTTCCTGCTCGTGGGCATGAAGCTCTTCCACTCCGTGCTCGACTCGCTGCTCATCTTCGCGGCGCTGCACACAGGGCGGTCGCCGTTCGGCTATGCCGACTGGCTGCAGTGGGTCTGGTACACGATCCTCGGCAACATGGTCGGCGGCATCGGCCTGGTGACGCTGCTGCGGCTCGCGCGCAACACGCCGCGGTTGAAGAAGGAGCGGGCCACCCAGACGCCTGACTGATTACCTCAGCCGCGCGCGCCGGCCACATCAGCCGCGTGCGCCGGCCACATCAGCCGCGCGCGGCCTGGCGCTCCCGGAGCTTGTCCCGGCGCTCCTCGAAACGCTGCGCCTGCCGGTCCAGGTCGTCGAGGAACGCGCCGAGCTGCTCGCGGGCCGCCTCGGCCTCCGCGTCGAGCCCCTCGAGGTCGAAGAGCTTCCACTGCCGCAGGATCGGGCTGAGGACCTCGTCGCGGTGGATCCGCAGGTCGTAGATGCCGGCGAGGGCGATCTCGAGCGAGCGACGGCCGAAGTTCTCGAGCCCCGCGCCCGGCATCTGGAAGTCGGAGACGACGTCCCAGATCGCCTTGACCGACTCGTTGGGCGAGACCTCGAGGGCCGCGGCCATGAGGTTGCGGTAGAAGACCATGTGGAGGTTCTCGTCCACGGAGATGCGTGAGAGCAGCTGCTCGGCGACAGGGTCGTCGCAGATCCGCCCGGTGTTCCGGTGGGAGATCCGCGTGGCCAGCTCCTGGAAGGACACATAGGCGACCGTGTGGAGCATGTCGAGCTCGCTGGCGGACTCGTAGCCGGCGGTCATGTGCGCCATGCGCTCCCGCTCCAGGGCCACGGGGTCAACCGCACGTGTGGTGAGCAGGTAGTCGCGGATGGCCGTGCCGTGACGGCCCTCCTCGGCCGTCCAGCGGCCGACCCATGTGCCCCATGCGCCGTCGGGCCCGAAGACTCGGTAGATCTCGCGGTGGTAACTCGGGAGGTTGTCCTCCGTGAGGAGGTTGACCACCAGAGCCGTGCGGGCGACGTCGCTGACCTGCGACTGCTCGATGCTCCACGGCGTCCCGTCCAGCGGACCGTCGAAGTCCTCGCCGCGGCTCCAGGGGACATACGCGTGCGGCATCCACTCCTGCGCGGCACGCAGATGACGGTCGAGCTCCTTGCCGACGACCGGCTCGAGCTCGTGCAGCAGGACCAGCTGCCGCTGCACCGCCTCCTCGTCCATCCCCGTCGGCCCGAACGACGCAGCGTCGGCGGGGGAGGGAGGGCTGGCGACCGCAGCGAGCTGGTCGGCGGGGGTGTCGAGTCGGGTGTCCGGCGAAGACGTCATGTCGGCTCCAAGGGGAGGCACGGAGGCTCGCAAGTGGTTACGGGTTCGTAGGTTACGGCACCGTAGGGTGCCTCGTCATCCCCCGGGTTCCTTCTCCTGAGGGCAAAGGTGCCCCTGCGCGGCTACCGTGACACCAGAAGCCCTGCAAGCCGTCCAGCCACGGCGCCTTGCCGGGCAGGAGGAGGGTTCGTGGCCAGGGCGACCGGGGGCAGAGCGAGCGCTAGCAGAGCGAGCGCTAGCAGAGCGACTGCTGGCGGTGGGGCGCGCACCGTCGCTGTGCTCGTGCCGCATGTGACGCGGTGGTTCTACGCGCATGTCATCGCCGGCGCCGAAGGTCTGCTCCGCGAGCAGGGGCTCGACGTCGTCATCTACGACCTCGCCGGTCGCGCCGATAACCGGGACCGCTTCTTCGGCTCCAGCCCGCTGCGTCACCGGGTCGACGGCGTCCTCGCGCTGTGTCTGTCGCTGTCGGACGACGAGGTGCGCGAACTTGCCTCGCTGCGCCTACCCGGGGTGAGTGTGGGCACGACGGTCCCCGGCTGGGCCAGTGTCCGGATCGACGACCGTGACGTCGCGGCGCAGGCAGTCCGGCACCTCGTCGGGCTCGGTCACCGGCGCATCGCGCATCTCGGCGGCGGACCGGTGCAGGATCCGATGTCCTTCCGGACGCCCGACGACCGTCGCGAGGGCTATCGGCAGGTGCTACGCGACGCTGGGCTTCCGGTCGTCCCCGAGCTCGACGTCGACGTGGAGTGGACGATCGAGGGAGGTGCCGACGGCATGCGGCGCCTGCTCTCGCTGGACCTCCTGCCAACGGCTGTCTTCGCCGGGTCCGACGAAGTGGCGATCGGAGCCCTCGAGGTCGCCCGAGCGGCGGGACTGTCCGTGCCTGGGGATCTCAGCATCATCGGTGTCGACGACCACGAAGCTGCGCGCCTGGTCGGTCTGACCACCGTGGCTCAGCCGGTCGACGAGCAGGGCCGCATCGCCGCGCAACTGCTGCTGACGGCGCTCACCGCTGGGGGCTCGACCGGGGTCGCCGCCGTCGATGGCAGCAGCACCGAGATCCTCGTGCCAACCGCCGTGGTGATCCGGGCAACGACGGGGCCGGCGCCGATCCGGCCAGCCGCGGTGGCCTCGGCGGCGTCCGTGCCCACCCCGGCGCCCACCCCGGCGCCCACGCCGGCGCCCACGCCGGCGCCCTCCGCCGCGCACCAACCCGCTGCGCGAGGCATGCTCACACCGTGAAGGCGGGTGTGACCAGCCGGCGAAGGAGGCGTCCGTGGGCCTGAAGACGGTACGCAGCCGTCGTGGCCGCGAACGCTGCCCCTCCTGCCACGCGCCACTCACGGAGGTCCTCGCGTCCACGCCGCACCCCAGTGGCGGCGGCGAGGTGGTCGCGCGCGTCTGCCGCGCCTGCGGCTGGACCGACGCCGCCCCTCGGCTGCGGGTGGTCAAGGGCCGCTGAGTGGTCACAGGGCGTTGAGTTGAGTGGTCAACGGGCGTTGAGTTGTGCGTATCCCACATCGAGGCTCGATGCCCGTCGCTACCCTGAAAACGTGACCGACCTGGCGGCGCCCGACGGCGACTCCGAGGGGGCAGCTCTCGCCTCCCACCTAGGTGACTCGCGGCTGCAGGACGTCGAGGCCCTCGACGAGATCGCCCTGTACGGGGAGCTGCTCGCCGCCGTGTCACAGAGCGACGGCCCCCTCCCGGAGGACGCCATCGACAAGGCGCTCGGCTTGCGCTGAGTCCCGTAACGCGGCGGGAGTGCCTGTCCTGCCTTGCTCCGGTGATTGGAGAGGCACCGGCAACGTCTAGCATCGCGTCCGTGCGACTACGCCTCTCTCCGCGCGAGAACGCCTTCTACGGCATGTTCAGCACTGCCGGCGGCCACCTCGTCTCGGGCGCCGCGCTCCTCAAGGAGCTGCTCGGGACCGACGGGCGCGAGGGGCGGGAAGCTCTCTCGGCCCGGATGCGCGACGTCGAGCATGCGGGCGACGAGACGACCCACGAGATCCTTCGGCTGCTCAACGCCACGTTCGTCACGCCGTTCGACCGCGAGGACATCTACGAGCTGGCGAGCCGTCTGGACGACGTCCTCGACTACATGGAGGCCGCCGTCGACCTGGTCGTCCTCTACCAGATCGAGGCTCTGCCCAAGGGCGCGGCAGACCAGATCGCCGTCCTCGAACGGGCGGCGGAGCTGACGGCGGACGCCATGCCGAAGCTGCGCGCCATGAGCGACCTATCCGAGTACTGGATCGAGATCAACCGACTCGAGAACCAGGCCGACGCGATCTACCGCCGGATGGTCGCCGAGATCTTCGCCGGTGGCTACGACGCCATCACCATCATCAAGCTCAAGGAGTTCGCGGAGGCTCTCGAGGCCGCAGCTGACGCCTTCGAGGACCTCGCGAACACGATCGAGACGATCGCCGTCAAGGAGTCTTGAGGGTGGAGACCCTCGCCCTGGTCCTCTTCATCGGCGTGGCGCTCGCCTTCGACTACACCAACGGTTTCCACGACGCGGCCAACGCGATCGCGACGTCGGTGTCGACGCGGGCACTCACCCCTCGCGTGGCGCTCGCGCTCGCCGCTGTCATGAACCTCGTCGGTGCCCTGATCGGGACCGAGGTCGCCCAGACCATCGGCAGCGGCATCATCGACCCACCCGGCGGCAGCCGTGGCTTGGTGGTGCTCTTTGCCGCGCTCGCCGGCGCCATCGCCTGGAACCTCATCACCTGGTACTTCGGACTGCCGTCCTCGTCCTCGCACGCGCTCATCGGCGGTCTGCTGGGAGCTGGCCTGGCCAGTGCGGGGGCCGTCCACTGGGCTGTCATCCTGGACAAGGTCGTCATCCCGATGGTGCTCTCACCACTCGTCGGGTTCCTGCTGTCCTACCTCGTCATGCTGGCCATCCAGTGGATCTTCCGACGGGCGGCGCCGCGGCCGTTGACGCACGGATTCCGACTGGCACAGACGGTCTCGGCCGCCGCCATGGCGCTCGGACACGGCCTGCAGGACGCGCAGAAGACGATGGGCATCATCGTGCTTGCCCTGCTGACCACCGGGCACCTGAGCACCTTCCATGTGCCGCTGTGGGTCGTCATCATCGCCGCGGGCGCCATCTCGGCAGGGACCTGGTCCGGGGGCTGGCGGGTCATGCGGACACTGGGCCGCCGGGTCATCGAGCTCGACCCCGCCCGCGGCTTTGCCGCCGAAGCCACCTCGTCGGCGGTCCTGTACACCACCGCCTACGTCTTTGCGGCTCCCATCTCGACCACGCACGTCATCACGAGCGCGATCATGGGCGCGGGTGCGACCCGGCGAGTCTCGGCCGTGCGGTGGGGTGTGGCCGGCAACATCGTCAGCGCGTGGGTGCTGACGATTCCGGCCGCCGCCGTCGTGTCGGCGCTCGTCTTCACGATCTGCCGACTCTTCTTCTAGTCGAACAGCGTGTCGAGCGCGGTCAGTAGCCGCGGACCTCGTGAGGCGCGTACGGCGCCGCAAGCTCGGCGAGCTCGTCGTCGCTGAGCGTCAGATCGACGGCTGACAGGGCGTCGTCGAGGTGGTGCGGCTTGGTCGCGCCCACGATGGGGGCGTCAACGCCTGGCTGCGCCAGCAGCCACGCCAGGGCAACGGCGGCGCGGGAGGAGCCGCGGCGTTCGGCAATGCGGCCCACGACATCCACCACCTCGCGGTCCTTTTCGTCATACAGACGCTTGCCGAACTCGTCGGTCTGCGACCGCTCGGTGGTCTCGTCCCACGGGCGTGCGAGGCGACCCCGGGCCAGCGGGCTCCACGGGATGACTCCCACGCCCTGGTCGAGGCACAGTGGCAGCATCTCCCGCTCCTCCTCCCGGTAGAGCAGGTTGTAGTGGTTCTGCATGCTCGCGAAGCGGGTCCACCCGTTCAGATCAGCGAGGTAGAGCGCCTTGCTGAACTGCCAGGCCGCCATCGAGGAGGCGCCGAGGTATCGGGCCTTGCCCGCACGAACGACGTCGTGCAGCGCCTCGCGGGTCTCTTCGATGGGCGTCCGAGGATCCCACCGGTGGATCTGGTAGAGGTCGACGTAGTCGGTACCGAGCCGGCGCAGGCTGTTGTCGATCTCGGTGAGGATCGCCTTGCGCGACAGGCCGCCGCCGTTAGGTCCCGGGCGCATCCGGCCATGGACTTTCGTCGCGATGACGAGATCCTCGCGGCGTGACATCGACAGCAGCGTGCGGCCGGTGATCTCCTCGCTCGAACCGTCGGAGTAGACGTTGGCAGTGTCGAAGAAGTTGATGCCCGCGTCGAGCGCCTGCTTGAAGAACGCCCGTGACTGGTCCTCCGGGAGGCTCCACGGGTGGTTGCCGCGCGATGGCTCGCCGTAGCTCATGCACCCCAGGCACAGTCGGGAGATCTCCAGGCCGGTGCTTCCGAGAGTCGTGTAGTCCACGTCGGGATGCTGTCAGAGGACCCGCGCCGGTGGCAGGTCGAGGGCCGCGGCGGGACGGTCAAATTCGCGATTCTGCTGCCATGCGGCAAGATGACGTGATATGTCGGCTCCCCTGCTGCGCGTGTCCGGCGTCACGAAGTCCTTCGGCGACCACGTGGCGCTGCGTGGCGTCGACCTCGACGTCGCCCGAGGAGAGGTCGTCGTCGTCCTCGGCCCCTCGGGTTCGGGGAAGTCGACGCTGTGCCGCTGCGTCAACCGCCTCGAGACGATCGACAGTGGGTTGATCGAGCTCGACGGCGAGGAGATCCCGGCGGAGGGCAAGGCCCTGGCCCGCCTCCGCAGCGAGGTCGGCATGGTCTTTCAGTCCTTCAACCTCTTCGCTCACAAAACCGTCCTTGAGAACGTCACCCTCGGTCCGACCAAAGTCCGCGGCGTTCCGCAGCAGCAGGCCCGGACGCGAGCGATGGAGCTGCTCGAGCGCGTCGGGGTGGCCGACCAGGCGGCCAAGCATCCCGGCCAGCTCTCCGGGGGTCAGCAGCAGCGCGTCGCGATCGCCCGCGCCCTGGCCATGGACCCGAAGTTGATGCTCTTCGACGAGCCGACCAGCGCACTCGACCCCGAGATGATCAACGAGGTCCTGGCGGTGATGACCGAGCTGGCGTCCAGCGGGATGACGATGCTCGTCGTCACGCACGAGATGGGGTTTGCCCGCCGAGCCGCGGATCGCATCGTCTTCATGGACGACGGCTCGATCGTCGAGCAGGCGCCGCCCGAGCAGTTCTTCACCGACCCCCGCAGCGACCGGGCCCGCGACTTTCTGTCCAAGATCCTCGCCCACTGACCCTGCCCGCCCTCGACCCCGACCTCTGATCCCGACCTCCGCCCCAACCCCTGAGATGCCGCAGCCGGACACGACGAGGTGGCGACGCGGCGCCGTTCGAGAAGGAGATGCGATGACCGCCGGAACCCGCACGACCCGACCAGCCGGAGGGCGCGCCGTACGCTCCCGGCGTCTCGCCACTGTCGCCGCAGCTGCGGTGGCTGCCCTGACCCTCGCCGGCTGCAGCAGCAGCGGCAGCACCGACGCGCGGGACTCCGCGAACCCCGGTGTCCCCGGTGCTTCGTCCAGCGCAGCCGGCGGAGCCAGCGGTGGTGCCAGCGGTGGTGCCGCGACCAGCACCGGCAACGGCAGCGGCGACATGGCTGCGATTCAGCAGATCCTCGACAAGGCCCCGGTCGCCGACGCCGCCAAGATCCCTGACGGGTCGCTGATGGCGGAGATCAAGAAGCGCGGCGTGCTGAACGTCGGCGGCACCGACACCGCACCGCTGTTCAGCCTGAAGAACCCGATCACCGGAGAGCTCACCGGTTTCGACGCCGACCTGTCGAAGATGCTCGCGAAGTACATCATCGGCAAGCCCGAGACCAAGCTCACGCAGGTCAGCGTCGACACCCGCGAGGCGCTGCTGCAGAACGGGTCTGTCGACACCGTCTTCGCGACCTACACGATCACCGCGCCGCGGGCGCAGAAGGTCGATTTCGCCGGGCCGTACTACTCCTCCGGTGACGCGATCCTCGTCAAGAAGGGCTCGTCCATCAAGACCGTGGACGACCTCAACGGCAAGACCGTCGCGACCGAGGCGAACTCGACGGCGGCCAACGCGATCAAGAAGTTCGCGCCGAACTCGAAAGTCATCCTCTTCCAGCAGAACAACGAGTGCGTGCAGGCGGTCGAGCAGGGGCGGGCCGACGCCTACGTCCTCGATCAGGGCATCCTCATCGGCGACGCGGCGAAGAACCAGGACGTCACCGTCGTCGGCCAGCCCTTCACCCAGGAGCCTTACGGCATCGGGACGCCGAAGAGTCACCCTGAGATGAAGAAGTTCGTCGACGACTGGCTCAAGCAGATCGAGGACGCCGGCCTCTGGGCGGACCTGTGGAAGGCCACCATCGGCACCGTCGTGCAGGGTGACGCGCCGCAGCCGCCGAAGATCGGCTCGGTCGAAGGCTCGTGATCGCCAAGCTGCTGCCGGAGCTCCTTCGTGGCCTCGTGGTCACGATCGAGCTCGCGGTGGTGGGTTTCGTCGGGGCGCTCGTCCTCGGGACGATCGTCGCGATCTTCCGCGTCAGCCCGGTGCCGCCCCTGCGTGCTGCAGGGGCGGCCTGGGTCGGCGTGCTGCGCAACGTGCCGCTGCTGGTCCTGCTGGTGCTGTTCGTCTTCGGGCTGCCCGAGATCGGCATCCGGTACGACCTGACGTGGACCGCGGCCACGTGCCTGGCGCTCTACGCCTCGGCGTTCGTCTGCGAGACCGTCCGCTCGGGCATCCGCACTGTCCCGCTCGGCCAGGCGGAGGCGGCCCGCGCGATCGGTCTGACCTTCACGCAGTCGCTGCGTCACGTGATCCTGCCGCAGGCGTTTCGGGTGATGATCCAGCCGCTCGGCAACGTGTTCATCGGCATCGTGCTGGGGACCTCCCTCGTGGCGGCCGTGGCCGTCCCTGACCTGACGAACCGCACCGAGGTGCTCGACCTGCGGTACAACGAGCCGCTCCTGACCTTCGGCGTCGCCGCGGTCCTCTACATCGCGATCACGCTCGGAGGCGGGTTGCTCGTGGGACTTCTCGAACGTCGCTTGCGGGTGAACCGGTGAGCGCCGGCTCTCCCACCGTCCTGTTCGACGCGCTCGGTCCACGCGGGCGTCGCCGCACCCGCATCGCCACTGTCGTCGTCGTCCTGGTGTTCGCAGGGCTCGTTGCCTTGGCGCTGCGCCAGTTCGCCATCAACGGCCAGCTCGGCAGCGAGAAATGGCAGCCGTTCACGACGTGGCCGATCCTGCGGTTCCTTGCAACCGGCCTCCTCGGCACCCTCAAGGCCACGGCCGTCAGCGCTGTCATCGCCATGCCCCTCGGCGCCCTGGTCGCGCTGGGGCGGCTGTCTCTCAGTCGTTGGGTGCGGCTGCCGGCAGCGGTCTACACCGAGGTCTTCCGCGCCGTCCCCGTGCTGCTGCTCATCTACGTCTTCCTCCTCGCGCTGCCGCAGTTCGGCATCCGGATGCCGCTGTTCTGGCAGCTCGTGGTGCCGATCGTGCTGTCTGCGTCCGCCACCGTCGCTGAGATCTTCCGAGCCGGCGTCCTCTCCCTCGAGCGGGGGCAGTCCGAGGCCGGCTACAGCATCGGGCTGAGCTACTGGCAGGTGATGCGGCTCATCGTGCTGCCGCAGGTGGTGCGTCGGCTCAGCCCCGCCCTCGTCACCCAGCTCGTGAGCATCGTCAAGGACACCACGCTCGGCTACGTGGTCAGCTATCCCGAGCTGCTGCACAACGGACAGACCCTGGGCGAGTTCACCCAGACCCTGGTGCAGGCCTTCATCGTGATCGCGGTGATCTACACCCTCGCCAACGGCGCGCTGTCACAGGCCGCGGCCGCCCTTGACCGCCGCCAGAGCCGGGTGCGCGACGCGGCCGCCAGCGACGACGTCGAGCCGATCGCGGGCCCCGGCGCACCCTCCCGTATCGACGCTTGATGACGCGTCTCCTCCCGCCCGTCAGATAGGAGCTGTCCCCCTCGTGTGTCGTCTGCTCGCCGCCGTCTCCACCCAGCCCGCCCCGCTCGCGCAGACGCTGGCTCCGCTGCTGCCTGGGTTCACCGCGCTCTCGGAGTTCCACCAGGACGGCTGGGGGGTCGCCGGCTTCGACACCGAGGAGCAGCTCGTCGTCGACAAGGAGCCGACGCGCGCCAAGGAGGACCCGGACTACGCCGCCGCCGTCGACGCGCTCACGACGGATTCCGCGATGCTGCACATCCGTTGGGCCACGGCGACGGACATGGGCAACGTCTGCGGCAACACCCATCCCTTCGTCCGCGACGGCTGGGCCTTCGCCCACAACGGCTCCGCCGAGCCGACGTCGGAGATCCTGCCGCTCGTCGACGAGGACCTGCGGCAGGACCTGGAGGGCGACACCGACAGTGAGCTGATCTTCCGCGCGATCCTGTCGCGGATGCGGTCTGTCGACCCGGACCGGGCGATCCTCGACGTCGCCCGTGAGCTGCGAGCCCGGACCGTCATCAGCGGCCTGAACTTCCTCCTGCTCGGTGAGGACGCTCTCTACGTCCTCGCCGACCATGACCCGCAGTCGCCGCCGTCGAAGCGCCACGGGCCGGACTACTTCCCGCTGCGCTACCACGTGCTTCCCCATCTCGTGGTGGTGTCCTCGACCGGCTACGAGCAGGTGCGGCCGGACTGGGAGGAGGTGCCGCAGGGTCACGTGCTGCGCGTCGCCCGGCGCAGTCTCGAGCTGCGGCTGACAGACCCCGACGGCGCTCGCCACGACGTGGCGGTCGCCGGGGCGCCCGCAGGTCGCTAGCTGCGGCGTTCGAGCCGGTCGATGTCGCCGAGGTGACGGCGGTACCACTCGACGGTCTCGGCCAGCCCCTGGTCGAACCCGACCGTCGGCGCCCAGCCGCACTCACCGCGGACACGGTCGCCAGCGAGGCGGTAGCTGCGGTCGTGGCCGGGTCGGTCGGTGACCGGCTGGACGAGGGCGGGATCCGCGCCGGTGAGTGACACGAGGCGGGCGGCTACCTCGACGTTGGCGAGTTCCGTCTGCCCGGGCAGGTTGTAGGCCTGCCCTGCCCGTCCGTGGAGGAGGACCGCCGCGACGCCCCGGGCGTGGTCTTCGGCGTGCAGCCAGCACCGGCGCTGGTGGCCGTCCCCGTAGAGCGGTGCTGGCAGGCCGCGAAGCAAGTTGGCGGTGAACCGTGCGACGAACTTCTCGGGGTGCTGCCAGGGGCCGTAGGAGTTCGCCCCTCGCGTCACTCTGACGTCAAGGCCGTGCGTGTGGTGGGCGGCGAAGCAGGCCAAGTCGGCCGCGGCCTTGCTGGCGGCGTACGCCGAGCTCGGGCGCAGAGGCGCGAACTCGTCCACGTCGGTGTCGGTGGCGCCGTAGACCTCGTCGGTGGAGACCGCGATCATCACGCGGGCCCGCGTGGCGGCCGCGGCGTCGAGCAGGGTCTGGGTGCCGAGGGCGTTGCTGCGAGCGAACGCGGCACCCGAGGGGATCGCACGGTCGACGTGCGTCTCGGCGGCGAAGTGGACGACGACCGGCGCCTCGCGCACGAGCTCGCGGATCAGCACGGCATCGCAGACGTCGCCGTGGACGAACGACAGTCCGCGGTGTTGGAGTCCGTCCAGCCGGCGAAGGTCCCCCGCGTAGGTCAGGGCGTCGAGCGCGACGACGTGCTCGACGCCCATCTGGTGGCGCACGGCTTCGCCCTCGCCGGTCTCGAGCAGCCACCGGCAGAACGTCGAGCCCAGGAAGCCCGCGGCCCCCGTGACCAGCATCTGCATGTGAGCCCTATCCGCGGGTGCCGACACGCGCGGGAGGGCACGCAGGCGAGTACGCGACGCTCGGCAGCAGGTCGTGCCACTCCTCCCGCGTGAGCGGGGCGCCCACGCGGGAGCAGGCGGAGCGAATAGCCGCGTCCACGTCGGTGCTCCAGAGGTGGATGCGCCGGTCGCCGCCGGCGGTGAGGAGGGTCCCGTCGTGACCGACGAACGTCGCCGCGTACACGCCGTCCGTCGAGGCCGAGACGGTCGCCTGCTCGTGGAACTCCACCGCGCCGGTGTCCGACGTCGCCCGCAGCCACAGCAGGGTCTCGCCGTCGCCGGTGCCGGCGGCCAGGCGGTCGGACTCGCGGGACCAGGCGACGGAGTAGACGTAGCTCGTGGGCTGGGTCAGCACCGCGATACGACGCGCGTGGGTGGGCTGGGACAAGTCCCAGACCCACACCCGGTGGTCGTCGGAGCCAGCCGCGAGGTAGTGGCCGTCTGGCGACCAGGCGACGGAGTAGACGTAGCTGGAGGGGCCTTGCAGGGGCGGCCCCACTGGTGCCGGCTTCTTCCCGCTGGCCCGCCACGCGCTGAGGTCCCAGACGCGCACCGTGCGGTCGACGCTGCCGCCGGCGACGTAGCGGCCATCGGGCGAGAAGGTCACGGTCTGCACGGACCCTGCGAAGCCCTGGAGCACCGCCGTGCGTTCCACGTGCCCCGAAGGGCTCAGCTGCCAGAGCGCGACGGTCCCGTCGTCGTCGGCAGCGGCGAGCAGGTGGCCGTGCGCTGCGAAGACCACCTGCTCCACCAGTTGCTGCTGCCCCTCCAACGGCGCGAGCTCGTGAGCGCGCCCGGTGGCGTCGAGCTGCCAGAGGAACGTGCGGCCCGTGCGGCCGCCCGAGGCGAGCAGGCGCCCGTCCGGAGACAGTGCGGCAGTGCCGCTCGTCCGGGCACCGGGGGCGCTCGGCTGGAGGGCCGTTCCGACCTGCGCGCCCGAGTGGTCACGCAGCCGCCACAGCTGCACACCCCCACTGGAGCCGGCAGCGAGCAGCGAGCCGTCGGCCGTCGTGGGCAGGGCGAAGATGGTGGCTGGAGCGCCGCCGAGGACAGGTCCGGGCACCTGCCAGACGCGGGTGGATCCGTCGTTGGCGACGGTCGTGACGGTGTGCCCGTCCGCGCTCCAGGCAGCGGAGGTGACCTGCGAACTGTGCGGGAGCACGGAGAGGGGCTGCCCTGTCGCGACGTCCCAGATCCAGAGACTGCGGTCGGAGGAGGCGCCCAGCACGCGAGTCCCGGAAGGGTCGAACGCCACCGCGTTGACCCAGGTTGTGGGTCCGTCGAGGTTGGCGACCTGCCGGGGCGAGGCCCCGCTGACGTCGTAGAGGTGGACCTGTCGGTCCGCGCCCCCGACAGCGACCGTCTTGCCGTCCGGTGACCACGCCACCCCGTAGACGATGCCCGCGGCCCCCGCCAGGGCGCCCGAGGCGGTCGGGGACCCTGGGCGCCACAGCTGGGCGCGGTTGTCCTCGCTGCCCGCGACAACCGTCCGGCCGTCCGGCGAGACCGCTACCGAGTGGACCGGGGAACCCACCTTCAGGTGAGAGGGACTGCCCGTTGCCGGCCACCACCAGACGCTGCCGTCGGCGCTGCCGGCCGCGAGGGAGCCGTCGGGCCCCCAGGCGACCGAGTAGACGGTGCTCGTGGGCCCCGGATGGGTCGCGGTCAGGCGCGGCCGGCGAGGGTCGGTCAGGTCCCAGACGCGGACCTTCCCGTCGGCGCCACCGGCCGCAAGCGCGCCACCGTCGGGTCGGAGCGCCACTGCGAAGACGGTGCCCTCGCCGGCGGCCAGGGTGGCCAGGGTCCGATAACCGGTGGATGGGTCGAGCCGCAGGAGCCGCACCGTGGTGCTGGCCCCGCCGACCGCGATCAGGCCGTCACGCGAGACAGCCACTGACTGCAGGGGTTGGGCGTCGCCCGGTATCCGCGCCGGCACCGGTAGCCCGGCGGCGGTCAGGACCGCCGAGCGCGCCTCGAACGTCGGAGCGATGCGGTAGGCAGACGCGGCAAGCTGTAGGGCGGCCCCCGGGTCGGTCGCGATCACACGGGCGCTCGTCAGCGCGAGCAGACGCGAGATGGCCAGCTGTCGCTGCCGGTCGGCGCGAGTGCGCGCGGTCACGGCGATGCCGGCGAACGCGACCGCGGCCACGAGCATGACGGCCAGGCACGCAGCCAGCGTCCGGAAGCGCCGGGCGCGCCGAGTCTCCCGCTGCACCTCCTGGCGCAGGCGCGCCTCCGACGCGGCGAGGAACGATCGCTCCAGGGGTGCCAGCCGGGCGGCGTTCGCGGCATCCGTCGCCCAGCTCAGAGCGGCCGACAGGGGGGCGCCTCGGTGCAGGAGCGCCTCATCGCGGCCGTGGTCATCCCACAGCGCGGCGGCGTCGCGGATGGTCCGGGCGATGACCTGCCCCTCGCGGTCAGCGTCGATCCAGGCTCGCAGCCGCGGCCATGCCCACAGCAGCACCTCGTGGGTGAGGGTGACACCGGATTCGGAGGTCGTCAGCAGCCGCGCGGCCACGAACGTGTCGAGCGCCCGTCTCTCGGGCTCCCCGGCCTCCGGGCCGGGCGACTGCAGCGGCACCGCGCGCCGGCGGGCCACGGGGGCGCCGTCGACGACGTGCACCAGCCGCAGGAACAGCTGGCGAGCGGCTGTCCGCTCATGCGGGCTCAGCTGCTGGTAGGCGTCCTCGGCGGTCCGCGCCACTGCTCCCTCCAGGCCGCCGATCGCCTGGTAGTCGGCGATGCGCAGCGCGCGCCTGCCTCCTCGCTCGTAGGTCGCGAGCAGTGCGTGGGACAGCAGGGCGAGGACACCGGGGCGATGTCCCTCCCGGCCGCTGCGTGGCGACAGGTCGCGGAGCAGGAGCTCGACGAAGCCCGGCTCGACGTCGAGGCCGGCCTCCCGCGCCGGCTCGAGAATGATGCGGCGCAGGTCGTCCTCGGTTGGCGGCGTGACGACGAGCTGGTGTGACTGCAGTGCCGGCACCAGCAGTGGCTGCTCCGCGGCGGAGCTGTAGAAGTCCGAGCGCAGGACCAGCAGCGCGGCCATCGGCCCGGCGCTGACCAGCGCCAGGGTCTCCGCCAGCAGCTCGGAGGCGCCGGGCGCGAACAGCTCCTCCGCCTGGTCGACGACGACGAGGCACGGACCGAGCGGGTCTGCCGCGCGGCGCAGCGCCTCGAGGCAGCCCGGACCGGGAGTGGCGAGCGCAATCTCGCCTGCCTGGGCGCGAGGCAGGAGCCCCGCCCGGACGAGCGAGGACTTGCCGGTCCCGCTGGCACCCACGAGAAGGGCTATCCCCGCGGGTGGGAGCTTGTCGACGAGGGCCTCGAGGTCGTCCACCAGGGACTCGCGCCCGACGAACCAGGCGGCGTCGCCCTGCTCGTACGCTTGCAGCCCTCGGTAGGGAACCGGTGCATCGGCGGGGCGGCGGCCGGGGGCGCGCCTGGCGCGGGCACAGGCGTCGACCCAGGCGGCGAGGTCGTCGTCCGGCACCCCGACGGCGGCCAGCAGGGCGCGCACCTGAGGTAGCGCAGACGCCGGTGGGACGTGGCGTCCGGTGAAGTAGCCGCTGATCGTGCCAGAGGGGACTCCGGTCTGCTTCGACAGGTCGCGGATGGACAGGCCCGCCAGCTCGCGCAGCCGGGTCAGGGCCGACCCGAGCTCCTCGCGCGTGGCCACGTCGTCTGCGCGCACAGCGGATGTTGTCCGTTGCCGGGCGGCAGCAGGGCGCGTCGGTGCCCCGGAAGCATCGGGCACCGCCCCTGCCTCCTGTCGCTCGTCGAGCATGCCTCGTCCCCTGTTGCGTTGCCCTCTACGCCCCCGCCGCTGCGCTGCCGCTGGCACGATTTACCGTCCGACCAGCGTATGGACTGTGTGCGGAGTTGTCCGGGCTTTGGCCCGGGCCGTGACACACCCCCTCGCCAGCGGTACTCATGGACGGGGGCCGCGACCCGGGCAGGGGAGGGGTCGCGGTCCCCGAAACCAACAGATGCGAGCAGACGGCAGCAGACACGAACCGAGGCCAGCCGGGGCCGGCATGTCACCGAACCGTCACGCAGTCGTCCAGGGGTCTGTCACGTCCGCCGCCCATCCTGGGGCCATGCGCGCAACCGTGCCAGTCCCCGCCGAGACCGCCCGCACAGAGACCGTCGGCTCTGCGCCAGGGCGCGCCCGCCGTGCCCGCTCCGGACCGGGCGGCTGGGCCACGTCAGCGACCGGCTTCCCGCCCGGCGCGTCGACCGACGGCGTCAGCGTGAGCGACACCGTGTCGCTGGCCGTGGCCGGGCCACTCGACGCGCAGGCCGGCGCGCGGCTCGTGGAGGCGGTGGATGAGGCGCTCTCGCGCGGCTGCACACGGGTCGAGATCGACCTGGCCGAGGTGGCTGGCTTCGATGAGTCGGGGTCGCGGGCACTGGCAACATGCATCGACCGAGGGCGCGCCCTTGACCAGGGCGTGACGGTCCACGTCGACTCCGCGTCGAGCCGTCAGGCGTTCCTGGCCTGCCTGACCCGGGTCTAGGCCGGAGCCGATGTCGCCGACGCGTGACACGATCGGATCATGAAGGAGTCGCTGCTGCTGGTCGAGGACGACGACGGCATCCGGGTCTCGCTCCGGCTCGCGCTCGAGGACCGTGGCTTCGTCGTGCATGAGGCCTCCGACGGTGAGACGGCGGTCGACCTTTTCGCCTCGGCCAAGCCGGACGCCGTCGTTCTCGATGTGATGCTGCCCGGCATCGACGGGCTCGAGGCGTGCCGTCGTATCCGGCGGCTGAGCGATGTGCCCGTGATCATGGTCAGTGCCCGGACGGACAGCCACGACATCGTCGCGGGGCTCGAGGCGGGAGCCGACGACTACGTCCGCAAGCCGTTCGTCGTCGCGGAGCTGGAGGCGCGGCTGCGGGCGATGCGGCGCCGGGGCCGCTGGACCCGTGAGGACGCCGCCGAGATCCGACTCGGCGACCTGGCCATCCGACCCGAGGCCGGAGAGGTGGAGGTAGCGGGGCAGGAGGTGCACCTCACCCGCACGGAGTTCCGCCTGCTCTGCGAGCTGGCGGCCTCACCGGGACGCGTCTTCAGCCGAGAGATGCTGCTCGAGAAGGTGTGGGACTACGACTACTTCGGCGACGCCCGGATCGTCGACGTCCACGTGCGCCGCCTCCGGGGGAAGATCGAGCAGGACCCGAGCAACCCGCAGCACCTCGTGACGGTGCGCGGGCTCGGCTACAAGCTCCAGGCGTGACCCGCCTCGCCCGGCTGCCCCTGACCCGGCGCCTCGGGCTCACCTTCGCCGCCGGGGCCCTGCTGCTGTCGACGGTCCTGGCCGGGTCGGCCTACGCCCTCACCTGGCAGTTCCTCGTCCGGCAGCAGGAGCGCAACGGGCTGCAGCAGGCCTACGTCAATGCCGCGCTCGCCCGCCAGACCCTGCGATCGCCGGACGCGGACGTCCCGCAGCTGCTGCAGTCGCTGACCACGGTCGTCGCCAGCACGAGCGTGATCGAGGTGCATGGCCGGTGGTACTCCTCGGGGTTGCTCATCGGCCGCGACGCGCTGCCGCTCACGCTCCGGACGACGGCGTTCGACGGCCAGGTCGCGACCATGTGGGCACCGATCGGCGGACAACGACGCCTCGCCGTGGCGGTGCCCTTGCCCGAGGTGTCTGCGGCGTACTTCGAGGTCTTCGACGTCGAGACCCTCGCGGGCACTCTCGACGTGCTGCGCGCGGTGCTGCTGGTCACGGCGCTCGCGACGACGACGGCGGGCGGCCTCACCGGCTGGTGGGCCAGTCGCCGCCTCGCCGCACCGCTGACCGCGGTGACCGCCGCGGCGACACGCATCGCCGAAGGCAACCTCAAGACCCGCATGCAGCCCTCGACCGACCCCGAGCTAGCCCGGCTCGTGGACTCCTTCAACGCGATGGTGGACGCCCTCGCCGCCCGGATCGAGCGGGACGCCCGCTTCGCCGCAGACGTCAGCCACGAGCTGCGCTCGCCCCTCACCACGATGGCGACGTCGCTGTCCATCCTCGAGAGCCGCAGCGCCGAGCTCTCCCCGCGCGCAGGGCAGGGGCTGCAGCTGCTCAGCGGGGAGGTGCACCGCTTCCAGCAGCTCGTGGAGGACCTGCTGGAGATGGCGAAGTCCGACTCGGCGGAGCGGGTGCGAGAGCCGCTCCGGCCCGCCGAACTCGTCATGCACGTGCTCGACCGGGCCGGAGCCGAGCGGATGCCGGTCGAGGTCGAGGCCGCCGCCATGGAAGCGACGGTCGTCGGTGACAAGCGGCGGCTGGAGCAGGCGCTGCGCAACCTGCTCGACAACGCCAACCAGCACGCGGGTGGCGGCGCCGAGGTGCGGCTTCGGAGGACCCAGGAGGCGATCGTCATCGAGATCCACGACCGTGGGCCGGGGGTGCCGCCGGCCGAGCGTGACGTCGTCTTCCAGCGCTTCGCTCGCGGCCGCTCCGCCGCACGGCGCGGCACTAGCCGCGGCACCGGGCTCGGCCTCGCACTGGTGCGCGAGCACGTCGAGGCACACTCCGGCCGCGTCTGGGTCGAGGACAGCCCGCTGGGCGGGGCGTGCTTCGTCATCGAGCTGCCGCTCGCCGATGAGGGGAGCGATCGATGAACGACGCCTGGCGGCGGGTGCTGCTCGTCCTCGTCGGGCTGTGCGTCGGGCTGCTCGCCGGCGGGTGCGGACTACCCGGCGCACAGCAGCCGACCACCATCGCGCCCTCGGCGGTGCCGTTCGGGCTGCTGCAGAGCGAGCCGGCGACCGCGACCGGCGCCGATGCCGGGCCACGGGGACAGGTCTACTTCCTGCAGGACGGGCGGCTCCGACCGGTGACCCGGTCGATCCGGGGCGTCAACCAGCCGGCAGATCTCGTCCGCGCACTGCTCCTCGGGCCGCGGCCTCGCGAATCGCAAGACGGGCTCACCACCGCTATCCCCTCGCAGACGCGCCTGCTGTCCCTCGACGTCAACGGCAGAACGGCGACGTTGGACCTGAGCAAGGAGTTCGGCGAGCTGGGCGGAGCCGCGCAGGTACAGGCCGTCGCGCAGCTCGTCTACACCGTGACCCAGTCCAACCGCATCGACGCCGTGCGCTTCAGCGTGCAGGGCAAGCCTGTCGAGGTGCCCGACGCGACAGGATCACTGACGCTGTCCGCGGTCGCGCCGAGTGACTACCCGACGCTTCCGGCGCCGCGCTGAGCTCAGGCGACCGGCGCGGGCTGCGGGGTCACGGCGTCGAGCAGGCGGAGGTCGACATCGTTGCGGAGTGCGAGGTCTCGAAGATTGTCCAGCCGGCTCTCTGCCGCGACGCGGTCCACGCCGTCGATGGCGTCCTGCTGCGCCTGCTGCGCCAGGTGCCATTGCATCCACAGTTCCTGCAGGAATGCTTCCGAGGCGTAGGACACGGGCCCTCCCGGTGGTGTCGCGCGGGCTCTGCTCGCGGGTCGGTGCTGCTGTGACTGGTCGCTCGACCTGCTGGTCGCTCGACCTGCTGGTCGCTCGACCTGCTGGTCGCTCGACCTGCTGGTCGCTCGAGCTACTGGTCCGAGTGTGCGCCGCCCGTGCGACGGCGAAGCAGCAGCCGCGTGACGTTCCGATGTCAGCCGAAGCGACCCGAGATGTAGTCCTCGGTGGCTCGCTGACCAGGGTTGCTGAAGATCTGCTTGGTGTCGCCGATCTCCACGAGCCGGCCCGGCTGGCCCACTCCGGCGAGGTTGAAGAAGGCGGTGCGATCGCTCACCCGCGCGGCCTGCTGCATGTGGTGGGTGACGATGACGATGGTGTAGCGCTCCTTGAGCGTCGTCATCAGGTCCTCGATCGCGAGAGTGGAGATCGGGTCGAGTGCCGAGCACGGCTCGTCCATCAGCAGCACCTCTGGCTCCACCGCGATTGCGCGTGCGATGCACAGCCGCTGCTGCTGGCCGCCGCTGAGGCCACCGCCCGGCTTGTTGAGCCGGTCCTTGACCTCATCCCAGAGGTTGGCAGCCCGCAGCGAGCGCTCCGCAGTCTCCTCGAGGTCGCCTCGATGGCGGCGCCCTTGCAGCTTGAGCCCCGCCACCACGTTGTCGAAGATCGACATGGTGGGGAACGGGTTGGGGCGCTGGAAGACCATGCCGATGGTGCGGCGCACATTCACCGGGTCGACGTTCGGGGCGTAGATGTCCTCGTGGTCGAGCAGCACCGTGCCCTCGATGTAGGCGCCGGGGACGACCTCGTGCATGCGGTTGAGGCTGCGGAGGACAGTGGACTTGCCGCACCCCGATGGGCCGATGAAGGCGGTGACGGTGCGCGGGTCGATGCTGAGCGTCACGTCGGACACGGCCCGAAAGGCGCCGTAGTAGACGTTGAGGTCCCTGACCTCGATGCTCTTGGCCATCCGGTGAGCTCCTGCTCGTGTTGAGAACGGGCGGCGGGCGCGGGCCCTGCCAACTGGTGCTACGTGGCGCTACTTCACGCGGAAGGCGCGCGCTGCCAGCCGCGCGACCAGGTTGAGCAGCATGATGAGGACGATCAGCGTGAGGGCGGCGCCCCACGCGCGCTGGAACGCCGGCGAGGCGGGGTTGCCGACGGCGACCTGGAACTGCTCGTAGATGAACGTCGGCAGCGTCTCCTGCGCGGACTGCTGGCCGCCGAAGGCGAACGGGTTGACGTTGATCCGCTGGTTGATGCCGACGAGCAGCAGCAGGGGCGCGGTCTCGCCCATGATGCGGGCGACTCCGAGCATGACGCCGGTGACGATCCCGCCGAGAGCGGTGGGGACCACCACCTTCAGGATGGTGCGCCAACGGGGGACCCCGAGTGCGTAGGCGGCCTCGCGGAGGGAGTCCGGCACCAGCCGCAGCATCTCCTCGCTGCTGCGGATGATGACCGGGAGCATGAGGATGAACAGCGCCAGGGAGCCGGCAAAGCCCGACTTCTGGTTGCCGAGGACCAGGAGCCAGGCGACGTAGACGAACAGGCCGGCGACGATGGACGGGACCCCGGTCATGACGTCGACGAAGAAGCTCACGAGCCGGCCGAAGACCCCTCGCCGGCCGTACTCCACGAGGTAGATCGCGGCGAGGACTCCGATCGGGGCGGCGATGACGGTGGCGAGCAGCGCTTGCATGAGCGTGCCGACGATGGCGTGGTAGACGCCACCCCCGGGCGTGGTGGGGTCGACGCGGAACATCGAGTGGGTCAGGAAGGTCAGGTTGATCACGCCCATGCCCTCCGCCAGCACCTTCCAGACGATGAGACCGAGCGGAACCAGCGCGGCGACCAGGCAGGTCGTCAGTGCGGTCGTCGCCAGCCGGTCGACGGCCTGTCGCCGGCCCTCGACCCGGAAGCTCAGGGCCGTGTGCAGGACCAGGAAGAGGATCGCGCCGGTAGCCACGATGCCAGCGACGCCAGACAGAGCCGTCGTGAGGGCGAGGATGCCGGTCAGCCCGGCCGCGACGCCGAGGACAGCCAGCGGGCTCCACCGGGGGAGTCGGCTGCCGGTCAGCACCGCTCGTGTGCTCGACATGTGTCAGGCCCCCTTCGTGCCGCGCCGGATCAGCAGGTTGCCACCGAAGTTCACGAGCAGCGTGATGAGGAACAGGCAGAGCCCGCTCGCGATGAGCGCGCCCGTCCCGACCGCCCCTGCTTCGCCGTACTTGTTAGCGATGTTGGAGGCGAACGTGACCCCGCCGTTCTCGGTGAGGTGGATGTTGATGCTGTAGGCGCTGGCGAGGATCAACGTGACGGCGAGCGTCTCCCCGAGGGCGCGGCCGAGGCCGAGGATCGAGGCCGAGAGCACGCCTGACTTCCCGTAGGGCAGGACGGACGTGCGCACCATCTCCCAGCGCGTCGCGCCCAGGGCCAAGGCGGCCTCGACGTTGTCGCGGGGCACCTGACGGAAGATCTCTCGGCTGATGGACGAGATGATCGGAAGGATCATGATGGCGAGGACGATTCCCGCGGTCAGGTCGCTGCGGTTGTTGGGGATGTTGTCGGGCCGGTAATTGAAGACCGGGATCCAACCGAGCCAGCGGTCGAGCCAGAGCACGAGGCCCGTGAGGTGCGGGGCCAGGAAGGCGAATCCCCAGAGGCCGTAGACGATCGACGGCACGGCCGCCAGGAGGTCGACGACGTAGCCGAGCGGCGCGGCGATGCGCCGGGGCGCGTAGTGCGTCAGAAACAGCGCCGTCCCCACGGCCACCGGGACCGCCAGCACCATCGCGACGACGCTGGTCGCGACGGTGTGGAACAGCAGCGCCGCGATTCCGAAGACGTTCTTGCCGTCCGGACCGGCGTTGTCAGGAAGCCAGTCCTGGGTGGTGAGGAAGTTGGTGTCATCGGCCCGGATCGCCGGGATGGCCTTGACCACGAGGAATGCGGCGATGGCGCCCATCAGCAGCAGCACCACGGCGCTGGCGGTCGCGCTCACACCGCGGAAGATGCCATCTCCGCGCCGCTTGCGAGTGCGACCGTTCCCAGCCTGGCGATGGCCCCCGCGGCCGCCATCGGGCTCGGCGACCCTGTCTGAGCGGCGGACGCCGAGCTGCTCGGCAGCAGGGTCGGCCAGCGAGTCGACAGTGGGGCTGGCGGTGCGAGACGCGACCGGGCGGGTGCCTCGATCCAGGTGGGTCATCGACATGTCCTTGACGCTCGGGGCCCTGCACGCAGTCCACGGGCAGGCGCCGGCGCGCAGGAGCCCGGCCGATGCTTCATGCGCATCGGCCGGACTCGGTGCTCGTCGGGCAGGGAGATCAACTGGTCTGGATCGCGCCGACGGAGGAGCGCACCTTGCTGATGAGGGAGTCGGGAAGCGGCAGGTGGCCGATCGCGCTGAGCGCTCCCTGCCCCTCCGCGCTGGAGGTGTAGGTGAGGAAGCTCTTGACGAAGCTCGCCTGCTCGGCCGGCAGGCCTGCGTCGCAGGTGATCTCATAGGTGACGAGGATGGCGGGGTAGGTGCCCGCGGCCGTGAGCCCGTAGTTGATGTCGACCTTGATGTCGTTGCCGGACTGGCTGACATCGGCGGCGTCCAGTGCCTTGCCCACCGAGTCCGCCGAGATGGCGACCGGGCCGCTGCCGACGTCCAGCAGCGCGGGGGTGAGCTGGTTCTTGGTGGCGTCGGGGCCGTCGACGTAGCCGATCGCGCCATCGGTGCCCTTGACCTGGCTCACCAGTGCGGCCGAGTCCGGCGCCCCGATGCCACCCGGCGCCTTCCAGGCCTTGCCCGTGCCGAAGGTCCACGCGTCCTTGGCCTGCGCGTCGAGGAACTTGGTGAAGTTGTCGGTGGTACCCGAGTCCTTCGACCGGTGCACGGCGGTGATGGTCGTGGCCGGCAGGGTGACGCCCGGGTTCGCCTTGGCGATCTCGGGGTCGTTCCACGTGGTGATCGCGCCGCTGAAGATCTTCGCCAGGACCTCAGGCGTGACGGTCAGCTTGTCCACGCCGCTGATGTTGTAGATGAAGGCCACCGGCGTAGCCACCATCGGCAGGTCGATCGCCTTGCCCGTCTTGCAGCGCTGGTCGGC
>JBQCDV010000262.1:0-3052 GCA_051960855.1 Actinomycetales bacterium
ACCCGCGCGCGTGCCGCTCTGTACGCCGGCGTCACGACGATCCGCTGCGTCCACGAGCAGAACGCCGTCGACCTCGCCCTGCGGGAGGCGGCGGCGCACGGCTGGATCGCCGCCCCTCGCATCCGCGGAGCCGGTCGGGCGATCTCCACTCGCGGCGGCCACGGCGAGGGGTCGGCCTGCGTCTACGCGACGGGCGAGCAGGAGTTCTACGAGGCGGCGTGGGGCGAGCTGGAGCGCGGCGCGGACCACATCAAGATCTTCATCAACGGCGGACTGGCTCGTGCCGGCGAGGATTTCGCGGCCGCCGAGATGACGGACGGCGAGATCGCGGGGGCGGTCCGGGCGGCACGGGAGCACGACGCCTACGTGGTGGCGCACTCCGGTGACTCCCTCGCGATCAGGCAGGCGCTGTCCCAAGGCGTGCGCTCCTTCGAGCACGCCTACCGCCTCGACACCGAGACCGCGCGCCTGCTCGCGGGCCGCGGCGCGTTCCTCACGCCGACGCTGTGTGTCACCCGCTCCGAGAGCTGGATGCGCGCACAGGGCTTCGAGGAGGCCTCGATCCAGAACGCCCTCAGCGCGAGCGAGGAGCACCTCGCCAGCATCCAGCGAGCCATCGACGCGGGCGTGACGCTCGTCAACGGCACCGACTACCCGCCTGGCGACCTCGTCGACGGTGCACCGGCCGCCGTGCACGAGCTCCTGCTCATGGCAGACGCCGGCCTTCCCGCCCTGCTTGCGCTGCAGTCCATCTCGGTGACGGCGGCTCGTCTCCTGCAGATCGACGACCACGTCGGCCAGATCCGACCCGGCTACGCCGCTGACGTCATCGCCGTCGACCGCGACCCGCTGGAAGACCTGACCGCGCTGCGCGACATCAGCCTCGTCGTCCAGTCAGGGACCATCATCCGAGAGGAGCTTGCTGCATGACCCTCCACCAGCGTCAGGCGCGAACGGCGTCCGACGTGGCCGGCGAGCTGGCCCGACTGACCGACGAGTGGTGGCAGCGGCGGCACGCGAGGGCGCCGCGGTCGCGCGATGACATCCCGCGAGTGGTGCGGCCCGCGGGCTGGCGGCCAAGCTGGGACCGCGCCGACGTGGAGGCCGACCTGGCGCACGCTCGCGACGTCGCAGGAGAGGTCGCCGAGTTGCGCGCCGCGCTCGGGGAGTCCCCAGAGCAGCTGGCTGAGCTGGAGGTGCCGCTGCGACTGCTCGAGTCGGCGACCTCCAGGGTCGTGTGGGAGATCGAGCTGCTCGCCTCCTGGCGGCGGGACCCCTGGTTCTACCTGGACCAGAGCCTGGGCCACGTCTTCGACGTGCTGCTGGCGCCCGCCGCCTTCGACGCCGCCCGGGCACAAGCTCTGGTCGACCGGCTGACCTGGGTCCCCACCATTCTCGAGCAGTCGCGGCCCAACCTCACCGGCACCGCCTTTCGCGAGCTTGCCGAGCTCGCGCTCGCGGACTCCGCCGCGGCGGCCGAGCAGGTCCGGCAGACCGTGCAGTTCGTCGCTCCCGAGCTTCCCGAGGAGTTCCACGGCCCCGTCCGCGACGCCGGCGAGCGAGCGGCTGCAGCCGTCGAGCAGTGGCGGGAATGGCTCTCCGGCGACCTGTCAGCTCTGCCGGCCCACTGCCCCGTGGGTCCCGAGGCCTTCGCCTTCTACCTGCACCGGGTGGCTCTGCTGCCGTGGTCGGCTAGCGAGCTCCGGATTCGCGCCCGTCAGGAGCGGGACCGTGCCGAGGCGTGGGAGCTCTTCGAGTCGGCCCGATCCGGGGCGGGCCCGGCGCCAGTTCCGGACATCGATGCCGCAGCCCAGGTGGAGCGGGAGCGCAACGCCGAGCTCGAGGTGCGCGCCTACTACGAGCGGCGGGGACTGCTGACCCAGTCGCCGTCCCTTCGCCACTACGTGAACCTTCCGCGGCCGCCGTACCTTGAGCCGCTCCGGTGGCTGGGCGTCAGCGACGACCTGACCGACGAGCAGCGCCTCGACCACGACGGCGTCAGCTACGTCCCGCAGGGATACGCCTCCGACGAGATGCCGTACTTCTACCGAGCCAACCTCATCGACCCCCGCGCCGGGATCATCCACGAGGGCGCGCACTTCCAGCAGCTGGCGCTGTCATGGCGGCATCCCGACCCCGCCCATCGACGCTTCTATGACTCGACACCGAACGAGGGCCTCGCCTTCTACAACGAGGAGATGCTGCTGCAGGCCGGGCTGTTCGACGACGCTCCGGCCACGCGCGCCATCGTCTACAACTTCATGCGGCTGCGCGCGATCCGGGTCGAGGTGGACGTCCAGCTCGCCCTGGGCGAGATCGGCATCGACCAAGCTGCTCAGCTGCTCGCTGACGCGGTCCCGATGGACTTCGAGACCGCGCGTGAGGAGGCGTCCTTCTTCGCGGCGACGCCGGGGCAGGGCCTGAGCTACCAGACCGGCAAGCTCCAGCTGGTCGGCCTGCTGGCCGACTGCGCTCGACGCCAGCGCGAGACGTTCAACCTGCGTGCCTTTCACGACGCCGTGTGGGGCGACGGCAACGTCCCCCTGGCAGTACAGCGGCTGCAGCTGCTCGGCGACGCCTCGGAGCTGCACCGTGCCGATGCCCTGGCGGCGGCAACAGCAACAGCAGCAACAACAACCGCAACAACAACAACAGCGGCAGATGCGGCAGCGGGCAGCGAGAGCAGCGGCGATGGGGCGGGCACGCATCCCACCGTCGAGCTTGCCGAGCGACTGATGCGCGCCATCCTCTCCGGCGACGCGGATACCGTCGCCGACATCTATGCGAACGACGTTGTCGTCTGGCACAACGTCGATGGCATCGAGCGCGACAAGGACTACAGCGTCGAGGCGGTGCGCCGGATGGCGCGGGACTTCGAGCACTTCAGCGCCCACGACGTCCGTCTCGACCTCCTCCCCGACGGCTACCTGCAGCGGTGCGTCTTCCACATCCAGTGGCGCGGCGACGACGTCGTGCACCAGGCCCACGCCGCGATGCGGGTGACGACCCGAGGTGGGCAGGTCGTCCGCATCGAGGAGTACGCCGACTCCGC
>JBQCDV010000263.1:0-16879 GCA_051960855.1 Actinomycetales bacterium
GGTCGGCATGACCAGGGCGGGGACGGGTCAGGGGGGCGTTGCGGGCCTGGTCGGCCAGCACCTCGGCAGGCACCGGGTCGGCGGACATGACCTGCTCCCACTTCGGCCACTCGGTGTTGCCCACGACCAGCGCGACCGGACCACCGAGCGTCCGTCCGTGACGCACTCCGCCGACAAGGGAGACCGCGTCCTGCTCGAACTTCATCCGCGCCCCGCGCCCATAGCCGAGCCGCCGGCGAGCAAGCGCGGCCTGCAGGTCGCCGGTCGTCACCGCGACGTCGGCGGGCAGGCCCTCGAGGATTGCAGTCAGCGAGGGGCCATGGGACTCCCCTGCAGTCAGCCAGCGCAGCATGTCGGAAGTCTCCCAGACAGGACTGACAAGGATCTTTCTGTCTCACGGCGCGAGCTGTCGCACGTGCGAAAGCTGACGTGCAGTCGGACGCCCGACATCAACGCACGCCCAGCCGACCAAGGACGCCACGTGCCCATAGAGCACGTAGTTCAGCCCGCCCCGTGCCGGCGCCTCAACAAGCCCACCGCTCGTTACCTGCCCTCCAGCTGCACCGTCGAGCAGGGCGGCACTCGGGACCTGCAGGATGTCGTGGCCGAGCTTGCGCAGCCGTCTGGCTTCAGCTTGGCAAGCTGCCCAGGTGCCGAAGCCGCCAGTCATCATGCCGCGTGCGAGGAGTGGCACCTGGGCACGGGCCAGGATGGAGTCCGGTACGTCGATGGTCCACACTCGGCGCTCGATATGCGCCAGGTCGTCGGCCTCAACGATTCCTTCGTGTCGGAGAAACTCCGCCCACGCCCCGTCAGGAGTGTCGGCAAGGTAGAGGGCAGGGCCGGTCCCTTCGTCATTCCACCGGCCCGGCGGCTGACCCGCAGACTCCCAGGCGAAGGGGTAACGAGGATCGCCGTGTCGGAAGAGAAGCACCAGTCAACTCGCCGCGACGGCGACCAATGCAGACGCAAGACTGCGGACGACGACGGGACCCTCATCGTCCGGGTGCCACTCACCGATGAGCAGGTCGCGGGGCGTTTGCCCCTGCAGCTGAGGCCGCCGACGTTCGAACCACCCCCGAATCCCCGCATCGTTGTAGGCGCCCTCGAGGTCGGCCACTACGAGGGCGAGGAAGTGAAGCCGAGCTGCAACGGCGTCGGGAGTGTGACGCTGCCCGCTCCCATAGCGACGCAGACTCGTGCCGCTGATGCCCAGGAGTCGCGACAGCAAGTCGTCGCCTAGCACTGCTGAGACCGTTGCCCACTCCGTCTCCGGGAGAGGCGAGTGCTCGACAGCATCCATGACGCAACGCAGGGTCGGTAGCCACCTTTGCTGGTGATCCTCAACGGCGGCGACGGAGCCGATGTGCCGCTCCTTCAGCGATGACAGCCAGCTCACCACGAGCACGTCATCCAACTGCTCAATATCGACAGGCTCGACCAACCCCATCATCACAAGTCTGTTCAGCAGCGCGAATGCGACGGACGCAGACTCTGGATCATCTCGGAACGGAGAGCCGACGGACATGATTCGGGCGCGGGCCATAGTCCAATGGTCGCCCAAGGTCAACCCGTCGTCAAGCCGCGACACCGAGAGGACACTCAGCCGCCCAGCGCGATGTTCAGGTACAGATCCGACAGCACGCCGCCAACGAGCACGGCGAGCAGCGCACCGCTGAGCATGAAGGGCCCGAAGGGGATAGCCGTCTTGCGCCCCGCCCGTCGGGCAAGCACCAACCCGACGCTGTAGACGCCGCCGAGCAGGAAGCCGAGGAAGGCTCCGACAGCGAGCTGCCCCCACCCGAGGAAGCCGAGCGCCAGCCCCAGCACTCCGGCGAGCTTGACGTCCCCGAGCCCCATGCCGGCCGGGTAGACGAGCACCAGCGCGAAGTAGAAGGCAAAGAGAGCCAGGCCGCCGATGAGCGCCCGCAGCAGCGCCCCGGCGTCGTGGTCGAAGACGACCGGCAGGAGCAGCAGCGCGAGCAGCACCCCGTAGGAAGGCAGCACGATCGCGTTGGGCAGCCGGTGGTGGTCGATGTCGATCATCGTGAGCGCGACGGCGGCCGCGGCCAGGTAGAGGTAGGCCGGCAGTCGCCAGTCCGCCCCGAAGCGCAGCGTCACGATGACGAAAAGCACCGCTGTCGACAGCTCGACGAGCGGGTAGCGACTGCTGATGGGCGCGGAGCAGTCCCGGCACTTCCCCCGGAGCAACAACCAGGACACGACCGGAACGTCGTCGCGCGGCCGCACCATGTGCCCGCATGACGGGCAGTGGGAGCGGGGCGTCACCACCGACTCGCCCCTCGGCACGCGCCAGATGACGACGTTGAGGAAGGACCCGATCATCAGGCCGACGACGGCCACGAGCGCGACCAGGGCAGGCATCACGGTCCTCAGGGTAGGGAGAGCGAGGGCTGGTTCGTGGCGGTTGTGCACAGTTGCCGGACATGAGTGAGGCCCTGCCGTCAGGCTGGGCCTCACAACGGACTAACAGTGCTCAGTAGGTCTTCGCGACGTCGAGCGGGACGACGTCGGTCAGGTTGCCGAACTGGATGAGCGCGAGCTTGTTGGTCTTGTCCACCGACAGCAGCCGGAAGAAGTGACCGAAGACGTCGCCGGGCTTGAGCGGCGGCAACGTGGTGGCGGTCGCGTCGCTGCCGTAGGTCACCTGGAACGTCGCGGTCGTGTCGGTCACGTCTGTGAGCTTCAGCGTCGTCGACTGCGTCGGCCCGAAGACGTTCTGCGTGACCGTGACCGTCGGGGCGGGCGATGGTGTCGCCGTCACCGTGACGGTGGCCGTGGCAGTCGTTCCCACGACGGGAGTCGAGGTGGGGAACGCAGTGGCGCTCGCGCTCGGGAAGAACGACCCGAAGTCGGTCGGCAGCCCGATCGGCAGCGACGGCACGATGACAGGAGCGCTCGACACCACGACAGGCGCCGGCAGTCCCGTCGCCTTCGCCGACCCCCCAGCGCCACCCCCGACGTTGGGGACGACGTTGGGCGCGAAGGGGTCCGGTCCGCTGAAGTCGTCGATGACCCCGCCGCTGCTCACGTCCGTGCCGACGGCCTGCGGAGCGCTGACCCGCGGCTTGGGCAGCGTCGGGGCGGTCGTCTCGTCGTCGCCGCTCGTGCTGAGGAAGTAGAAGGCGCCTCCCCCGACGAGAGCGACCGCGAGCGCGGCGCCACCCGCTAGGAGCAGCCGGCGGCGGTTACCACCGTCCTCCGGCTCCTCCGGTGGCAGCTCCGAGCCGCGCTGCGGCGGAATCGCCGGAGCAGTGCCAAAGGACGAGAAGGTCGTGTTGCTCATGACGATGCTCCTGCCGCTGCGGCGACCGCGGTCGTGGCTGAGTTCGTGCTGGAAGCGACCGAGAAGACAGCGGCCGTGATGGTCGTCGTCAGCGACGGCGATTGACCGACCTTCGGCGTCGTGGGCTTGCCGCTCGTGGTGGTCGCCTGACCGGGGGCGAATGAGAAGGCGCTGACTACGAAGGCGCGGTCGAGGTGCTCGAGCCGCGCGAGGTAGGCCTGCACCTGCGCGTAGGTCCCGTTGACCGTCAGCGTGACGGGGATGGTGTAGACGCCTGCGCCTGCGGGCTGTGCGGGTGCGGCGGGTTGAGCCGGGGTCGCCGCCGTTCCACCTGAGCCGTCAGCAGCGCCGTTCGAGGCTCCGTCGGCCGGCTGAGCGGGCTGCGCCGGTTGGACGGGGGCCGCCTGCTGGGCGACGAGCGCGGTGGCTGTCCCGGGAGCGATGGACTGCAGCTGGACGCCCGCTTCGCCGGCCGCCTCCGTCACGTTGCGGATGAGCGCGCTCAGCTGCGGGCCCTCGGGCAGCTGCACCCGGACGGCCTTGAGCTTGGCCAGCTCGGCCGGCAGGCCGAGGGCCTGCTGCTTGAGGCTGGCAATCTTCACCTTGAGCTGCTCGGCCTGCTGCTGCTGCGACGCGGCCTGGTCGCGGAGCGACTGTGCTTCGTCGTTGCGCGGTGAGATGAGGAAGAACCATCCGGCCAGGGCGACAGCCACGCAGGCGACGACCGTGAGCGCGATCCAACGTCGTGCGGCGGTCACTGTCCCGCTCCCGTCGAGGCGGCACCGGACTGCAGAGCGACCAGCGCGTTGGGCTTGATGAGGAGGCTCGACGAGAACTGAACGACGTTGCGCGTGCCGATCTTCGCGTCAGTGATCGAGGTCGTGTAGGGGTAGACACCCGTCTTGACCTTGACCAGCGAGTCGAGCCACTTGGCCACGTCGTCCTTGCTCGCGGCGTAGCCGGTGTAGGTCACCGTGCCGATGACCTCGGTAGGTGCCAGCGGATCACCTGAGGTGAGCGGCTTGAGGGCGCCCGGCTGCTGGCCCGTGACCTGCATCCCGGTGAGCCACACCGTCTTGGGCACCTGGACGGCGAGGTCGGTGAGGTAGTCCGACCAGTGGATCTCGGTGGCGCGAGCCGCCTTGAGCTGGTTCACCGAGGTCTCGACGGCCTGGTACACCAGCGGCACCTTGGCGAACTTCGCCGCTTCGGCCTGCAGCTGCTGCACCTGCGTCGTCGCCTGATCGAGGCTCGCCTGGGCGTCACTCACGCCCTGGTCGGCCTGCCAGGTCAGCCCAGCGACACCGAGGCCGACGACCAGCACTGCGGCGAGCGCGCCGAGCTTGACGTTGCGCAGCTTGCGCGCCTGCGCGAGCTCACCGGGCAGGAGATTGACCCGGATGGGCGTCTCCAGCTCGGTTGCGGTCAAGACACTCATGACAGCCCTCCGAGGGCAAGCCCGACTGGCACGGCTGCCAGCGGTGCGACGTAGCTGAGCTGCTCCTCGGTCAGACCGACCTTGCCCAGCTTGAACTGCTCGATCGGCGAGCCCACCGACACCGGCAGCCGCGTGGCGAGCGAGAGGCGCTCGACCAGACCCGGCATGCGCGCACCGCCTCCAGTGAGGACCAGGCGCTCGGGGCCTGGACCGCTGCTGGTGGCGACGTAGTAGTCGAGCGAGCCGCGGATCTCGTCAACGAAGGACGCGATGGCGGTGTCAGCGGCAAGGGCAGCCGGCTCCGCCGACGTGGCGGAGTCCGGAGGAAGCTCCTGCTTGATTCGCTCCGCCTCGGCCAGGTCAACGCCGAGTCGCTGCGCCAGCGCCTCGGTAATGTCCTGGCCACCGGCGAGGAGGATGCGCACGAAACGTGGCCGTCCGTGCGCATGCACCACGATGTTGGTGACTCGGGCGCCTACGTCAACGAGAACTTCGCTCTCCGCGGAGCTCTGGACGCCGAGCGAATCACTGCGGCCCATGCAGCGGAGGATCGCGAAGGACGTGAGGTCGACCATCGTCGGCGTGAGGCCGGCCTTGGTGACCGCGGCGATGTTCGCGTTGATCATGTCCTTGCTAGCCGCGACCAGCAGCCCGCGGAGCATGCGCGCACCGTTGGGGCCTTGGAACTCCTCGAGCGGCAGGTAGTCGAGCTCAGCTGCCTCGACCGGCATCGGGATGAAGTCCTGCACCTGGAAACCCAGAGCAGCCTTCATCTCGGCCGGTGGCAACCACGGAAGTTCAACCTGGCGCACGATGACCTTCGGGTTTGCGACCCCAAGGACGACCCGGCGACTCGAGAACTTGGCCGAGCGCCACAGCTGCTTGAGCGCGTGCGCGACCGTCCCCGGCTCGAGCACCTCGCCGTCCTGCACCGCGCCGGGGGGGAGTGCCACTTGCCCGATCCGGTCAAGGACAAGCCGACCACGAGCGACGGAGACCTCAGCCGCTCGAACACCCGAAGTTCCGATATCAAGCCCTACGCAGGCCTTGACAGCCATGCTCCACCTACTCTTTCAGCGTCACTTGCTCTCGCGCTTGTAGACCACGTCGACGGTAAACTGCCCCTGTGCCTGCGGATCGCCCCCAAAGAGCGTGACGTTGGGAACTCCGGGTGAGTTGAATGTCAAGTTGAACTGATTGGACTCGACAACACTACCGCCGTATACCTGCCCGTACATCGTGTTCCGGTTTGCTAATGTTACGGTGCAGGGTGAGTACAGGAATGTCGTCACCGCTGGCGAGATGTCAGTATGCGACGACAGGTCGATGTTGTTGCTGCAGGGAGTTGTCCCGACCGAAGCCGGGACGATGAGGTACAGCTTCTTCGACGCATCCGCGCCAGACGCGGAGACCGAGAAGTTTTTGAGCTGGAAAGAGTTCCCGAAAACGGCCAGGTTTGACTGCAGCGTCAGGGTCTGGCCCGTCCAGTCCAACGAGCAGCTCCGCGCATCCACCACCCAGGGCGTGCTGGAATTGCTGAGACTGCTCGCAGAGGGGCACGACGGAGGCGCGAACGGACCCTTCTCCGTGTATCCCGCAGCGATCCAGTTGGCACTCGAGTAGTTAATCGCGGGCAACCCGTACACCCAAGGAGGGGCCACGAACTGATCACCCGCACTGCGGATGCCATCGATGATGGGGCTGCCGGTGATGGCACCACGCGCTCGGGCGTTCCGCCAGACGTGGCTCGGGCTCGAACTGGTGAGATTGATATCCCCACTGCTCGCAAGCACAGAACCAAGGACATCGATCTGCTTGTCGCTACTGAAGGAGTCTCGAACCCAGGCATCGCCATGGATGGTCGGGTGACAGCCCGAGGTGAGGGTGGCTCCTCCCTGGGCCACGATGAGCGAACCGGCGATGTCGGGCGTGTTGTTCGTGCAGTTGAAGTCGCCGCTTGCCACGTAGACATTGCCGCTGCCCGCGGTCGATGAACTGATGGTGAGGGAGTTATCCGACGTCAACGGTGAGCCGCTGAAGATGGCCGCCCCACTTCCGTTGCCTGCCGTGGGCGTCAGCTTGACGAGGGACTGCATCGTGCGTCGCGAGGCAGCAGGGCCGAGACCCGTCACACCGGAGTAAGTCCCAACGCTCGTGATAAGGGCAGTCACTGGATCGGCGCACGTGGCGGCGCCCAGTGCGTCGAAGTACTGCACCTGGACGGCGTAGGTGGCTGAGACCGGCGCTCCCGCGGGCATGGCCGTCGTGGGAACGCCTGCCACTCCTGCCGCGCACGCGAGGCTCCCAGCGGAAAGAGCGACGTAGGTTGCGTCGACACCCGCCTCGGCGGCTTCGAGCGCGGTCACCTTCGCGCGCTCATAAGTCGCGCCTCGAAAGGAGTTTGAGGCGATAGCGCCGGTGGTCAGCGCAACCAGGGAGAGGACGACGATGAGCCCGATGACGAAGAAGAGCGCTGCCCCATCATCAGGTCGGAAGTCGCGGTTACGAGTTCTCATTTCAAGCCCCCGGAGGTGGCGTCGAGCACGCATACGCATCGTAGCCGTATTGGGTATTCCGGCCGGTGACCGAGGTCGACAAGGTGACGTCTGGTATTGCGCTATCGCTGCCAGTAGATTTAAGGGTGATGTTGACAAGACGTCCGACAGTTGGGCTGCCGGATGGTGGTCCCGCGAAGGGGCGGTCTCCGGACACGACCCTCAAGGACGTGCTCACCGTGCGCCAGGCGGTGTACTGACCGCTTGTCGACCAAAGGGGATCCCAGCTGCGCGTTTGGAGGGCATAGCCGCCCGCGCCCGCCATAGCCGCCACCTTCCACTCCACACACTTTTCAACGCCGTTGGCTTGGGTGTAGATATGAAGACGGAAGTAGGCCGGGCTTTCCATGCTGGGGTCGTAGAGGACGTTGCCGGACCTAATTTGGCGATCCATGTCCGCAAGTGCCGCCCGCATAGATTCCAGTCGTTCGCCGCGATCAAGCGTTTTGGCTTGCTGTCGCGACACGCTGAGCGCAACCGCGCCTGCAACGAGCAGAAACGACGAGAAGATCACCATGGCCACGAGCATTTCGACGAGACTGAAGCCGCCGGCACTCCGAAATCGAAAGCTTTCAGTTCGCACTTGGCGCCCCTTGGAAACTCGCCGACGCTTGCAAGCCCCCGACATCAACATTGATCACGTAGCTGGCGAGTGTCAGGCCTGCAGCCGAGGAAATCGCGTAGCGAATGCTTCCGGAGAGGTAGCTCGGCTGTGTGACCTGGTTCTTACACGCGGCCGTGCATACGACAGACGAAGGGTTCGTCGGGGATCCGGTCGAAAGGGTCGGTGTCACCGTGAGCGTCCCGCCGCCGGGGAGGGCAAAGGTGGACACCGGCAACGCCGCGACGGCCGCTGCCGCTGCCGCACTTCCATCTAGCGCGATGGGCGGCAGCGTGGTCGAGGCAGTGCTACGCCACGTCAGCTGAGGCACGGACGAGCGGTTGAATGTGTGCTGCTGGGATCCCGGACCCGCCTCAACCCACAGGCTCTCTGTCGTCCCTGAAAGGGACGCGACAAAACTGGACGTCGCGGGTATCAGGGCTAGCGCGATTGCGGGGACGGTGCGAGCAGCACGCGCGCCGTTGCACCCGGCTGTGGAAGCGGTGGCGGTGCAGATGTTTGACAGTGACGCTGGCGAGAAGGCGGATGTCGCGTTCGCGGTATACCCAGGAGAAACATGAGCGAGGGTGGCGGTGGAGAGGTCCGGGAGAGTGGCGACGATGTCGCCTGCCGCCGATTGGCCGGAGCCACCCGAGCAAGGTGTTGAAAGCGGCGTGACCGAGCCGGTCACCCCAGCGATGGGACACCCAGATCCGAAGACGTTCGCCAGCAACGACGCGCTCCCAGCGGGGACCAAGGAGTAGCTAAGGGAGCCGGCCGACCCAGCAACCGAGACTGCGACCTGCGGAGTCGGCTGCGAGGTGAGGGCCGCCGAACCACTGGGATCGTTGTCCGCCTTCGCCGCGAGATCGGAATAGGGACTTGACGGCTCACCACTCGTCGACGCTCCCACCCAGGGCGCCTTTAACAGCGCCGACGTGTAGACAGTCTGCTCAGACTGGGCAAGAGACTGCACAGAGGGCGCCGACCACTTGACGGTGGGGTCAGTCAAGGCGTTGGGCGCGTCGACACTCGGAGCGACAGAGACGGTAAGCATTCCCGTGCTCGCGGCAGCGGCAAAGAAGTTCGCGCAGGGCCCGGCGAAGGGCCGGGTGGCGGCCGACTCGCACCCGACATCTGACGAGGCAGTCGTTTGCGCTACGTAGCGGCGCACCGCTCCTGCGTTCGCCGCGGACCGCCAGGTCACCACAGCCGAAACGTGCAGTTGGGTGGTCGTGGTCGCCCCCGAGGGAATGGAGACGTACGTGCGGACCGAGTAGTCGGTGCCGTTGACGGCACTAGTAGCCGTGGCCGCCAGTGGTGCTGGCGCACCGGAAGCTCGCGTTACCACTGTCTCGCCCGTAGCGCTCAGCAGTTTGTAGGGCCCAGAACCGTAGATGTTGGCGCTGCCGAGAAAGGGACTGGTGGCGTCAGACGCCATGTCGGCCAGGTTGTTGCCGAGTGCGAGCGTGGCATACGGAAGTGCTCGCATACTTTCCAAGGCGGCTTCGGCGAGGTTTGCCGCTGTCTGGCGTTCCTTCGCCGAACGTTCGGTGCGGATGCTCGCCCCCAGGACGGACGCAAGACCCGCCATGAGGAGCGCGATGAGAACGATGGCGACGATGACCTCGACGAGGGTGAAGCCCTGCTGAGACGCGTGGCAAGCGTCAGCGCGCCGCCGCGTGCGTATCACCACGCTCACCATTTCAGCTCCTTGGTAAGGGGACCGCTGGGTGCGGCCGAAGCCGCACCCAGCGGAATTCAGCGGACTAGCTGAGAGCCGGGCAAGCCGCCGAGCCAGAGGGAATGGTCGGAGCGCTGCCAACGCTGTACTGCGTCGTGGGCGTGTACCAAACCTTCTGACCATTGTTCACCGCGGCGAGGCAGTAGGTCGCAGTGCCGTCCGCGGCCAACTTAATGTTCCCGGCCATCGTGGTGGTGATGTTGCCGAGGCCCGCAGACGCCGTACCCGCAGGCGCATTAGTACTCTCGGCGATGTCCACCTTCGTACCGTTACTTGCCAACGTCCAGTTGGACCCGGTGGAAACTGCCTTTTGGTCGGAAAGGAAAGCCTCCACCTCCAGTGCAACCGAACGAAGGTCCGACTTGTCGGCCGAGATGTAGGCCTTCTTCTTCTGCGAGAGGAAGACCGGAATGGCGATCGCGGCGAGGATGCCGATGATGATCATGACGACGAGGAGCTCGATCAGGGTGAAGCCCTGGTCCTTCTCCTCCATGGACTTGCGGATGCGTGCGAGCATCTGCCCTTACCTTTCTGATTGAGGACGAACCGAGTTGTCCGTGCGGCTAGCCCTCGGGCTTTCCCTGTTATGGTGGGCTCGAGGTGGCCTAGAGCATCTGCACTCTCGGACCCTGAGGCTCCTGTCGATGTCTGATCGACATCTCAGAGGCTAGACTTGAACGCCTCCCGCTGAAGGTACTTCTGCGGAAGTTTCAGATGCCGTTGGTGTGCGGCACCAGGGACAGATGCGCCACTCTGCGTCGATTTGCCGGGAACAACTTGCACAATGGCCGGTATCAAGGGAAGCGCCACACCACGGGCAGGCGACCATGTCCTCCTGCACCGCGTGGCGGCAAGCAGGACAGGAAAGGCCCACACCGCGGTCGTCGTGCGTGACGCGCAGGACCTCTTCGAGCGTTGTCTGACCTCGAAAGGCGAGAGCAAGAGCGGCGCCGCGAAGCGTGCGACTGCGAGCGGCGCGGGCGCGCGCGGACACGGCCTCTTCTGTCGGCGTCGACAGCAGCACCCGACGCATCGCGGAGTCCACGGCCAGCACCTCGAATACGCCTGTCCGTCCGCGGTAACCGGTGTTTCCACACTCACCACACCCGCTCCCCTGCCGAAAGGTGGCGTGGGAGACGTCGCGGAGTTGGAGTCCCAGCAGCGCCAGCGACGTCGAGTCCGGTGCCACTTCACGCGAGCAGCGAGGGCAGGGCGTGCGCACAAGACGTTGCGCGACCGCCGCCGTCAACGATGACGCCACGAGGTAGGGCTCGACTCCCATGTCTACGAGGCGCGTGAGAGCGCCGGCTGCGGAGCTCGTGTGGAGAGTGGTCAGAACAAGGTGACCGGTGAGGCTGGCCTCGAGGGCCAGCTTCGCGGTCTCCACGTCACGGACCTCGCCGACGAGGACGATGTCGGGGTCCTGCCGCAGGACGGAGCGCAGCCCCTTGCCAAAAGTCAGCCCCTGGCGCGGATTGATGGCCACCTGGGTGATGCCCGGAAACTGAACCTCGACTGGGTCCTCGAGGGTGATGACATTGCGACCGGGGTCGGAGATATCTCGCAGCGCGCTGTAGAGCGTGCTCGTCTTCCCCGACCCCGTCGGGCCGGTGATGAGGACGAGCCCCTGAGGCGCGGACAGTGCGTCGCGGAGGATCGCGAGCTGGTCCTCCTCGAGACCGACGGACTCCAGCGGAGCGACCTCGGCGGCCCCGGCAAGCAGACGGATGACCACCTTTTCGCCGTGCACGCCGGGCAGCGTCGAGACTCGCGCGTCGACGAATCGGCCCTCGACTTGCAGCCTTGTGCGACCGTCCTGAGGGACGCGGCGCTCGGCGATATCGAGTCCGCTCATCACCTTGATGCGGCTTGTCACGGCTGGCGCGATGCGACGGGGCGCCTGCGAGACATCGCGGAGGACACCGTCGATGCGGAACCGGACGCGGAGAGCATCGCGCTGCGGCTCGACATGGATGTCCGAGGCCTTCAGCCGGACGGCGTCCGCAAGGATGCTCGCGACCAGCCGGACGATCGGAGCATCCGTGGCGGCGGAGGCGATGTCCTGGTCTGCGTTCGCCAGGTCGTCGAAGCCGTCACTCGTGGTGACGGCGGCGACCGCATCCGGGTCATCGATGATGGACCAGGCGCGGCCGATGTGCTCCTGGATCTGGGCCTCAGTCGCCACGACCACGTGAAGGTCCGAGGCTCTCGTGTAGAGGCGAACGTCGTCGAGGGCGAGGACGTGCGTTGGGTCGCTTGCGGCGACGGTGACGTAGTCCTCGTTTTGCTCAATGACGATCATGTGCGTCCGCTGCGAGACCGCCTTGGGCAGCATCCGGACGTAGTCTGTCGCCGGAGGCCGTGAGGCGAGGTCCACCATCTCCAGGCCCAGTTGCTCAGCGAGCGCCTTCGCCATGTCCCGCTCGGTGACGTAGCCGAGCTCGACGACCACCTGGCCGAGCCGCCGACGGGGGCCCTCCGCGGACACCTGCGCGTCGAGAACCTCCCGGAGCTGCTCGGGGGTGAGGAGGCCAGACTCGACGAGGACGTCGCCGAGACGTCGCCGTTGGCCGGGCAGGAGCTGACGGCCATCGCTGCCGGTCATCGTGGCCATGCTGGACATACCTCACGCATCGGTCCGGACCCCCGTCGGTTGATGACTTCTGCGGCCCGACCTGCGGGCGGCGCGGTCCCTACTTGATGAGATCGAAGACCTTGAAGATGGGCATGTAGAGGGCGATGATCATCGACCCGATGATGCCGCCGAGGACGGCGATCATGAGAGGCTCGATGAGGCTCGTCAGGGCCTCGGCGGTCGCTTCGACCTCCTGGTCGTAGAACTCGGAGATCTTGTGCAGCATCGCGTCGAGGGCGCCCGTGTCCTCACCGACGGCCATCATTTGGACGACCATCGACGGGAAGACCTCATGGTGCGCGAGCGGCCCAGCGAGCGACTCACCGTGGCGGACGCTCTCCTGCACCTCGCGCACAGCACGCTCGAGTGTGTAGTTGCCTGTGGTCTCCGCGACGATGTCGAGCGCCTGGAGAATTGGGACGCCCGAGGAGAGCATCGTGCCGAGGTTGCGGGTGAAGCGGCTGATTGCCACCTTGGTGAAGAGCGGTCCGAAGACCGGGATCTTAAGCTTGATGGGGTCGACGACGGCGCGGACCCGCTCCTCGTGCTTGACCTTCTGCCAGGTGAAGAAGCCGGCGATGAGGGCGACGAGCCCGAGCGGTGCCAGCCACTTCATGAGACCCGACAGAACGACGAGGATCTTCGTCGGCAGCGGCAGCTCACCACCCAGGCTGGTGAACATGTTGGCGAAGACCGGCACGATGAACAGCAGCATCCCGATCACGGCGAGGATCGCGATGACGAAAACAACCGTCGGGTAGGTCATCGCAGACTTGATCTTGCCGCGGAGCTTGACCTCCGCCTCATAGTTGGCGGCGATCTGGAGCAGGACGGCGTCAAGGAAGCCACCGACCTCGCCGGCGCGGCACATGTTGACCATGAGCGGCGGGAAGACGTTGGGGTGCTTGGCCATCGCAGCGGACAGCGCGAGACCAGCCTCGATGTCGTTGCGGCACGCCGCGAGGGTTTCGCGAAGCTTCTTGCTCTGCGTCTGCTCCGCGAGGATGGACAGCGCACGGAGCAGCGATAGTCCAGAGTTGATCATGGTAGCGAACTGCCGCGCCATGACCGCGAGGTCCTTGAGCTTGACGCGGTTCGATCCCAGGCCCGGGATCGTGATCTCCTTCTTGAGACCCGCGTTCGCCTGGTTGATCGTGACCGGCGCGTAGCCCATCGAGCGGAGCTTGGTAACGACCGCCGCCTGAGACTCGCCATCGAGGCGGCCCTTGACGATCTTGCCGGTGCGGTCCCGGACGGCGTAGTCAAACGTCAGCGTTGCTGGCATGTCTCGCTACCTCAGTGAGTGCGGCCGGTGAGCCGGTTGAAGTCCTCGACGTGGTGGCACTTCTCGAGCCCCAGGTCGTAGGTGATGCGTCCGCGGTTGACCAGGTCGGCCAGGTGCTGGTCCATCGTGTGCATGCCGTGCTGGGCGCCTGCCTGCATGGCCGAGTAGATCTGGTGCGTCTTGCCCTCACGGACCAGGTTGCGGATAGCAGGAGTCGCAACCATGACCTCGGTCGCCACCGCCCGGCCACGGCCGTCCGCCGTCTTGCACAGCGTCTGGCAGACGACGCCCTGGATCGTGCCGGCGAGCTGGACACGCACCTGGTCCTGCTGGTTCGTCGGGAAGACATCGATGATGCGGTCGATGGTCTGCGCTGCGTCCTGCGTGTGCAGGGTCGCGAAGACAAGGTGGCCGGTCTCAGCTGCTGTCAGCGCGACGCTAATGGTCTCCAGGTCGCGGAGCTCGCCGACGAGGATGATGTCGGGGTCCTGCCGCAACGCGTGCTTCAGCGCATTGTTGAACGACTGCGTGTCGGCGCCGACCTCGCGCTGGTTGACGATGCAGCCCTTGTGCTTGTGGAGGAACTCTATCGGGTCCTCCACCGTCATGATGTGCTCTTTGCGCTGACGGTTCGCGAGGTCGATAAGCGAGGCCAAGGTGGTCGACTTGCCGGAGCCCGTGGGACCGGTGACGAGGACGAAGCCACGGGGCAGCATGGCGAAGTTCGCGGCGACCGGCGGGATGCCGAGCTCTTCCAGTGGCTTGATCTCGAAGGGGATCAGACGGAAGGCGGCACCCAAAGTGTCACGCTGACGGTAGATGTTGACGCGGTAGCGAGCGCGCCCCGGAACGCTGTAGGAGAAGTCGAGCTCGAGGACCTCCTCGAACCGCTCCCGCTGGCGCTGCGTGAGGATGGCGTAGAGCGCGCGCTGGATCTGCGAGGGCGTGAGGCGCTCCTGATCCGGCACCGGCTCGAGCTCACCGTGCAGCCGCATCATGGGCGGGACACCCGCCGTCAGGTGCAGGTCCGACGCACCCTGCTGTGCCATGAAGGTCAGCAAGTCGTCGAGGTCGAGGCGGGGCTCCTCGTCAGCGTCGAGACCGAGACGAGCGGTGACCGCCGGCTGGGTCGGGACAGCCGTCGCTGCGACAGCACCACCAACAACGGCGTTCGGAGATGGATAGGCCGCGTCCTCAGCCAGCGCTGGCCAGCTCTGTGCGTCCATGTCCTGCCTCCCCTAGTCCTGCTGTCATCTCGGCTGTGATGCCGGCCGCTGCTGGCCGGCTCTGGTCCCCCGGCCCATCGGCCGAATGGGTGTCGCTCTGCGTGGAACGAATGCACCTGTCGCGGAGCGTAGGGTCAAACGACGACCCGGAGGATCTCTTCTACAGAAGTCACCCCTTGTGCGGCTTTTGTCATCCCGTCCTCGCGAAGCGTGAGCATTCCTTGTTCTCGGGCAACCTGTCCGATTTGCGCTGCCGATGCTCTACTCACAGCGAGCCGCTCAATCTCCTCCGTGACGGTCATGACCTCATGCAGGGCAAGTCGCCCCTTGTAGCCGGTTTTGGCGCAGTGCGGGCACCCGACCGGGCGGTAGAGCTCCGGCAGCTCCTCCCCCGGCTGCCAGAACGGGTAGCGGGCAGCGACGAGCTTGGCCGGGTCGGGGGTGTAGGGCTCCTTGCAGCGGCTGCAGAGTCGGCGCGCGAGGCGCTGGGCCAGCACGCAGTCGATCGCCGACCCGACGAGGAAAGGCTCGATGTCCATCTCGATCAGACGGGTGATCGCTGAGGGCGCGTCGTTGGTGTGCAGGGTCGAAAGGACGAGGTGACCGGTGAGGGCGGCTTCGATAGCAATCTGCGCGGTCTCGTGGTCGCGGATCTCACCGATGAGGACGACGTCGGGATCCGACCGCAGGATCGAGCGGAGCGCGGCGGCGAAGGTGAGGCCGGCCTTGGTGTTGGTCTGTACCTGGTTGATGCCGGGCAGCCGGTACTCCACCGGGTCCTCGACGGTGATGACGTTGACCTCGGGCTTGCTGACGATGTTGAGCGTGGCGTAGAGCGTCGTCGACTTGCCGGAGCCCGTCGGGCCGGTGACCAGGATCATCCCGTAGGGCTTGGTGAAGCTCGTGGAGAAGCGGTCGTAGTTGCCGTCGCTGAAGCCGAGGTCTGTGAGGTCGAGTCGCGCGGTGGAGTTGTCGAGGATGCGCATAACGACCTTCTCGCCCCACACCGTCGGCAGGGTGGCGACGCGGAGGTCGATCTGGCGGCCGCCGTGGACGACCGACATGCGGCCGTCCTGCGGCTTGCGACGCTCGGCGATGTCGATGTCCGACATGATCTTGAGGCGCGAGATGACGCCGTTCTGGATGCTCTTCGGCGCCGACTGCATGGCGTGCAGCACACCGTCGATGCGGTACCGCACCCGGACGTCGTGCTCTGCCGGCTCGATGTGGATGTCGGAGGCGTGGTCCTGGATGGCCTGGCTCACCAGCAGGTTCACGAACCGCACGATCGGCGCGTCGTCGTCCGACGCCTCGGCGAGGGCGGTCTCCTCGACGGGGGCCGCGTCCTCCTGGAGCGTCGTCGTCAGGTCGCTGAGCTCGTCGTCGGCGCGCACGTCGCGGTCGATCGCGGGGCGCAGGTCCGACTCCTCGGCGACGGCGGCGGCGACGTTGAGGCGGGATGCCGCGCGCACGTCGTCGATGGCGAAGACGTTGCCGGGGTCGGCCATCGCCAGCACGATCGTGCCCTCGGCGAGGCCGATCGGGAGCACGGTGTGGCGGCGGCAGATGGCGCCGGGGATGAGGGCGACCGCCGTGCGGTCGACGGGGTAGTCGGCGAGTTCGACGAAGGGGATGCCGGACTGCGCGGCTCTCGCGCGCGCGAGCTGCGCGGAGGTGATGGCTCCGCGCTCGATGAGCTCGCGCACGACGGACTCGTCCGCCGCCGGCTCGGTCGCCACGCGGTCGAGGTATTCGATCGGCAGGTGGCCGTGGAGGATGAGGATCTCGGTCATGGACGCCACGGGGACCTCCTACGGGTAGCGGCTGCCGACGGGGTCGGGTAACGGCAGACCCGTCCGGTCAGGGGCGAGACTCCCCGGCCCGGCAGGGCGTTGTCACCCTATGCAGCGGCCGGAACAGGGCGACAGACCCGCGTGAGGGTGCCACACCGGTGGGGGGCACCCGCTCGCGGGGCGTGCATCCATCCTCGATCGGCGGTCCCCGCAGGGCCAGAGCGCCCGCGCACGATAATGCGGGTGTAGCGCGGGAGGCGCCTCCGCGCAGCTTGCCGCGGCGGCTCGCGAGGTA
>JBQCDV010000264.1:0-8652 GCA_051960855.1 Actinomycetales bacterium
TCCGCACGGCCCGCGTCCGACAGCGCCACGTCGACCCAGCCGGTGAAGAGGTTCTTGGCGTTCCACTCGCTCTCGCCATGGCGGAGCAGCACGAGGGTTGAGGTCATGAAGCCAGGCTAGCGACGTCCCCGACGGTGCCCGGGCGCCCGCTGCTCGGGGCTCCGCTCCGGCCTCCCCGTCAGCCGCCGTCGGGCGGCGACAGGTGGCGGAAGGCTGCCAGGTTGGCGGTCGATTCCCCTCGGGCCAGCCGCCACCGCCACTCCTGGCGGATCGCCTCGGAGAAGCCGAGCTCGAGCAGGGTGTTGAACGCCGAGTCGCTGGCATCGAGCAACGCACCGAGCAGGTCGTCGACGGCGTCGGCGGTCACCGCCGCCAGGGGCAGCCGCGCGACGAGGTAGACGTCGCCGAGAGAGTCCAGGGCGTAGGCCACGCCGTGCAGCCGGACGTTGCGCTGCAGGAGCCACCGGTAGAAGGCCGCGTGGTTGTCGTCCGGACGGCGGATGACGAAGGCGTTGGCCGACAGCGAGTGCTCTCCCAGCCGCAGCGAGACCGCGGTCGAGAGCTTGCGCTCCCCCGGCAGGGCGACCGCGACGTGCCACTCCCCCGCCGGCTCCCACGACAGCTGGGCATCCTCGAGGCACCGCGTGACGACGTCGAGGGCTCGCTGCCTCGCGTCCTCCGAGCGACCGCTCACATCGCGCCTCCGCCGCCAGCCGTCGGCCGCCGTCGCCCGCGCTCAGCGCCCGACGGCGAGAAGCTCGGAGCCGCGGTCGGCCATCGCGTCGGCGTACACATCGACCATCGCCGCCGCCGTCGCCGCCCACCCGAACCGCTCGGCGTGACGGCGAGCGCCACGCGCGAGGCGCTGCCGGAGGGCGGTGTCGCCGACGATGTCGGCGAGGGCGTCGGCCCAGCGGGCCGGATCGTGCCCGTCGACGAGCAGGCCGGAGACACCGTCGCTCACCGCGGTCGGGAGTCCCCCGACGCGGGTCGCCACCACCGGCGTCCCGCACGCCTGCGACTCGAGCGCGACGAGCCCGAAGGACTCGTTGTGACTGGGGACGACCGTGGCGTCAGCCGCGGAGTACCAGAGGGGAAGCTCCGAGCGTGAAACGGGCGGCTCGAAGCGCACGAGGTCGGCGACGCCGAGCTGGTGCGCCAGCCGCGACAACGACTCCGGCTCGGCCAGGCCGCGGCCCGAGGGGCCGCCGATGACCGCGACGACGAGCCGCGACCGCAGCGAGGGGTCGCGGGCGACGAGCTCGGCGGCAGCCCGGACGAGGACGTCGGGCGCCTTGAGGGGCTGGATGCGGCCGACGAACAGCAGCACGAGGGCGTCGTTCGGGAGTCCGAGCAGCTCGCGGGCAGCGGCGGTGCCGCGCGGCTGGAACGTGGACAGGTCGACGCCGGGCGACACGGTGACGACCCGCGACGGGTCGGCACCGTAGAGGTCGACGAGCTGGCGCGCCTCCTCGTCGGTGTTGGCCACGAGCCGGTCCGCGGCCTCCACCACCTGCGTCTCCCCGATGACGCGCGCGTCCGGCTCGGGCGCGTCGTCCGCGGCGAGCGCGGTGTTCTTGACCCGCGCCATGGTGTGCATGGTGTGCACGAGCGGGACGCCCCACCGCTCCGCGGCCAGCCAGCCGACCTGGCCGGAGAGCCAGTAGTGGCTGTGCACGAGGTCGTAGTAGCCGGGCTCGTGGGCCGCCTCGGCACGCAGGACCCCCGCCGTGAAGGCGCACAGCTGGCTCGGCAGGTCCTCCTTGGCCAGACCCTCGTAAGGGCCGGCGGTCACGTGGCGCACCAGGACACCGGGTGCGAGCTCCACACGAGGCGGCAGCCCGCTGCTGCTGGCCCGCGTGAACACCTCCACCTCGATGTCCAGCGCCGCGAGCCGGGTGGCGAGCTCAACGACGTAGACGTTGAGTCCGCCGGCGTCGCCCGTGCCCGGCTGGTGCAGAGGGGAGGTGTGGACGCTGAGCATCGCGACCCGCCGCGGCAGCCGGTGGCCCCCGGAGGAGCGGACGGCGAGAGGTACGCGAGGACCGCGCAGCGGCGTGGCCACTGACGCCGGCTTCTTGCCCACGTAACCCCACCCCTCGCTGCCGCTGCCTGACTCGCCGAGAGAGCAACCGCCGTCGATCCTCCGACATTCCGGCCGCTGGCGCCTGTTGGACGCGTGCCACCATGACCTGGTGACCTCTGCCGACTCCCCCGCCCCCGCCTCCCCCCGTCCGGTCGCCGTCGTCACCGGAGCGAGCAGCGGCATCGGCGCCGCCACCGCCCGACGGCTGGCGCAGGAGGGCTTCGAGGTCGTGGTCGCCGCGCGCCGCGTCGAACGGCTGCAGCAGCTGGCCGAGGAGATCGGCGGCCGGGCCATCGAGCTCGACGTCACGAACGACGCTGCTGTGGCCGAGCTGGTCACCTCGCTGACCCACTGCGAGCTGCTCGTCAACAACGCCGGCGGCGCGTGGGGCATGGACCCCGTCGAGAAGGCGTCGGTCGCTGACTGGCAGCGCATGTACGAGGTCAACGTGCTGGGGACGCTGCGCATGACGCAGGCTCTCGTCCCAATGCTCGCCGAGTCCGGCCGCGGCCACGTCGTCTGCGTGACCTCCACGGCCGCGCGGATCGTCTACGAGGGCGGCGCGGGCTACACGGCGGCCAAGCACGCCCAGGCTGCTCTCGTCGAGACCCTGCGACTGGAGCTCAACGGCCGGCCCGTGCGGGTCACGGAGATCGCGCCGGGCATGGTGAAGACCGAGGAGTTCTCCCTCAACCGGTTCGGCGGCGACGAGGAGCGCGCGGCCAAGGTCTACCAGGGCGTCGACGAGCCCCTGGTCGCCGACGACATCGCCGACTGCATCGCCTGGTGCGTCACCCGTCCGCCGCACGTCGACATCGACCTGCTCGTCGTCAAGCCGCTCGCGCAGGCCGCCCAGCACAAAGTCGACCGCCGCGGATAATCCCGCAGCAACGTGGACCGCCGCGGATAATCCCGCAGCAACGTGGACCGCCGGTAGGCTCTCCCGCTTGTGCCCACCGCGCTCGCCGTCCCGCTGGCGCTGGCAGCCGCCGGCTTCCGGCGGTGGTCGACCTACCGCTCGGCGGTAGCGGCTGGCATCTTCGTCAACTCGGTCTTCGGCTACGTCCGGTCCAGCATCCTGCTGGCCGCGGCGACTGCCGCCGGGGGCAGCTTCGCCGGCTACGACCCGAGCGCGGTGGTCACCTACACGTTTCTCGGGCAGGCGCTGATCGCCGTCGTGCACGTCTTCGGCTGGAACGAGCTCGCCCTGCGCGTCCGCACCGGCGACATCGCCGTCGACCTGTCCAGGCCCGTCGACCTGCAGCTGGCGTGGCTGGCCGCCGACCTCGGTCGGGCCGCGCTGCAGCTGCTGGCCCGCGGCGTCCCGACCATGCTGCTCGGTGTGGCGTTCGTGACCGTCGGGCTCCCCGCGGCCGGGAGCGACCTCTCCCTGCAGCTGCCCGCGACGCCGGCTCTCGCTGCGGCGTTCGTCCTGTCGATGGGGTTGGCGGTCACGGTGTCCTTCGCCGCGCGGTTCCTGCTCAACCTGGTCGCGTTCTGGACCGTCGAGATCCGCGGCTTCCTCAGCTTCTACGTGCTCACGTCCAACCTGCTCATGGGCCTGGTCGTGCCGGTGCAGGCGTTTCCCGACGGTGTGCGCGCGCTGGTCTACGCCACGCCGTTCCCGGCGATGCTGCAGGCGCCCATCGACGTCTGGACCGGCCGCGGCCTCGGCCCGTCCGCTGCCGGCACCCTGGCCGTGCAGGCGGGCTGGGCGGCCGCCCTGCTGCTGCTGGGGCGCTGGGTCCTCTCCCGCGGCACCCGTCGGCTGGTGGTGCAGGGTGGCTAGCGCCTACCGCGCTCTGCTGGGCAGCCGGCTCGCCGCCCAGGTCAGCTACCGCGCGTCCTTCGTCACCGACGTGGCCAGCCAGGTGTGGCTCGGCGCCGTCGACCTCGCCGAGATCCTCGTCATCTTCACTCAGGTCCGGGCGCTCGGCGGCCTCGATGTGCAGGCGGCCCTCGTCGTCTACGCGCTGGCGACTGTGGGCTTCAGCCTGGCTGACGCCCTCGTCGGCCACCTCGACGACCTGCCCGTCTACGTGCGCTCCGGGCGGCTCGACGTGCTGCTGCTGCGTCCGCTGCCCCTCCTCGCGCAAGTGGTGCTCGAGGATCTGTCACTGCGGCGGCTCGGGCGCGCTCTGACGGCGCTGGTCGTGCTGGCCGTGGTCCTCACCCGCGCGCCGGTCGACTGGACCCTGCCGCACGTCGCCCTGCTCGTGCTCTCACCGCTGGTCGGCTGTGTCGTCTTCTCCGCGATCTTCGTCGCCGGCTCGAGCATCGCCTTCTGGGTGGTCGAGGGCCGGGAGTTCTCCAACGCCTTCACCTACGGCGGCCACTATGTCGCCGAGTTCCCCCTCGGAGCCCTGGCCGTGCCGCTGCGCCGCTTCTTCACCTTCGTCGTGCCCGCGGCCTTTACGGCCTATCTCCCGGCTGTCGCGATCCTCGACCTGCCCGAGCCCACCGGCCTGTCCCCCGCCCTCGTGTGGCTCGCTCCCGCTGTAGCCGCCGCCGCCTGGCTCGTGGCGCTGCTGGTGTGGCGCGCGGGTGTCCGCCGCTACACCGGAGCCGGCTCATGACGCCGAACGACGCCGCGAGCGCGGAGGTCCTCGTCGCGGTGCGCGGTCTGCGGCGGGAGTTCGAACGACGCAGCGGGCGGTTCCGCCGCCGTCGTGAGGTCGTCGTCGCCGTCGACGGCATCGACCTGACGATCCGGCGCGGCGAGGCCGTCGGCTACCTGGGACCCAACGGGGCGGGCAAGTCCACGACGATCAAGCTGCTGACCGGGATCCTCGTGCCCACCGCCGGTCAGGTCCGGGTCTGCGATCTGGACCCGGTGACTCAGCGCCGCGCGCTCGCCCGGCGCCTCGGTGTGGTCTTCGGGCAGCGCTCGCAGCTGTGGTGGGACCTGCCGCTGCGAGAGAGCTTCCGGCTCCTCGCCGCCATCCACGGTCTCGAAGACGCCCGGTGGCGAGCACGGATAGCCGAGCTCGACGAGCGACTGCAGCTGGCGCCGTTCCTGGACCAGCCGGTGCGCGCCCTCAGCCTGGGCCAGCGCATGCGCGGGGAGGTCGCCGCTGCCCTGCTGCATCAGCCGCCCCTGCTCGTCCTCGACGAACCGACGATCGGGCTGGACCTGACGAGCAAGGAGGCGCTGCGCGCGCTGCTGCAGTCGGAGCGGCAGACGCACGGCACCACGATCCTGCTCACGACCCACGACCTGCCAGACATCGAGCGGCTGTGCGACCGCCTGCTCGTCATCGACCGGGGCCAGGTCGCCTTCGACGGGACCCCGGCCGGGCTCGGCGCCGAGGTGGGCGTGCGACGGGTCCTCACCGTCGAGCTGGAGGAGGCCGTCGCACCGCTCGTGGTGGAGGGGGCGGAGGTCATCGCGGTCGAAGCCGGCGGCCTCCGGCAGCGTCTGGCCTTCGTACCCGAGCAGGTCACGGCGGCAGCTGTCATCGCCGGGGTGAGCGCACAGGCCGCCGTGCGCGACCTCGCGCTGTCAGAGCCGGCGATCGAGGACGTGGTCCGGGAGCTCTACTCCCGCGCGGCCGCCTCCGACCGGGACTGAGCGGCGGCACCAGGCTGGCGCGGGACCGCGGCCGCGGTAGCGGACTCCGGCCGCGGCGCGCTGGCCACAGCAGGTGGGCGGCGCAGCCCCTGCAGGCGCCGGCCCCAGGCGACGACCGGAGCGGGCACGGGGATCGCAGACACAGCCGCGACGAGCGCGAACGTCACCGCGACTGCAACGCCGCCGGCGAGGACGTCGACGACGTAGTGCTCGCCGGCGTAGACCAGCGAGAAGGCCATGGCCGGCGGGTAGCAGACGAGCACGGCGTAGGACGCCACACGAGCCGGCAGCCACCGCAGGTGCACGACCCGGCGCCACAGCACGATCGTGACGAACAGCGTCGTGCCGAAGTGCAACGACGGCATCGCCGCGACCAGGTTGGCGCGGGCCTGGGCGTTGGCGAGCAGGACCCCGGCGTCGTGCAGGCCCACCGCGCTCCAGCCCCGCACGCCGCCACGCACCACGGTCCCGATCAACCCGTCCTGGGCGGCCATCCACGGCGGAGCGGCCGGAAACAGTGCGTAGCAGGCGAGTGCGAGCATCGACAGCGTCACGATGCCGGCGGCATAGCGGACCCACGCCCGATGGTCGCGGGCATAGAGGTAGGCGGCGAGCAGCCAGGGCAGCACGAAGTGCGTGGCGTAGACCAGTGACACCACCACGTCCCACCAGTGGATGACGCCCAGCTCGAGCAGCCGCCCCTGCAGCCACGTGGTGGGGACCTCGCCGCCGGTCGCCCAGCCTGTCAGCCACTTCTCGGCGGCGACGATGTCCGCCTCGTGCACGCTGATGCCCAGGTCACCGGTGAGACCCCGCACGTAGTCGTAGCAGAGCAGCAGCCCGACGAACGGGGCCCACTCCAGCAGGATCCGCACCGCCCGCCACCATGAGGACCCGATCGCTGTGATCAGCAGCGCCGCGAGGATCCAGCACGTCTGCAGCAGCCGGTCCATCGGGACGCCCTGGCGGACGATGTAGGTCGCGAGGACGACCGCGTAGGCCGCGGCTGCCGCCCTTCGCGCTGCCCGCCACCGCGGGGACAGCACGGCGGGCACCGGATGGCGCAGCTCCACGGCGGCGGTAGCGACCATGGAGGGTCACCTTACGCGCGGAGCCGGGCCCGCTCGGGCGACGTTCGTCACGATCGGGAAGTTGCCGTGCGATCGTCATCTTCGGCAGCCGGCCGGGACCCTAGGGTGGCAGGCGAGCTCGACCCGAGGAGGCGGCCCCGTGAGGCTGGTGCGCAACGCGGTGCGCGCGCTGCCGCCGTCGTACTTCGCCCTCGTGATGGCCAGCGGCATCAACTCGATCGCGATGTTCCGAGCCGGGCACCAAGCCCTGTCCGCCGCGCTGCTCACGGTGGCCACCGTGGGGCTGGTCGTGCTGACCATCCTGACCGTATGGCGGGCGGTGTCGTTCCGGCGCGAGCTGCTGGCCGACCTCACCAACCCGCGGCGGATGTTCGGCGCCTTCACGTTCGTGGCCGGCTTCGACGTGCTCGCCGGCCGCTACGCCCTCGGCGGCCGGCCAGGGCTCGCAGCCGTCCTGCTCGGGGTCGGCATCCTGTCGTGGCTGCTGCTCGGCTACAGCATGCCGGCCATCATCCTGATCCGTAGGAGCGAGGGGCCCGTCCTCGGCGACGTCGACGGGACGTGGTTCATCTCCGTCGTCGCCACGCAGTCCGTCGCCCTCGGGGCCTGCGCGCTCGAGCCATGGTGGCCAGCGGGAGCCCGCTGGATCGCTCTCGTCGCCGTCATGCTCTGGAGCCTGGGGGCCGTGCTCTACCTGTCGATGGCGACCGTGCTGCTCGTGCGGCTGCTCCTGGTCGAGATCGGCCCCGACACCATCACGCCGCCGTACTGGATCGTCATGGGCGCCACCTCGATCACCGTCTTCGCCGGGGCGCGCCTCCTCGAGTTCCCCGTGACGCCGGTGCTGGCCGCGAGCCGCGCTGTGCTGGGCGGCCTGTCGGTGGTGCTGTGGGCATTCGGGACCTGGTTGATCCCCCTGCTCGCCGGCTTCGGCGTGTGGCGCCACTGGCTACGGCGGGTGCCCCTGCGCTACGAGCCGGCGCTGTGGAGCATCTGCTTCCCCCTCGGGATGTACGCCGTGGCGAGTGGCGAGCTCGGTCGCACCGCCCACCTGCCCCTCATCGCCGGGATCGGGCATGCGTGGGCGTGGGTCGCCCTGGCCGCGTGGGTCCTCGTCTTCGCGGCCATGGTCGGCTCGCTGACCCGTGCCGCCCGGCGCGGCCCAGACCGGCTGGCAGACGAACAGCTCTCAGACGGACAGAGGCCCGCCCCCGGTAGGGGACGGACCTCTGTCTCGAGTCAGAGCCCTTAACGCCGCTCGTCACTCCGTGCCGGCGGCCTCAGGACCGATGTTCGGCCGCTCGTCACTCCGTGCCGGCGGCCTCGACCGGCGGGGCGTCAGGCAGCGCCGCCTTGGTCTCGCCGGTGAAGGTGAAGTGCGCCTCGGCACCCTCCCCCTCCGCGTCGACCACGACGATCTGGCCGGAGCGCAGCTCGCCGAAGAGGATCTTCTCCGACAGCGCGTCCTCGAGCTCCCGCTGGATGGTGCGACGCAGGGGCCGTGCTCCCAGCACCGGGTCGAAGCCGCGCTTGGCGAGCAGCTCCTTCGCGCCCTGCGTGAGCTCGATGCCCATGTCCTTGTCCTTCAGCCGCTCGTCGAGGCGGGCCAGCATCAGGTCGACCATCGTGATGATGTCGTCCTGTGTGAGCTGGTGGAAGACCACGACGTCGTCGATGCGGTTGAGGAACTCCGGACGGAAGTGCTGCTTGAGCTCGTCAGAGACCTTGGCCTTCATCCGCTCGTAGGACGACTGGGTGTCGTCGGTGGCGGCGAAGCCGAGGTTGAGGCCCTTGGAGATGTCCCGGGTGCCGAGGTTGGTCGTCATGATGATGACGGTGTTCTTGAAGTCCACGACCCGGCCCTGGGCGTCGGTCAGGCGACCGTCCTCCAGGATCTGCAGCAG
>JBQCDV010000265.1:0-4134 GCA_051960855.1 Actinomycetales bacterium
CCGCCGCCACCGCAGCCGCCGCCACATGCGACGCCTCCGACGCGTTATGCGCAATCTCCCGAATCGAGGCCCCCATCTCCTCCGACCCCGTCGCCACCGTCTGCACATTCCGCGACACCTGCTCCGCGGCGGCGCCCACGACCTGGGCCTGCCGGTCGGTCCCGGCGACGTTCTCGTGGAGGACGGCTCCTGTGGTGGCGAGGCCGGCGGAGGTCGACACGAGCGTCTCGCCAGCCCGCGCGATCCCCGACACGAGCTCCCGCAGGCCGGCCTGCGCCGTCTCCAGGGAGTGCGACATCGCGGCCACCTCGTCGGCCCCGGAGACACCGGGAGCAACGGTGAGATCCCCGGAGGCCATCGCGTCCAACGAACGCCGCACCCGCCACAGCGACGTTCGGATCCCGCTCGCGACCCACCACGCGAGGGCGAGGGCGAGCACGATGCCGACCCCCAGCGCGATGACGATCAGGCGGAGGTCAGAGGAGGTGGAGGCCTGGCCCTGAAGGACGAGTGCGTCCACGGCCTTCTGCTCCGCGGTCTCGACGCCATCGAGAGCGTCAGCTGCCTGGTCGATCAGAGGCTGCGCGACGTCGCTCTGCGCCTGCTGGAAGTCGGCGAGACGGCCGGCGTTGCTGAACGGCACCATCTGCTGGTCGCGCACCTGGCGCCACTGCTTCCACGCCGACTGGAAGGTCTGCCAGTCCGCGTCGTCGAGGGCGACCTTGTCGAACTTCGCGGCCCAGGAGTCGAGCTCGGCGTCGCTGCCCGCGATCTTCTGCAGCACCTTCGCCTTCTCGTCGGAGGACTGCGCCACCGCGTGCTGCGCGAGCAGCATGCGGGACTTGATCTCCTCCTGGTGCACCCGTCCGATCGCGATCAGGCCCGTGACGTTGGTGTCGTAGACCTCCTGCTCGGAGGCCATGGCGTCATGGATGCCCGTGAACCCGATGGCGCCCACGCCGATCCCCACAGCGGACAGGACGAGGCTCGACACCAGGACCTTGGTGCGCACGCCCCGGTCGGTGAACCACCGCAGGCGCCCGGACCGGGGCTCTGCCGGTTGCGCGGACTGAGGTGAGGGGACGGCGAGACCGCGGGTGCCGGTTGTCGATCCGTCGACAGGCATGAGTGTGCTCCTTCACGATGCCAGGGGAGGGGCACGGGACCCGCTGACGGCGGTCGTGCCCCCTCTCCCATCGACCGCGACGGCAAGGGTCTTTAGCCCAACCCGGGGTGATACAGAAAGATCAGGCGACGCTGACGGCGCGGTCGACGTCGAGCGCGAGCAGCAGCCGCCCCTCGAGCTTGTACGCGCCGTGCAGCAGGTCACGCCCCGGGCCCGACAGGGTGTCCGGCGGCGCCTCGAACGCGTCGGTCTCGACGTCGACCACGTCGCCGATCGAGTCGACGAGCATGCTGACCGCCTCGTCCCCGACCCGAACGACGACGTTCATGGGCTCGGCTCCTGCCGGGCGTGCGGGCAGTCCCAGCCGGGTCCGCAGGTCGATGGCGGTGACCACCTGGCCGCGCAGGTTGATGAGGCCGCCGACCGCATCCGGGGCCATCGGCACCCGCGTCGCGACCTGGTAGCGCAGCACCTCCTGCACCCGAGAGACCCGAACGCCGAAGAGGTGGCCGGCCAGCGTGAACGTCGCGAACTGCGTGCTGCTGGCGACCGTCCGGACCCCCGCGCGGGGGCCGGTGGGAGAAGCGACTGCAGTGCTCATCGGGACAGCACCTCCGGTGCGAAAGCGGCGCCGAACTGGCCGTCGCGGTACTCGTCAGGACCCATCGCGGTGTGGGCGGCGTAGGCGGTGCCATCCACCTCGCGCTCGTAGAAGTGCGGATCGGCCGCGAGGATCGCCTGCCGGACGTCGAGCAGCTCGGTGACGCGGTCCTGGATGACGGTGCTCCCGACGAGACCGAGGTCGTCGACATCGCTGCGGTTGACCGGCTGCTCCTCGACGATGTCAAGGATGGCGTCGACCACCAGCGCGACGCTGCGGATGCCGTCGGAGTAGACGATCCCCTGCAGCGTCTCCCGGTCGTCATCGCCGTAGCTGGCACCGAGGTGCCGCCCGATCCGCACGAGGGGAAGGATGTGACCCCGGTACTGCACGACCTCGCGGGTGCCGACCCGCTCGATTGAGGTCGCGGGGAACTCCTCCAGCCGTGTGACGATCTCCAGCGGGATAGCGATGCGGCGCTCGCCCACACGCGCGACGAGGTAGCGCTCGGTGGCGACTGTCTCGAGTGCGGCGGCGGTGGCGAGGTCGTTGCGGGCGGCCTCAGCTCCGCGCAGCGACTGCTTCGCCAGGGCCTGGACGTCGAGGATCAGGGCGACGCCTCCGTCACCGAGGATCGTCGCGCCGCTGTAGGCGCCGATCCCCTTGAGCATCGCCGAGAGCGGCTTGACGACAATCTCCTCGGTGTTGAGGACACGGTCCACGACGAGTCCGAAGCGGCGGCCATCGCTCTGCAGCACCGCGATGTAGATCTCGCCGTCACCGCGCTCGGCCGGCGCGACCCCGAGGGCCTCGTCGAGGCGCACGAGGGGCAGCAGGGAGCCGCGCAGCCGGTAGACGGGAGCGCCGTTCACCTCCTCGACCTTGGAGTCGCCCCGTCCGGCGTCGAGTGACACCAGCTCCAGCAGGCTCACCTGCGGGATGGCGAAGCGGTCGCCGGCGCACTCGACCGTCAGGGCCGGGATGATCGCGAGAGTCAGCGGGATCCGCAGCCGGCACGTCGTGCCGTGACCGGGCACCGACTCGACGTCGATGGCGCCGCCGATCTTCTCGATGTTGGTCTTGACGACGTCCATCCCGACGCCGCGGCCCGACACGTTCGTGACGGCGGCAGCCGTGCTGAAACCGGGCCGGAAGATCAGCTGCAGCACGTCGCGCGGGGACATCGCCGCCAGCTGCGAGGGGGACACAAGACCGCGCTCGACGGCCTTGGCGCCGATGACGGCGGGGTCGACTCCCTTGCCGTCGTCGACGACCTCGACGATGACCTGGCCACCCTCGTGGAAGGCCCGCAGCAGCAGGACACCCTCGGCGGGCTTGCCCGCGGCGACCCGGACGTCGGGCGGCTCGATGCCGTGGTCGACCGAGTTGCGCACGAGGTGGGTCAGCGGGTCCTTGATGGCCTCGAGCAACGTCCGGTCGAGCTCGGTCTCCCGGCCCTCCATCTCCAGCCGCACCTGCCGGCCGCACTGCTGGCCCAGGTCGCGGACAACGCGCGGCAGCTTGGACCACAGGTGGTCGATGGGCTGCATGCGCGTCTTCATGACGCCTTCCTGCAGCTCACTGGCGATGAGGTTGAGTCGCTGGCTGGCCCGCAGCAGGTTGACGTCGTGCTGCACGCCGGCGTGCTGCACGATCTGGTTGCGCGTCAGGACGAGCTCACCGACCAGCGTCATGAGCGAGTCGAGCAGGTCGACGTCGACCCGGATCGTCGACTCCGCGGCGCTGCGGCGGGGAGTCTGCACCTGCAGCGCCTTGTCGACCGTCGTCGCGTCGGTCGAGAAGTCCTCCACGAGGATCTCACCGAGCTGCCGCTGGTCTCCTGCCGCCTGCAGGGCAACCCCTTGCCGAACGACGTCCGCGTCGACCCCCGCGCTCAGCAACAGCTGGCCGAGGCGGTCGTCGCTGGCGTTCCAGACCGGGTCACCCGATGTGGCGGCCGGGGCGGCCGGAGCCGGGGCATCGTGCGCCTCTGGGGTAGCGGCAACCTGCGCTTCGGGCGCAGAGTCGATGACCGTCTCCGGCGCCGAGTCGATGACCGTCTCCGGCGCCGAGTCGATGGCCGTCTCCGGCGCGGGCGCGGCGGTCCCCACCGGCTGCCCCTCGAGGATCGCGGTCAGCGCGGTGACGACGGCGTCGGTCTCGACACCCTCCTCGTCGCCGTGGGACTCGATGCGGGCGAGCAGGGCCCGCACGGCGTCGACCATCTGCAGCAGCACGGTCGTCGTGGTGGGCTCGAGCTCGAGGCGGCCGTCCCGCAACCGGGACAGGACGTTCTCCCCGACGTGCGTGAGGGACTCCAGCCGGTGCAGCGCCAGGAAGCCGCTCGTGCCCTTGATCGTGTGGATGGTGCGGAAGATGCTCGAGAGCAGCTCACGCGACCCCGGCT
>JBQCDV010000266.1:0-6884 GCA_051960855.1 Actinomycetales bacterium
GCCGCTGTGGTGGGCGCAGCACTGCCGGAGGCCGGAGCCGAGGCGGTCGGCTTGGTCGATCCGCTGGCCGAAGCACTCGGGCTCGCGGTCGCACCGGACTGGACCGACGCGCCGAGAGCGGCGGCGACATCGCGACCACCGAAGGTTGCCGACGGCGAGCCGGTGGCGGCGTTCAGCAGCAGCGCGAGTCCCTGCTGAGCGGGGCCGGTCAGCCACGTGGCGGCGGACTTCTGGAGGGCGCCGACGGCAAGGTCGGTCGCGTCCTTCCCGGTACCCGTCGCCACGAGCGCGAGGACCGCCTGCGCCGTCGTCGAGTAGTCCGGGCCACTGCCGAAGCCGGAGGGGAGGACGCCCTTGTTGTCCTGCAGCCGCTTCGCCAGGTACGCCGCGCCGGCCTTGGCCGCACCGTCGCGGTCGACGGCCGGGGTGCTGCTCGTCGTCGTGGGGCAGTCAAAGCCGGTGGTGCCGGCGGTCTGGCTGGTCGCGGGCACCACGAGGCCGAGGCCGACGAGGCCGGGCACGGCCTGCACCGTGGCGAGGTCGTTCGCCTTGGGGGCGCCGCTCCCGGGGTAGTAGAAGCCCCCGGCACCTGCGCCAGCCGAGCAGCCGAGCTGGAAGGACTGCAGGGAGTCGTAGGGGCTCTTGCCCGAGGCTGTGACTGAGGCAGGGTCGATGCCCGCGCCGTGCAGGGCGCCGACGAACAGGCCCGTCGAGTTGGGGTCGCTGGGGCTGCCCGGGTTGTAGCCGATGCCGCCGTCGGCGTTCTGGTGCTTCTTCAGCCAGGCGATGCCCTTGTCGGCGGCCACTCCCTGGCCGAGGGCGTCGAGGGCGGTGACCGCAGCGGCTGTGGAGTTGCTGTCCTCCTTGGCAGGCGTGCAGGCCTTCGCCAGGTCGGCGCGGAAGGGCTCCCAGCCGCCGTCGGAGCACTGCTGCGCCAGCAGCCAGGTGACCGCCGCTGGGCTCGGGGTGACGCCGGTGGCGTGCAGGCCCAGCAGCGCCAGGCTCTGACGGTACGCGCCGTCGTAGGTCGGGTCGGAGCTGCCGTAGAGACCAGCCGTGGCAGAGGGCGTGGCGGTTGTCGTCGCCGCAAAGGCGGTCGGGGCTGCCGCGGTGGCGGCGAGTCCGGCGCCGGCGAGCGTGACGACCGCAGCGGTCGTGGCACCGGCACGGAGCAGAGAGCGTGAGAACACAGGTCCTTCTTGGGGTGAGCGGTCGGATGTCACGACGCCTCGCTCACCCGCCGCCGGGCTCTCGCCACGGACCGGGAGGACGGGGCTCCGTGCCGTAGACCTCGACGGATGGAGAGCCGCTCGCACGGGACAGGCATTCCGGCTCGCCGCGGAAGCGGCCTACGGTTGCGGGTCAGCGCCGGACTTCGACCGGCTTCCCCTGATCCTGTGCGGATGTTCAGTTGTCTGAGGCGAAGCAGACCATGACCCGCCTGGGGAAGTCAAAGAGGCTGCAGTAGCAGCTGATACCAGCGGGTGTCGACCCAGCGGTCGAACTTCCAGCCGACCTCGTGCAGCGTCCCCACGAGCTCGAAACCGAGCCTCTCGTGCAGCGCGCAGGAGACAGGGTTGGGCTGCGCGACCACGGCGACAGCGGTGTGCATCGCGTCGGCGCGGACAAGGTCGAGCAGGTGCGTGTAGAGGGCCCGGCCCCGGCCGCGACCGACCGCGTCCGGCGCCAGGTAGATCGAGGTCTCTCTGGTGCGGGCGTAGGCCGGGCGCGGCCGGAAGGCCGAGGAGTAAGCGAAGCCGACCACGGTGCCCGACTCCTCGGCGACCACGGCGTGGTCGCCGAGGGCCTCACTGGCCACCTTGTCGCGCCAGTACGACTCCGACGGGTCGGAGGTGTCGAACGTCGCGACGCTCGAGTGCACGGCGTGACCGTAGATCCGGGCGATGGCCGGAATGTCGGCGAGGGTCGCTCGCCGGACCCCGGGTGACGCCGCCGGCTCACTCACTCCGGTGAGTGCAGACTCATCGGGCCGTAGACCTCGGCACCGTCCTCGTAGAGGCGCACCTGGTCGACGCCCGCCGCGAGCAGCTCGCGCCAGGTCTCGCCGAGCCAGGACTCGGCATCGGACTGGGTGGGGAAGCCGTCCGCGGCGGGACGCACGGACAGGGCTCCGCCCTCCGTCGTCGCCTCATCCCCGGCGAGGCGCTCGGTGACGTCTGTGCCGTCGCTGCGCTCGAAGCGCCAGTGCCACGCGACCGGCATGTCAGGACGGCCGACCGGCCGGAGCGTTTGCCGCGGTCTGGCCTGGGTCGGTGGTGACGACGTCGCCGAGGGCGTCGTCGATCGCCTTCAGGACGTCGTCGCCGAGCTTCTTGCCGGCGGCCTGCACGTTGTCGTGCACCTGCTCGGGGCGGCTCGCGCCGATGATGGCGGAGGAGACGTTGTCGTTCTGCAGGACCCAGGCGACAGCCAACTGGGCCATCGACAGCCCGGCCTCGTCGGCGATGGCACGCAGCCGCTGGACCCGCTCCAGCACGTCGTCGCGCATCCATCGAGCGATCATGTTGGCGCCGCCCTTTTCGTCAGTGGCACGCGAACCCTCCGGGTGCGGCTGCCCCGGCTGGTACTTGCCCGTCAGCACGCCCTGAGCGATGGGCGACCAGACGACCTGGCCGATGCCCAGCTCGCGGCAGGTCGGGACCACCTCGCCCTCGATGACCCGCCAGAGCATCGAGTACTGCGGCTGGCTCGACACGAGCTGCACGCCCAGCTCCTGGGCGAGCTGGTGCCCCTGTCGGATCTGGTCCGCGGTCCACTCGCTCACACCGATGTAGAGCGCCTTGCCCTGGCGCACGACGTCGGCGAAGGCCTGCATCGTCTCCTCGAGCGGCGTCTCGGTGTCGAAACGGTGGGCCTGGTAGAGGTCGACGTAGTCGGTCTGGAGGCGCGTCAGCGACCCGTTGATGGACTCCAGGATGTGCTTGCGCGACAGGCCAGTGTCGTTGTGGCCGCCGGGACCGGTGGGCCAGTAGACCTTCGTGAAGATCTCGAGGCTCTCCCGCCGCTGACCCTTCAGCGCCTCGCCCAGCACGGTCTCGGCCCGGGTGTTGGCGTAGACGTCGGCGGTGTCGAAGGTGGTGATGCCGGCGTCGAGAGCGGCATGGACGCAGGCGGTCGCCTGGTCCGCCTCCACCTGGCTGCCGTGGGTGAGCCAGTTGCCGTAGGAGATCTCGCTGACTTTGAGGCCGGACCGGCCGAGGTGACGGAATTCCATGTCTCCCGACCCTATGACGCCTTCCCTCCGGCGGTCGCGGCGAGTTGGATGCGGTCATGGCGATTCGCACAGCACCCTGGCCTCACGGTGTCCCGTGCTGGGTCGACGTCACGTGCACCGACGTTGACCGCAGCCGCGCCTTCTACCAGTCCGTGCTCGGCTGGGACTACTGGGAGAGCAGTGGGGAGTTCAGCGGCTACCTCATCGCGCACCGTGACGGCCACGCCACCGCCGGGCTGGGACCGGTCATGGCTTCCGCTCCGCCGATGTGGACGCTCTACTTCGCGAACGACGATGCGACCGCGGGCGCCGAGGCGATCCGCGCCGCGGGTGGGCAGGTCCTCGTCGAACCGCAACAGGTCGGTGGTGCGGGACGGTTTGTGGTGGCGGCCGACCCGACCGGGGCGATGTTCGGCCTGTGGGAGGCCGGGGACATGAACGGCTGTCAGCTGGTCAACGCCCCTGGTGGCCTGACCTGGGAGGACCTGCGCTCCTCCGACCCCGACCGTGCCCGTGCGTTCTACCGCAGCGTGCTGGGAGTCGAGACCGCGGCGTTCGAGATGGCCGGTGGGGACTACCACACCTTCACCCTGCCGGGTTCGCCAGCGCCGCTGGGCGGCATGGGCGGGATGATGGGCGAGGCGGACGATCCCGACTCCCGGCCTCACTGGCTCGTGTACTTCAGCGTCGAGGACGCCGGCACCGCTGCCCGCGAGGCGACGTCGGCCGGTGGCAGCGTGACCGCGCCCGCCTTCCAGACGCCGTTCGGGCTGATGGTCGGGCTGCGCGACCCCGACGGGAGCGAGTTCTGGGCCATCCAGGCGCCCGAGGACTGGCCTCGGCCGGCGTGGGACGACACCACGGCTGAGGCGCCCTCCGCGGACGCCGGTGGAACGGTCAGCGGGGCTGCTGTCCCGGCCTGACTGCGGGCTTGGGCAGGCGCATCCGGCGCCACTGCAGGGTGCGCATCAGGGCGTAGCTGACCGCGCCCCGGGTCGACTCGCCGCTGGGTCCGAACCGTCGCTGCAGCGCGCGCCGCAGCAGGAAGGTCATGACGGCCGCGTCGACCACGATCACGACGATCGCGACGAGCCAGAACAGCGTGATGTACGGCGCGATGGGCGGCACGAACGTCCCCACCAGGACGATCAGCGCGATGACCATGAAGAACTCGCCGGCGGAGCGCCGCGAGTCGACGTAGTCGCGGACGTACCGCCGCACCGGGCCCTTGTCGCGGGCCGGGAGGTGACGCTCGTCGCCGGTCTCGAGCGCCTGCCGCTGCTTCAGGCGCTGCTCGCGCATGAGGGCGCGGTCCCGCGCCATCGCCTCGCGACGGCTGCGCGCCGGCTTGGTCTGCTTCTTGCGCGCCGCCTCGGCCTCCCGCCGCTTCGGCGTCGGCCGGCCCTTGCCGGCGGTGCCACCCTCGGCAGCCGAGCGCTGCAGCGCGGCGATGTCGGTGCTGCCCGTGGTCGTGGTGGTGGCGTCCGCGCGTCGTCCGAACATGGGACCAGCCTAGGCGTGCCCCCGAGGAACTCGATGCTGTCCCTCGCGCGTTGTCCGGCCCTAGGCTGGCGCTGGTTCGCTGCGCGCCCGCCCCACCAGACGAAGGGAGCTGCCACGCTCATGAGCGTGATGAAGCGGCTGTCACTGATCTTCAAGTCCAAGGCCAACAAGGCACTCGACCGGGCAGAGGACCCGCGCGAGACGCTCGACTACAGCTATCAGAAGCAGCTCGAGCTGCTCCAGAAGGTCCGCCGAGGCGTCGCCGACGTGGCCACCAGCCGCAAGCGACTCGAGCTGCAGATCACCCAGCTGCAGCAGCAGTCCGACAAGCTGGAGGGACAGGCGCGGCAGGCCCTCTCGATGGGCCGCGAGGATCTTGCCCGCGAGGCGCTGACGCGTCGTTCGGGACTCCAGCAGCAGCTCGGCGACCTGCAGACGCAGCACGCCAACCTGCAGGCGGAGGAGGAGAAGCTCACCACGGCTCAGCAGCGGCTGCAGGCCAAGGTCGAGGCGTTCCGGACGCGCAAGGAGACGATCAAGGCCACCTACACGGCGGCCGAGGCCCAGACCAAGATCGGCGAGGCGGTGTCGGGTATCTCGGAGGAGATGGGCGACGTCGGCCTCGCCGTCCAGCGGGCGGAGGACAAGACCGCCGCCATGCAGGCGCGGGCCGGCGCTATCGACGAGCTGCTCGCCTCCGGGGCCCTCGACGACGCGACCGGCACCAGCAAGGACGACATCACCGTCGAGCTGGAGCGGATGTCCAGCGGCTCGCAGGTCGAGCTCGAGTTGGCGCGTATGAAGGGCGAGCTGGGCGGGTCGCCTGCCAGCGGCGCGATCGGCGCCGGCCCCCAGACGCAGACCGGCCAGCCCGCGGCCGCGCCCGCCGAGCAGACCGAGGGGCAGCAGTGATCGTCCGCATCCTCGGCGAGGGTCAGTGGGACGTACCCGAGGACGTCCTGGAGCAGATCAACGTGCTCGACGGTCAGCTGGAGCGCGCCGTCGAGGGGGCTGACGTCGAGACGTTCCGAACGGCGCTGGAGGCGCTGCTCGACGCGGTCCGCGACCGTGGCAGCAAGCTGCCCGATGACGCTCTCGAGCCCTCGGAGGCGATCCTGCCTGGCTCTGACGCCTCGATGGACGAGGTGCGTGAGCTGCTGACCGACGAGGGGCTCATCCCTGGGTGAGACAGCGAGACAGCGCGACGTGAGGAGACGACCTCTGAGTTGGGGGGCGGAAGCAGGAGTGAGGACGAGATGAGCAGCAGCCGCTACGTGCCCGATCGCGGTCTGAGCACGCGGATGGGAGTGACGATCTTCCTGCTCGGCGCGCTCTACGTGGCGCTGATGGCCGTCATCTTCGTGCTGGTCAAGAGCGCGGTCGTGGCTCTCGTGATCGCCGCCGGCCTGCTGTGGGCGCAGTGGTACTTCTCCGACCGGGTCGCGCTGTACTCGATGAACGGCCGCATCGTGACGCCTCAGCAAGCGCCTGAGCTGCACGCGCTGGTCGACCGGCTGTGCGCCCTCGCGGACATGCCCAAGCCCACCGTCGCCATCGCCGACACCGACCTGCCCAACGCCTTCGCGACGGGTCGCACACCGTCACGGGCCGTGGTGTGCGTGACCACGGGCCTGCTTCGCAGGCTCGACGAGCGTGAGCTCGAGGGCGTGCTGTCTCACGAGCTCTCGCACGTGGCGCACCGCGATGTCACGGTCATGACCGTGGCGTCGTTCGTGGGAGTGCTCGCCGGCTTCCTGACCCGCATGGTGATGTGGGGCGGCATGGGCAACGACCGCCGGCGCAACAACGACGGTCCGCCCGTGTGGCTGGTGGTGCTGCTCGTGTCGATGGTGGTCTACGCGATCAGCTTCCTGCTGACGCGCGCGCTGTCGCGCTACCGCGAGCTCGCCGCCGACCGCGCGGGTGCCTACCTGACGGGCAGTCCGAGCGCCCTCGCCAGTGCCCTCACCAAGATCAGCGGGGACATGGGCCGCATCCCGACCAAGGACCTGCGGCAGGCCGAGGCGTTCAACGCCTTCTTCTTCACGCCGGCACTGGCCAACGGGGCCAGCCTGTCCAGCCTCTTCTCCACCCATCCGCCGCTCCAGCAGCGTCTGGCGCAGCTGGCGACGATCTCCAACCAGCT
>JBQCDV010000267.1:0-2184 GCA_051960855.1 Actinomycetales bacterium
CGAGTTGAGTTTTACAAGCCCCCAAGCCCCCACCACCAGCACCGGGCCGCTTATAATACCACCCGCCCCCTTCTGGCTATTCGTCGCCGGAAGCACGAGACGCTCCGCGGCTAGCGGCTCACGGGAGGCCCCTCCGGGCTTCCGCGTTCGCACGGCCGGGTAGCGCGGGCTGATGACGACCTGGAGACCAGCCCCGCGCCCGACGAGCAGCGGATGCATCCCCGCCCGCAGTTGGCGCGTGCCGGCTGGGTGGACCTCACCGGCCCGTGGAGCTTCGCCTACCCGTCTCCAGCTACACGGCACTGCGTTCGGTGGCGACCTCCGACGACCGTCTGCTGCTCAACGGCAAGCCGTACTTCCTGCGGCTCGTGCTCGAGCAGGGCTTCTGGCCCGACACGCACCTCGCCGCACCGGACGAGGCCGCGCTGCGGCGGGAGGTGGAGCTGGCGAAGGAGCTGGGCTTCAACGGGGTCCGGCTGCATCAGAAGGTCGAGGACCCCCGCTTCCTGGCGTGGTGCGACCGTCTGGGCCTGCTGGTGTGGGCGGAGATGCCCGCCGCCTACGAATTCTCCAGCACCTCGGTCGCCCGGCTGACGAGAGAGTGGCTCGAGGTGCTGGAACGGGACGCCTCCCACCCGTGCCTGATCGCGTGGTGCCGGTCAACGAGAGCTGGGGGGTGCCGGCGCTCGCGCGTGACCCTCAGCAACAGGCCGTCGTCCGCGCGCTGTTCCATCTGACCAAAGCCCTGGATCCCACCCGGCTCGTCGTCGGCAACGACGGCTGGGAGCAGTTGGAGACCGACCTCGTGACGGTGCACGACTACGCCTCGCGTGGTCGCGTGCTGCGGGACCGCTACGGCAGCCACGACCAGCTCGCCACGACGCTGAGCGCGTGGCTGACCCGACTGGCGACGCATCCGCGCGTGGACGTCCACCTCGGCGTCGACGCCCTCCAGGTCCGCGACGCCATCCCCGCCGGCACGCCTCTCGTCTACACCGGCCCCGTCGACCGCTTCTTCGGCGACAGCCAGGGCCGGCTGGGGTGGCGGACGCTCGACTTCGAGCAGGAGGTGCTCGAGGTCGGAGACTTCCAGGGCACCTCGGTGATGAACTACGCCGACGAGGACGTCGCGTGGACGCGCATCATCGAGCCCCGACACTTCCACCCGGAGCGGGAGTACCCGACCGACCGCACGGTGGTGATCCGGGAGTACTCCCGGTCGGCCGGTCAGGACGACGAGCCCTACTACCCCATCGCCACCCCCCACGATCGGGAACGGCTGACCCGGTACCGAGCGCTGGCCGCGGAGCTGCCCGACGTGTTTTTCGGCGGCCGCCTCGGGACCTACCAGTACCTCGACATGCACATGGCCATCGCGTCGGCCCTGGCGCTCGTCGACAACGAGCTGGCACCGCGCCTCGGCCGCGCGTGCGAGCCCGCCGTCGTCGACCTCCGCGCCGGAGTCGCTCCCCGCAGCCTCGGGTGACCCCGCCCGCGTGTGCCCTCGCTCACGCCGTCGCCGAAGCTCCCCCGTCGCGCTCGCCCCCGCGTACCGTGCAAGGGACGGGGTGGCTAAGGCGGGGGTGACGTGAGCACGCTGGTGGTGCTGGTCGGGGTCGTCGGGCTCTGCGTCTCGGTGGTGGCTCTCGCCCGTGGCCACCTGGCATGGGCCAGGCTCGGCAGTCGCCGACAGGCCCTCGTCGCCCTCCTCGGGTCCCTCGTGGTGCTGGCAGTCGGGGGCTCACAGGTTCCCGCACCGGTGTCCCCCGCGAGTGCTCGCGCGGTCACCGTCCCCGTGGCCACTTCGGCACCCGCCACCACCGCCGCCTCCTCACCAACGACGCCGGCCGTCCCGTCATCCGACAGCACGCCCACCGCTGTCGCACCCTCCGCAACGGTCGCCAGCACGGCGACGACGTCACCCCGCGCGACGCCGTTCGTCGGGAGCTCGACGAGGAGCCGTGCGATCGCGCTGCTCGCCACCCTGCCGGTCAAGGGCCGGGCGCCCAAGACGGGCTACAGCCGGGAGCAGTTCGGCCAGGCGTGGCTGGACGCCGACCGCAATGGCTGCGACACCCGCAACGACATCCTGCGCAGCCAGCTGCGCAACGTCACCATCAAGACGGGCACCAACGGCTGCGTCGTGCTGTCCGGCGACGCCAGCCCGGAGCCCTACACCGGCCG
>JBQCDV010000268.1:0-14704 GCA_051960855.1 Actinomycetales bacterium
CGTGGCGGCGCTGATCCGGCTCGACCCGGACAGGGCACGGGAGGCGGTGCTCACTGACACGCCGCTCTGTTGCGCCACGGTGCGCAGGTCGACGGACAACGGTGGCCTCCGGTCTCAGAGCCGCACGAACGGCTCGGTGCACTCTGCTCGAAGAATCTCGATGGCAGGAGTCTGGACTACTGCGCAAACGTTTCGGCGCTCCCGCCGCTTGCGCGGCGCGGCTGTGGAGCCGTCCTACCGCGCGGGCGAGGCCCTCCCGGGGGACCGCTTTCCTCCACACCAGGGCATAGGGTCGTCACGCAGAGTGAGAATCGGCCATTTCGGTCGCCCGGGTTGTGTGAACTCGTAGCGCAGGGGCAACCCCGGGGAGCAGGATGGCGACGTCCGGCGGATGCATGGTGTCCGCTGCCGGGGAGAGGGAGGTGCGGTGCTCCGACGTCCTGACCGGTTGCGCCCCTCCCGGCGGCTACCCTCCGTGCCCCTCCCCACTGCTCCCCGCCCCTCCGCCCTCAGCCCCTCGAGCCTGATCCGCTGCCTGTCAGGCACCCGCGCTCGCCGGGTCAGCCTCGTGGCGCTGGCCAGTGCGCTGGGCAGCCTCGCGCCGCTGGCCGTCCCCGCCCCGCTGGGCCTAGGGGTGGACCTCTCCGCTCAGCGCGACGCTGCCGCGACAAGCGTGGACTACAGCACGGTGGCCCAGACCCGGACGGATGTCCGCGCGCCAGGCCTCGGTGCTGTCGCGCTGCCGCTCCCGCATCCCTCTCTTGTCCTGGCCTCGGGACCGACGTCCGCCGCTGTCCCTGCGACCTTCCTGCGTCCGGGGGCGATTCCCGGCTCCGCACTGGCCGCCTACCGCTCCAGCGCGGCGGCCATGGCGGTGGAGCGTCCCCAGTGCCACCTGTCCTGGCAGGTCCTCGCCGGCATCGGGCTGGTCGAGTCCGACCACGGGAGTATGGGCGGGTCTGGCCAGCCGGGGTGGTCGGGGCTGGCCCAGCCCGCGATCTACGGCCCGGTCCTGGACGGCTCCTCGGGCGCCGCGATGCGCGACACGGATGGCGGCGCGCTCGATGGCGACCCGACCTGGGACCGTGCCGTCGGGCCGATGCAGTTCCTGCCATCGACCTGGGTGGCCTACGCCAGCGACGGCAACGGCGACGGCGTCGCCGACCCGCAGCAGATCGCGGACGCGGCGCTGACAGCAGCGTCGTTCCTCTGCAGCCGGGGCACCGATCTTGCTGACCCACAGAACCTTGCGAGCGCGATCTTCGGCTACAACCACGCCGGCTGGTACGTCTCGCAGGTGCTCGCGGCAGCGCAGGCCTACGGTGCCGCCGGCCTCAGCGTCGTGGGGCCCGGCGTCACCCCACCATCGACGAACGGCGCTGTCACGGCACCCGTCGCGCTCGCGGCTGCTCCGACCGTCATCGGCAACCCCCCGGCGCGCAGCAACCCCGGCGGTCCCGTGGGCAGCGTCCTCACCTACGCCTACGGCCAGCTCGGCACGCCGTATGTGTGGGGCGGCACGACCGAGGACGGCTTCGACTGCAGCGGACTGACGCAGGCCTCCTATGCCGCGGCGGGTTTCTCCTTGCCCCGCACTGCTGCGCAGCAATGGAGCGCCCTGTCCAAAGTCTCCGCGAATGACCTGCAGGCAGGAGACCTGGTCTTCTTCGCCACCGGTCGCCTCGGGCCGGGCGTCGCGAGCCACGTCGGGATCTACCTCGGCAACGGCTACATGCTCGACGCTCCCCATCCGGGCGCCGTCGTACGGATCGAGCCCGTCTACCAGGTCCCCGGATACCTCGGCGCCGCTCGCCCCTCGGGCGTCCCCCAATTGCCCGACGCGGTGAAGGACCACAGCGACAAGCCCAGCAGCCCCAGTCCCAGCGGCCACAGTCCCAGCACGGACAAGCCGAGCAGCGCTAAGCCCGCCGGCGACAAGCCCAGCACCGACAAGCCCGGCACTGACAAGCCCAGCACTGGCAAGCCCAGCACTGGCAAGCCCAGCACCGACCAGCCCGGAGACGTGGCAGACGGCCCGGCAACGGACAGCAGCTCCACGCCTGAGACCGGGTCGGCAAAGCCGGGCAAGGGCAACGGCAACGGCAACGGCAAGCAACCGCCGGCGACGCAGTCTCCGACCCCGGGTCAGACGCCGGCGCCCAGTCAGACGCCGACGGCAGATGGGACGCCGTCGAGTTCGGGCAGCCAGACGGGAACGTCGACGAGCAGCCCCTCGACCCGCGGTACGACGGGGAGCGACACCACCACAGAGCAGCCGACTCCATCGACGACGCCATCGACGACACCGTCAGCGACGCAGCCCACGCCGGAGGACGCTTCCCCGAGCACTCCCTCCGCGACAACTCCCTCCGCCACCACCCCTTCCGCCACCACCCCTTCCGGCACGACGACGACGACGCCGGGGGCGACGCGAGGCAACGCGACGTGGAAGCTCACTGCGCGGACAGACACCGGCTCGATCGAGCTGACGATCGCCACCAGCAGCGATGCCAGCGCCTACTGGGCGACCGCTCCCACTGACATCGGCTCCGGCTCGACCGGCTCTGACTCGACAGGCATTGCGGAGATGGTGCTCAGCCAGCTGCCACCGGGACTCGCGACGGGGCAGGTTGTCCACCTGAGCGCACCGGACGGCACGAGCACGGACTACGTGCTCGAGGACTCGGCGGCCGCTCCCCACGTCGGCGACGTCCTGCTGAGCATCGGCCAGCAGCGGAAGCTGCTGCGCGCGGCGACCGCACACTGACGTTCCACCTCGCGCGTTACCGGCAACACCTCGCCTCGCCTCGCCTCGCCTCGCCTCGCCTCGCCTGGGCCTGGAAATGGCACGTATGTCCCATTTCTTCTCTTGCCGCGCGCACATGAACTCCAATAGCCCCTTGTGCACCCCCTGCGAGTGTCTAGGCTCGGTGCGACGTCCGGACGGGGGGTCCGGACAGCGCATTGCAGTGATTTCAGGTGGGGAGGTGTCGCGCGCTCATGCTCATTCCGACGGTGGAGCGCGGACTCGACCGCCTGATCCGCGCGACCCTCCCGCTGCCGGAGAGCGTCGGCGATGTGTCGTTCGACCCGCCCAGCGGCACGTGGGGCGCCGCCCTGAGTCGCTTGACTGTCAACCTTTTCCTGTTCGACGTGCAGCGCAGCCCGCAGCCCCCGCGCCCGGCTGCCGAACGGACCACCCCTGACGGTCGCGTCGAACGACGCCCGCCGCTGCCGATGGTCCAGCTCGGCTACATGGTGAGCGCCTGGGCCGGAAATACCCAGGACGAGCACGAGCTATTGGGTGAGCTTTTGTCCTGTTTTCTCCTGCACGGGGTCCTTCCGGCTGACCTACTGCCGCGTCCGCTCGACTCGAGCGTGCAGTTGTCGGTCGCCCCAGCGGACGCCATGACCCGGCCCAAGGACATTTGGTCGGGCATCGAGGGAAAGCTCCGGCCGTCATTCACCGTCATCGCCACCGTCGCGCTCGACACCATCGCGTGGGCTCCCGTGGCTCCTCGGGTCGACCGCGTCCAGGGGCTGGCGGCTCCGACACCGTCGGCCGTGCCGCCGCAGCAGCCCTCCCCCGGGCCCGCGCTGCGACGTCGCCGCACCCCGGACGGCGTCGTTCTCGAGTCGGACGAGGGCTGACGTGCGGGTCACCTCGAACACCCCGGTGCTCGACGTCGACGCCGGTGGGCGCGCTGCGGTCACGGTGTCGGTCGTCAACACCAGCGACGTCATCGACGGCATCAGCGCCAGGATCGTCGGGATCCCCGAGCAGCACGTCACCTCCGAGCCCGCGCTGCTGCCGCTGTTTCCTGAGGACAGCGGCGATGTCACCCTCCGCGTGGGACTCCCACCAACGTTTCCCGCCGGACGGCACCCGCTGACCGTCGAGGTGCGGTCCCAGGCGGTCGTCATCCCCCCGCAGCACGTCGACCTCGACCTGGTCGTCCCCGCCCGACCCGCGCTGAAGCTGACGGCGCGCCCCGAGGTCGTCCGGGCCCGACGGCACGGGCGGTTCGTGCTGGAGCTGGCCAACCGCGGCAACGTCCCCCTCGAGGTCGCTCTGCACGCGGCGGACGCCGACCGATCCATGCGGCTGCGCTTCACACCCGAGACGCTGACGGTGCCCGCGGGCGCCGTGGCGACCGCCGTGCTCGAGGCGCGGTCGCGCTGGCACATCTTCGGGGGTGACCTGGGTCGCCCCGTGACCGTCGAGACGACCGGGACCCACGGCGAGCAGTCGATCGACGACCGCACGGTCGTCACCCTGCGGCAGCGGGCCCTGATCCCCCGAGGTCTGCTGACGGTGCTGATCCTGGCCGCGATCGTGGGCCTGTGGGCCGCCGCCTTCCTCTTCGGGCTGACCCGCGTCTTCTCCGGCGACCCGCTCACCAAGACCGCACCGGCGTCGTTCTTCATCTCGAGCTCTGACAAGCAGCTCGTAGCCGACGACGGCCTGCCGGCAAAGGACGGCGCACTTCCGGCAGGAGCGGGCGGCAGCATCGCGGGCACGGTCTCGGCCACCACCACCGGCGAGCCCATCGGGCGCATCGTGGTCGAGGCGCTGCGTCAGTCCCGCGAGGGCCTCGTGCTGGTGGGGTCTGCGGCCTCACAGGTCGATGGCAGCTTCGTCATTCCTGGCCTCTTTCCCGGCGACTACCTGCTGCGGTTCAGCGCGACGGGCTACCGGACCACCTGGTGGCCGGGGGCCTCTGCACAGGCGGCCGCCAAGCCCGTGACCGCCGCCGCACAGCGTGTTAGCAGCGGCGTCAACGTCGCCCTCACGGGGCTGCCCGGCTCCATCCGCGGCACCGTCGACCCCGGCGACAGCCTCACTCCCGTCGTGACGACGGTGACCGCGCGTGCCCTGCAGACGCGCTCGGGCGCCACAGCACCGGCGGTCACCACGAAGAGCCGGCCCGACGGGTCGTGGGCGCTCAACGGTCTGCCGGCCCCCGGCACCTACGAGGTCAGCTTCACCACTCCCGGCTACGCCACCACCACTGTGGTCGAGAAGGTCGGCGGCGGCCAGCAGCGGTACGTGCCGACGGTCCGGCTCAGCGCTGGTGACGGCACTATCTCGGGCACCGTCACCGCAGCGGGACAGGCGATCGGCGGCGTCACCGTCACCACGACCGTGGACGGCAAGTCGCTGACGACGGCAACGCCCACCCAGGGGGTCGTCGGTCAGTTTGTGCTCACCGGGCTGCCGACACCCTCCACCTACGTGGTGACACTGTCGAAGGACGGCTACGGCTCGCAGACCGTGGTCGTCGACCTCGGTCCCGGGCAGGTGCGCAAGGACCTCGCCGTCACGCTGCAGGACGGGACCGGCAGCGTCACCGGGCTGCTGACAGGCAGCGATGGCCAGGGCATCGGGGACGCGACGGTCACCGTCGGCGGTGTCGCCAAGCCAGTGGCCACGCAGACCCTCACGACCGGAGACGTCGGTCGCTTCGCCATCTCCGGCCTGCGCTCGCCTGGCAGCTACACCCTGACGTTCTCGAAGAAGGGCTACGTCGACCAGACCGTCCCCGTGACGCTGGGAGCCGCCGGACCTCCGCCCACCGTCGACGTGGTGCTGCCGCAGGGCCTCGGGTCCATCGCGGGCACCGTGACGGCCGTCGGCAGCGGCACCGCGGTCAGCGGCGCTCAGGTCAGCGTGACCGACGGCAGCACGACCTGGACCACGACAACAGTCGGAGGCGCCGGCGCCACCGGCGGCAGCTACCTCGCCCCGGACCTGCGACCGGGCCACTACGCGGTCACAGTGACCGCCGACGGCTACCTGCCCGCGACCGGCATCGCCGAGGTGACCGCTGGCGGCAGCACCACCCTGGACATCGGGCTGAGGGCGTCATGACGGCGGCGATCGCGTGAAGATCAGCGCCTCCGAGCGCCGTGTCGCCGTCGAGCCCGGGCGGCCGGCGAGCTTCAGCGTCTCCGTGACCAACACTGGCGACGTCATCAGCGGACACCTGATCCGCGTGCTCGGCGCCGACCCGTCCTGGGTGCGGCTGGACCGGGAGCGCCTCTCGCTGTTCCCCGGCACCTCCGACACCGTCGTCGTGACGGTGACGCTGCCGGAGTCGGCGCCCGCTGGTCCCTCCCGCGTGGCCGTGCAGGTGCGCGAGCTCACCCCTCCACACGACACGGCGCTCGTCGAGGTCGACCTGGTCGTCCCGCCGCGACCCGCCATCGACCTGCGGATCGACCCGCTGACCGTCATCGCCGGCCGGGCCGGCTCCTACGGCCTGCTGGTGCAGAACACCGGCAACACGACGATGACCGGCGCGCTGCAGGGCGGCGACGAGGAGGGCAAGGTCCGCTTCGCCTTCCAGCCCACGAGCCTCACCCTCGCCCCGGGTCAGCACGAGGCCGTCGAGATGCGGGTGCGCGCACGCCGCCGCCTCACCGGGATGCCAGTGGTGCGTCCTCTGGTCGCCCGCTTCCACGAGGACGGGGTCGAGCTCGCCGACGACGAGCGCCCGCGCACCACTGCGACGTTCATGCAGAAGCCGCTGCTCTCCCGCGGCGCGCTCAGCCTCGCCGGTCTGCTCGCGGCCGTCAGCATCTTCGCCCTGGTCATCACCGCCGCCTTCTCAGGTGTGGTCGGGCGCTCGGCCGCCGACCGCGACCTGGCCCTGCAGGTCGCGCAGGCCAAGGACGCCAGCGCGACGACTGGGACGTCCTCGGTCGCCGGAACCGTCCTGCTGCTCACGTCGGGGACGCCGGTCGCCGGTGTCACTGTCGAGCTGTTCAGCACGAAGGACGCGGCCAACGCGCTGACTGCCACGGCGACCGACGCCAAGGGTGCCTACTCCTTCGGCAAGCTCGAGGCCGGCAGCTATCTGCTCCGCTTCCGCGGCGCGGGCTTCGCCGAGCTCTGGTACCCCGGCGCCCTCAGCAACGCTGACGCGACCGTTGTTGCGGTGCAGCCGGGTCAGAGCAAGAGCGGTCTCGATGTCCGGCTCGGCGGCCTGCCCGGCGTCATTGCAGGCGCGGTCGTGGGCGACGACGTCGCCGGCGCACTGGTGACCCTCGCGGCCCCGCTGAGCTCGCTCAGCGCCGGAGGCGCCGGCGCGACCGCGCCCGTGAGCCCCACCAGCACGGCCAACAGCGGCACCGCGGCAGTGACGGGAGCGGTGGTCACGTCGGTGACAGTGGGTGCGGACGGCAAGTTCGCGCTCGCCAAGGTCCCCTCCCCGTCCGTCTACGACCTCGTTGTCAGCAAGCAGGGCTACGCCACCGAGACCCAGCGAGTCGACATCGCCGGTGGAGAGACCCGCGACGACCTGCAGATCCGGCTGCGCAAGGGCGACGGCGTGATCAGCGGTCACGTCAACGCCGCGGACGGCCCGATCGGTGGCGCGACGGTCACGGCCACCTACGGCTCGACGACGGTGCGCACGGTCAGCCTCACGCAGGACGACGTCGGCGGCTTCACGCTGCGCGGTCTGCCGACTCCCGGCAACTTCACCGTCGTCGTCAGTAAGGACGGCCTCGCGGCACAGACTCTGTCCCTGACGCTCGCGCCGGCGCAGCAGCTGACCGGCGTCGAAGTGACGCTGGGCAAGGCCTCCGGCTCCCTGGCCGGTCACGTCACCACACTCGCCGACGGTGCGGCCGCGGCTGGCGTCACCGTGACGGTAACCAACGGCGATGTCACCGTCGCAACCGTCACGCAGAGCACCGGTGACGTCGGCGCCTGGAGCGTGTCGGGACTGCCGATCCCCAGCACCTACACGGTGACGTTCTCGCGCGCGGACCTCGCCACGCAGACCGTGTCGATGTCGCTGAATGCCTACGGCGCCGCCATCAGCGATGCCAGCGCCGACGCCACCAGCCACGTCGACGCCGCGCTGAGGTCGGCGACCGCCGTCCTGCTCGGGACGGCGCTGCAGCAGGCCGTCGACCTGCAAGGCACGCCCACCGGACAGACCTCCCCGCTCGGCGAGGTCTCCATCTCCCTCACCTCCGGCTCGACCCAGTACCAGCTGCGCTCGGCGAGCTGGCCGAGCGACCACGTGGGCGCTTACGAGTTCGACCGTCTCCCGCCCGGCACCTACACCGTGAGCGTCAGCACGACCGGCACGAAGCCGACGTCGACGATCCTCACGCTCAACGCCGGCGACGTCCGCACCTACGACCCCGTCCTCGCACCTGCGGCGAGCATCAAGGGCACGGCGACCCAGAACGGCGCACCTCTGGCGGGCGCGGAGGTCCGGCTGTACGTCGCGTCGAAGTACCCCGACGTGCCACTCCTGGTTGTCCGCACCGGCACGGACGGCGGCTACGCCTTCCCGACCCTCGAGGCCCCCGAGCACTACGTCGTGGAGCTCGACTACCCGGCCGGCTCGCCGCTGCTGTCGCAGACGGTGACGCTGAAGGCCAGCGAGACCCGCACCGTCAACCTCGCCGCTCGCACCGCCTCGCCCTCCACTGCCCCGTCGGCGGCGGCCTCGACTGCTCCGTCGACCACGCCGACGCAGTCTCAGCCGTCCCTCCCGACGTCCAGCGGAGCATCGTGATGAGCGCACCCGGCAACCGCGGCGCGCGCTCGAGCGAGCCCGCGCCTGTCCTCGAGGTCACGTCCGCACCCGTCGTCGCCGCCGGCCAACCGGTCGTCGTGACCGTGGGGGTGACGAGCCGCTCGGATGCCCCCCGGATCCTCGCCGTGCAGGTCGTCGGCTTGGACCCCGCATGGGTCCCTGCACCGGTGAGCGAGATCGCCGTGGGACCAGGCGAGCGCGCGGAGGCGTCGTTCGTCGTGAATGTGCCGGCGGGGGTCCCCTCCGGCGCCTTCGCGTTCGTCGTGGCAGCGCAGGCGCTCCAGCCGGCGACTCGGGTCGCCACCGGGCCGGCCGCCACCCAGGACGCCGTCCTTCAGGTGGGTGACGACCAGCACCTGACGGTGCGCGTCGAGCCGCGCGAGTTGCGCAGCAGCCGGACGAAGCGATTCCGGGTCCTCATCAGCAATCCCGGCGACCACGACGTCGCGGTCGACCTCGAGCCGGTGGCGCCACCGCAGCTGACCATGCGGCTCCGCAAGACCGCGGTGCGCGTGCCGGCCCGCGGCGAAGCGAAGGTGCGCGGGTCGATGTGGCTCGCGCGCCGGCGGTACCTCGGCCAGGTGCGGCGCGTCCCCTTCGCCGTGAACGTCGTCGGCGGCGCCGTCCCCGTCCGTCACGACGGCGCCCTGGTCACCCGCCCCGCGCTGGGGCCGGCGCTGCTCAAGCCCACCGCCTTCCTGCTCGTCATCGCGCTGTGGCTCGGGGCCGTCGTCGTCGGGTTGCAGACGGTGTCGAGCAAGCTGGCGAAGCAGACCACGCTGAGCGCGCAGGCGGGCAAGAACGGCGAAGCCGGTGGTGGCGACGGTGGCTCCGGCTCGGGAGGTGCCGGCGGCTCCGGCGGTACCGGCAAGGGTGGTGGTGGCAAGGGTGGCAGCAGCGTCACCACGACCAAGCCCGTCGGCCGGCTCAACGGCACCGTCACCGGCCCGGCGGCCAACGGGGTCACCGTCTCCCTGCAGCCCACCTCCCTCGTCGACGAGAAGGCCGAAGCGGCGACGTTCGTCGGCTTCGTGCGTCCGGTCGCCTACACCGAGCCCGGCAAGGTGCGGCCCGAGCTGTCGGCCTACTCGGCTGCGACGGTGTCGCCCAAGCGGAGCACCACGACCGCGAAGGACGGCGCGTGGGCCTTCGCGAAGGTCACCGCGCCCGGCTACTACCTGCTGACGTTTGCCAAGCCGGGCTACCAGACGCGCCGCTACGTCATCGACTCCTCGGTCGCCGCGGCACCCGATGCCAAGCCGCTGTCCGTGGAGCTGTCGGCCGGTGCCGGCAGCCTGACGGGCAAGGTCACCGCCGCCGGCGGTGCGGCCCTCGGCGGCGCGACTGTGACCATCACCGACGGCGACGTCACGGTGTCGACCAGCTCGGCCACCAAGGGCGCGGTCGGCTCGTGGCACGTCGACGGCATCTCCACCCCCGGGACCTACCTGGTGTCGGTCTCGCGCGACGGCTACGGGCTGCAGAGCCGGCTGGTGACTCTCGACGCCGGCACGAGCGGCAACGTCGACTTCACGCTGCAGACGGGGCAGTCGGCGTTGACCGGCACGGTCAGCGGACCTGACGGACTGCCTCTCGGAGGCATCACGGTGACCGCCACCAACGGCACCGTCACCCGCACGGCGACAACCTTGACGAACGGCGCTGTCGGCGCGTTCACGCTGCCTGCCCTGCCGTCCCCCGGCACCTACACCGTGTCGTTCAGCGGCCGGGGCTTCCAGCCGCAGACCAAGCAGGTCGTGCTCGCCAGTGGTCAGTCCAGCGCGAATGTCACGGCCAGCCTGGCCTCGCTGACCTCGATCGTCCTCGGCACCGTCGTCGACGAGAACGGCAAGGGGCTTGTGGGCGCGGGGCTCAAGCTTGCTGGACAGGACCAGACCTACAAGACGATGTCCGGCAGCGACCCCATCGCTGGTGACGGCGCGTTCCTGTTCGACGGCGTTGCAGCCGGCGACTACGTCCTCTCCGCCGAGATGTTCGGTCGGCAGAGCGACCTGGCGGCCGTCCACGTCGGCGGTGCGGTCGAGCCCGTCACGCTGACCCTCCCGGCCCTTCCGTCCGGCGGCCTGCTGGCCACCGCCCACATCCAGGGCCGGGTCGTCGACGCCCGTAACGGCGGCAAGTTGACCTGTGTCGACGGCAGCAAGACCTGCAGCCTGAGCATCACCGCCGCCACGACCGACGAGCGCCCCGACGGCACCAAGACGTTCACCACGACGGTGGGCGCCGACCAGCCGTACGTCCTCCCGGACACCGCCTCAAAGGAAGGGCTGCTCCCGGGAGCCCATCTCGTCACGGTCAGCGTCCCGGGATACGAGTCCGACCAGGTGGTCGTGCGCGTCGGGCAAGGCCAGACGGTCGACGCGCCAACGATCGCGCTCTATCCGGTGGGAAGCATCACCGGTCTGATCACGGCTGCGGTCGGTAGCGTTCCCGCCGGCACCTGTGTGTCAGCTGTGGCATTGGCGGCTGGGGCGTCCCCGCCCACCTGTGCCGCTGCCAGCACGACGCCGGAGGCCTCGCGCAACACCGAGGTCGCGACCGCGTGCAAGGACGCAACGAAACTCTGCGCCTCCGTCAACGCAGATGGCAGCTACGCCATCAAGGGCCTCAGCCGCGGCACGTATCTCGTCGGCGTCTTCACTCCCGCCGACAGCGCCTACCCGTCCATCGCGCCGGCTCAGGTCACGCTCCCCCCCGGCGGCGACCAGCGCTACGACGCTGTCCTGCACCGCTTCGGGAAGCTGTCAGTGCTGGTGACCAAGCCGAACGACTCGGGGACGGTGGCGCCCGTCGACAAGGCGCGAGTCACGATCACCTCTACCGCTCTGCTACAGCCGGCGACCGGCACGACAGGGACCGACGGGACCTTCGCCTTTACCGCGTCACAGCTGGGCACGGCTACCTACGTCGTCACCGTGACCGACCCGACCGACACATCGAAGTCGAAGTCCGCGACGGTCACCATCAGCCCTGACCAGGACGTCTCCGTCCAGGTCATCCTCATTCCCGACGCCGGCAAGTACTTCGGACGAGTGGTCAGCGGGGTTGACGGGGGCAACATTCCTCTCGACAGCTCTGCGGGGCAACGCCTCGAGGTCACGGTTACCGGCGTCGTGGGCTACGTCGGCAACCAGCCCGTGACGCAGACAGCGGTCGGCTACGCCAGCGCCAACGGCTGCTTCGCATTGGCACCCCCCAACCAGACCCTTCTGGCCAGTGACTACCCGAGCAGTTGCGGCATCACCGATGCTGCCGCGGCTCGTATCAACATCGGCCTCATCGTGCCGCTCGCCGACGTCAAGGTCCGGGTGGTCGATGCAAACAACGCGACTGTCGACACCTACGTCCCAACGACCAAGTCGTCGGTTGACGTCACGGGCAACCCGTTCACCGTCGTGATGTCCGCGCAGCCTCGGGTCGTCGCCGTGACCGCCTGCGCCGTTGAGGGCAAGACCTGCAGCAGCCTGACGAACGCGGATCTGAGCAAGCTGACGGTCAGGGTGCTGAGCCAACCGGCCGGAAGCGGCTCGGTGACAGTGACCTACGACAGCGCCTCAAAGCTGCTGGTGTGGCGGGATACGGCCGTCGGGACTCGCGATAACTATGCGGTGCCGGGCGACTACGTCCTCAGCGTCAATGTTCCCAATTACGACGAGGCTCGTGCGGATATCAGCATTCCCGTCGCTCCCGACCCGACTGACGCGTTCTCAATAGCTTTGCAACTCAAGCCACTCACGGGTTTCACCGTCTCGGCGGTGACCGCGGGCAGCGGCAAGACGACGACCCCTGTCAACGGTGCGCTCTTCATCATCTCGGGTGGCAACACCACTCAGTCCCTGACGGCTCTTCCGGGCACGAACTCCGTCACCTTCCAGGGGCTGTCCTCCGACGTCGCCTATAGCGTCGAGGTCAGAGCCGCGGGCTACAGCTTCGCCACAAGTGCCGCGCTCAAGCCGAGCGCAGGATCGGCCAGCGTCACACTTACCGCTCTCGGCGCTATCTCCGGCGCAGTCACGTCGAAGACGACCGGCGAGGCCATCCCCTCGACCACGCTGAGCGCCTGCTATCTCGGCGCGGCCGACACCACGGCTACCACCTGCGCCGCGGACGCCACGACGTTCACCGCGCTGAGCGCCGGCAACGGCACCTTCACCATCACCGGCGACACCTCTACCGAGGGGCTAGTCGACGGGGCGTGGCTGCTCTCGGTCAAGGCGCCCAACGGATACTCGGCGCCTTTGGACCGGGCTGTCGTCGTGACCGCAGGAGGGACGTCCAAGCAAAACGTGCAGCTAGAGCCGGTCAGCGTGTCGTTGTCGGTTTCGCTCATCGACGACGCCAACTCAGCCTCGCCGACTGCTGTGACAGGGGCCATCGTGACGGCGACGGGAGGCGACGGGGTCTCTCACGCGCCAACAACCGTGGCCGGTGGCGTCTACACATTTGGCAATCTCGCCCCGGACACCTACAGCGTGCGTGTGACGGCGAGCGGCTACAGCCCGCTCCAGGTCATCGTGACGTTGCGCGCAGGCGGTGGAGACCAGGCGATCACCCTGGCTCTCGCTGGCAACCACAACGGCATCGACGGCACGGTCACCGGCTTCACGAGCACCGGCGCCGCTCCGCTTCCGGGTGCGACGGTCACGGTCACGCTGCCTGGTGGGACGACGCAGCTCACACCGGCGGTCGACAGCAGCGGCAACTTCGCAACCGACATCAACCTCGGCGACGGCACCTACACGATCAGCGTGGCGGCGAGCAACTACCAGACCTACAGCACGCAACTGCAATTGCTCGGCGGCACGGTGGCGCACATCGACGTCACGCTCGCGCGGCAGTCTGCTCAGCTGACGCTCTCCCTCACCAGCCCGACGGACCTGTCCAACGGCACAACCGCCCTGTTCGACTCCTCAGGAGTCCAGGTGGCCGCGCCGCAGCCCAATGGGTCACCGGACAAGCAGGATGTGTACTCCGTGGTGTTCAACCAGGTCCCCTTCGGGACGCTGACGGCGAAGGTGACCGGTGGATCAGGCCATCTCGGGGCCACCACCTTCTCGGTCACCGTCGACCAAGCACGGGACACGGGGAGCGCCACGATCAGCGAGACGTCGGGCGCCGTCACGGTCATCGATGCCAGCAAGTGCAGCACGACCATTCCGGACGTGACGATCGCCGCTGCCGGCGGCAGCCTTGCCCTTCCCGCTGACGGCCGCACCTCGACCGTCTTCGCGATGCCGACCACGGCCGGCAGCCCCGCGGCGACGATGGCCACGGTGACGGTCACGAGCGGCTACTCCGTCACGTCCAGCACCGACAGCGGAGCGGGCACGACCCTTGCACTGGCGAGCACCACGAAGGCCACGACCTTGACGGTGGCGGACACTACTAGGACCGGCAGTGTCAGCGTGAACGTGAGCCCGAGCAGCGCTGGCGGCTCGTACGCAGCGGTCAATGTGTCCGCCAGCGATGGCCGGTCGTCGCAGACGAAGTCCTACCCGGCGTCGTCGGGCAACTCGCTGACCTTCACCGTCTGCCAGAACGTCACATACTTCGTCCAGACCACTCTCACCGGCTATGGCACAGATACGCAGTCGGTCACTGGCGCCTCAGGCACGACCAACGTCACGGTGAACCTCTCCAAGCTGGCCTCGCCGGCGCCTGCGGTCGCGGGTGCGGTCCTTCGCGTCACCACGGGGTCGGGCACCAACGTGTCCGGCGCCCTCGTGACGTTGACGAGCGCCGGATACACGACGGTCACGGGGACGACGGACTCCACCGGACGCGTCACCTTCAGCGGCCTGGTCGATCAGGCCGTCTACGCGGTGACGGTGCAAGGCTATAACGTGTCGTCAGGCGGGACGGTGACCGCCACCACTACGTACTCCAGCGCGACGGCGACGCAGACTCAGGTCACGCCCACCCCCACTCCCACACCCACCCCCAGCCCGACGACGACGTGAGCGACGGGCCACCGAGGCCGATGCCTGCCCCAGCTAGCCGGCGAGGATCATCGCCAGGATGATGAGCAACCCCAGCACCGCAGCGGCCGCGAACGGCGGCCACCACAGCGCGTCGGGCTCGGGGACGACCTCGGGCTCGACGACCGCGACGGGCACGGGAGC
>JBQCDV010000269.1:0-31757 GCA_051960855.1 Actinomycetales bacterium
CATCGCCCGGCACCGGCGCGACCTCGCCGAGCGAGAGGTGCGGATGTGGCAGCAACGACTGCCACATCCGCATGACGTCGTCCTGGAAGCGGTCTCCCACTGTGCAGCCGGCGCCGAGGTCGGCTCATCGGTGCATGCTGCGCGCACTCTCGCCCTCGCACGCGCGATCGACGCTCCGGTGGTTCTCACCAACCAGGTCCGCTATGCCGATGTGGCTGACGCGCCTGTCGCGGATGTTCTGGATGCCGCCCGGCGCCTGGTCCCTCTCGATCCTCGCCACCTCGACCGGCGCAGTGCCCACGGGTATCTGAAGTCGGGCAAGGAGATGGCGGAGGTGGCGCGCGAGGTCGCCCGGTTAGCCGGCGGTGGCGAGACAGACGCGCAGCGGCTGCTGGCTGACACGCGCAGGCTGGCCGACCAGTGCGTGCTGGATCCCGCTGCGGACCTCGGTCTCGGACTCGGCGCCGCCGGTGCCCACTTCCCGGAGGTCGAGATCGTCGACGACTCCGGAATGCCGCCAGATGCCGTGTTGCGCGCGCAATGCGAGGCGGGCATCGGACGGCGCGGGCTTGCCGATACGTCCGTGCTGCGCGCCCGTCTCGACGAGGAGCTCGACGTCATCGCACGACTCGGCTTCGCGGGCTACTTCCTCACCGTCGCCGACGTCGTTCGGCTCATCACCTCGATGGGGGTGCGTTGCGCGGCCCGTGGCTCGGGGGCCGGAAGCCTCGTCAACTACCTGCTAGGAGTGTCAGGAGTCGACCCGCTGCGCCATGGGCTGCTGATGGCTCGGTTCCTCTCGCCGCTTCGCGAGGCGCTGCCGGACATCGACATCGACGTCGAGTCGGCGCGGCGCACAGAGATCTACGAGCAGATTCTGCGGCGCTACGGCGGTGAGCGCGTCAGCTGCGTGTCGATGATGGACACCTACCGGGTCCGGCATGCCATTCGGGACGTGGGAGCCGCACTCGGGCTGCCGCCGGGGGAGATCGACGCCGTCGCGAAGGCTTTTCCGCATATCCGTGCCCGCGATGCGCGTGCTGCCCTGGGCGACCTCCCCGAGCTGCGGGCTTCGGGAATCGCCGCCTCGGGGTCCTTCGAGGCCCTGTTGACGATGGTCGAACGGCTCGACGGCTTGCCCCGGCATATCGCCCTGCATCCCTGCGGAGTGCTGCTCTCTGATCGCACGATGCTGGACCGGACTCCCGTCGAGTCCAGCTGGATGGGCTTTCCGATGAGCCAGTTCGACAAGGACGACGTCGAGGAGCTCGGGCTGCTCAAGCTTGACGTCCTCGGCGTGCGGATGCAGTCGGCGATGGCCCACGCACTTGATGAGGTTGTGCGCGTCGACGGGCCCGAGGCCGCTGGTATCGCCGAAGCCGGACGGCATCGGCCCGATTCCGTCTTCCTCGGCGACGGTCGGCTCGACCTCGACTCCGTTCCACTCGACGACGCTCCGACATTCGAGCTGATCCAGTCGACGCGCACGCTCGGGTGCTTCCAGATCGAGTCGCCGGGGCAGCGCGAGCTCGTCGGGAAGTTCGCCCCCGAGACGTTCGGGGACCTCATCATCGACATCTCCCTGTTCCGGCCCGGCCCGGTCAAGAGCGACATGGTCCGCCCGTTTCTCGAGGCCCGGCAGGGATGGCGCGAGCCGGAGTACCTCGCACCCGACCTACGACCACACCTCGAGGAAACCGGCGGTGTCGTCGTCTTCCACGAGCAGGTCCTGCAGATCATCGACACCCTCACCGGCTGTGGGCTCGCCTTCGCCGACGAGGTGCGGCGGGCGCTCGGCGACCCGGTGGCCAAGGAGGATGTCCGGCTGTGGTTTCCCGCTCGTGCCTACGAGCGCGGCTATGACGAACAGACGGTGAGCCGGGCCTGGGAGGTTCTCGAGGCGTTCGCCAGTTTCGGGTTCTGCAAGGCACACGCCGCCGCCTTCGCCCTCCCGACCTACCAGTCGGCGTGGCTGAAGGCGCACCACCCGGCTGCCTTCCTCGCGGGGGTGCTCACGCACGACCCCGGGATGTATCCCAAGCGCCTGATCCTCGATGACGCCCGCAACTTCGGCATCGCCGTGCTCGGGCTCGACGTCAACCGCTCCGACTCCTGCTACCGCGTCGAGCGCGTCGGCATCACCGACGAGCCACCTCCGGCAATCCTCGGGGAGGTGCCGCGTCAGCGTCCGGACTGGATGCCTGCCTCCCTGCCCGACGCGCGCGGCTACGGCATCCGGCTGTCACTGGCTGACGTCAAGGGCATCTCCGATGCCGAGGTCGCCCGCATCGTTGCTGGCCGGCCCTACGCCACCCTCTCCGACTTCTGGCACCGCGCACGTGTGTCACGCCCTGTCGTCGAACGCCTCGTCCTAGCGGGCGGCTTCGACGACCTCTACGGCATCGGCAGCGTGTCAGCTCGCCTGGGGCTGAGGCGGCGGCACCGGCTGACCCGTCGCGACCTGCTTCTCCAGGTAGCCGAGCTCGAGCGATTCACCACAGGGCGCGGGCGTCCGGCCCGCTCCCGGCGCACGGCTGGCGGCTCCGCTACCAGCGATGCCCGTGTCGCAGAGCGCGATGTGTCCGTGCTGGCCTCGAAGCAGTCCCAGGCGGCTGCGGCGGCGCCTGCTCCCGAGCAGCTCGACGTGCAGCTCGCTCTCGACTTCGGAGCCGAGGATGTCTCGCCGCAGGCCTTTGCACCCAGCGGCCTGCCCGAGATGAGCGACGGCGAGCTGGTGCGAGCCGAGCTGGAGATCCTCGGTCTCGACGCGTCTGCTCACATCCTCGACTTCTACGAGCCGGTGCTCAATGCCCTCAACGTCGTGCGGTCCCGCGACATCCTGCGCTGCCGATCGCGCTCGGAGATTCTCATCGCAGGGGTCAAGGTCGCCACGCAGACGCCGCCCATCCGGTCCGGCCGTCGCGTGGTCTTCGTGACTCTCGACGATGCCACCGGTCCCGTCGACGCCACTTTCTTCGAAGACGCTCAAGGGCCCTATGCGGCCACCGTCTTCCACTCCTGGCTGCTCATCGTCCGAGGAATTGTCCGGCGTACTGGACCGCGGGGGGTGTCGGTGCGTGCGACCGGCGCCTGGGAGCTGCCCACCGTGCATGCCGCCTACCAGCAAGGCGGAGTGGACGCGGCTGTCAACCTGCTGGCGACGGCCACGGGCGACTTCTCCGAGGCAGCCGTGCTAGGAGCCGCCGAGAGCAGGTCGACTCGCCCGGTGATGTCTGCGCCGTTGGGGAGTGACGCCATCGTCAACCCGGTTGCGATCAGCGCTCCGCCGGCTGGTGCGCAGCCTTTCTCCTACGGGTCGCCCTGGGCGCCCCCGCGACCGGGGGAGGGACAACCTGTGGCGCCAGCGCCAGCGGCTGCGGCTACCGGCGACGGACGTTCCCGCGCCGGCGGCATGGGGCCCTCCCGGCGTGTCCTCGTCCATCCCAGCGGCTTCCGGCAGTCGCCGTACGCCGACATCAAGCCGGCAGGGGAGCCGGCCTCTCACGCCGCCGCCCTCGCTCAGGCCGTGGACCTGGCTGACCTCGACACCCCGGCCACCGCTCCACGCAAGCTGTGGCACGCCAGCCCCGGAAGTGCAGGGCACTGAGAGATGGGCACTGAGAGATGGGCACTGAGATGGGCGCTGAGATGCGCGTGCGGCGGAAGCATCGGCGGCTGATACACCGGCGGCCGAGACGCTGGTGGCTAAGGTTGCCCTCGTGCCGCTCCCTCGCCTCGACCCACCGGTCGGAGCCGCTGCTGTCCGCGCCGCGGTCGTGTGGGAGGCGCTGCAGGAGGCGCTCGGCGGCCATCACCCAGCCCCCGGGTCCCGGCTCGCAGTCGTGGACGTGGGCGGCGGCACGGGCGGCTTCGCGATCCCCCTTGCGGCGCAGGGGCATGACGTCACCGTTGTCGACCCGAGCCCCGATGCTCTCGCCGCGCTCGACCGCCGTGTGGCCGAGCAGCCCGTCGGCTCGGTGCGAGCGGTGCAGGGCGACGCCACTGATCTGCTGTCGGTGCTCGACGAAGGCTCAGCGGACGTCGTGCTGTGCCATGGCGTCCTCGAGCACCTCGACGATGACCAAGCCGTGGCTGAGGCCATGGCGGGCATCCGCAGCCTCCTGCGTCCCGGCGGTCTCGCCTCCTTTGTGGTGGCCCAGCGCAATGCCGCTGTGGTGGCCCGCGCACTCGCCGGGCAGTTCACCGAAGCGCGGACTGCGCTGGCCAGCGATGACGGACGATGGGGGCATGGAGACCCGCTGCCGCGCCGGTTCGACGCCGAGCACGTCCAGCAGCTGCTCTCCGCGGCGGGCCTCGATGTCGTCTCTGTCCACGGGGTGCGAGTCCTCGTGGACCTGGTGCCGGGCGCCCTGGTCGATGCCGACTCACGGGCTCCGCGCGAGCTGCTCGAGCTCGAGCGTGCGCTCTCGGACGACCCGGCCTTCACCCAGCTCGCCGGCTCGTTGCACGTCCTCGCGGTTGCGACTGCTCCTGCCGGCTGACCGGCCGCTGCTGCCTGCCTCTCGGCTCTTCCTCCCTCCCGCGAGGCGGTGCGGTCTCACCCTGTGCGGTCGGCCCCGATGAGCCGCAAGCCGATCGGTGTCGAGCGTCCCGCCAGCTCCGACGCGACGACAAGGGCCGAGGGCTGCGGCATCGCCCACGTCGACATGGATGCCTTCTACGCCTCCGTGGAGCTGCGAGAGCGACCGGACCTGCGGGGACTGCCCGCCATCGTCGGGTCGGCAGGAGCCCGCGGTGTCGTGCTGTCGGCCACCTACGAGGCACGCCGCCTCGGTGTCGCCAGCGCCATGCCGATGAGCCGCGCTCGCCGGCTTGCTCCTGCGGCGGTCGTGATCGAGCCGCGGCACGAGCTCTACTCCGAGGTCAGCGCCGGTGTGATGGAGATCTTCCGCTCCGTCACTCCGCTGGTGGAGCCGCTGTCGCTGGACGAGGCGTTTCTCGACATCTCCGGCGCTGTGCGACGACTCGGCCCCCCTGCGGTCATCGGCCAACTGTTGCGTGACCGAGTCGCTGACGAGCAGGGAATCACCTGCTCCGTCGGCATCGCTGCAACCAAGTTCGTCGCCAAGCTCGCCACGACTGTCGCCAAGCCTGACGGCATGCTCGTCGTCCCTCCCGAGGAGACCGTCGCCTTCCTCCACCCCCTGCCGGTCGGTGCGCTGTGGGGGGTCGGCGACAAGACGGAGGAGATCCTGCAGCGTCTCGGTCTGCGCACGGTCGGTGACATCGCGCACACCCCCGTCTCGACGCTGCGCCGCGCCCTCGGTGCCGCAGCCGGCGCCTCGCTGCACGCGCTGGCCTGGGGCCGCGACGAGCGGAAGGTGATCGCCAGCGAGCCCGATCGCTCCATCGGAGCGGAGCACACCTTCGCGCGCGACGTCGACTCGCCCGAGGTCATTCGGCGCCAGCTGCTCAGCCTCGCGGAGCGTACGGCGGCCCGGCTGCGCCACGCTGGAGCGAAAGGCCGAACGGTCTCGATCAAGGTCAGGTTCGCCGACTTCACCACGATCACTCGCAGCCGGACTCTCAGCGACGCCACCGACGTCGGTCGAGAGGTCTACGCCACCGCCTGCGCGCTTTACGACGCCCTGCACCTCGATCGCGCACGGATCCGCCTCGTCGGCGTTCGGGTCGAGAGTCTCGTCGAGGCTGACGCTGCTCCCCGGCAGCTGCTGCTGGGCGAGCGAGAGCGCGGGTGGCGAGAGGCAGAACTGGCGCGCGACAAGGCCGCGGCGCGCTTCGGCGACGGTGCCGTGCGCCCTGCTGCACTCGTGCGACCGGGGCCACCGCCAGCCGTCCGCGCCCGAAGCGGGCAGGGCGCGGCATCGCCGGTGAGGGGTCCTGCCTCACGCTCCGTGGACGACGACTGAGGCCCCGAGCGGCCGGCGAGCTCGTGCCGTCCGGCCTCCTGCTCGACGTGTGGCCGCGCCTCTGCACGGGAACCAAGCGTCCAGTCGCGAGGTGCCCGCGCGGGCTCGAGCACTTCCGACCTCGACGGTGCAGAGCAGCGCCGCCCTCGTTGTTCCACCTCGGGGTGTCACAGCGGTCGGGCCGCGCTTATCCTTGGTTGATACGTCGGGTCCGCTTCAGCGGCCCGGAAGGCTGGTAGGAGGCCGACGTGCCGCTCTCCGAGCACGAGCAACGACTGCTCGAGCAGATGGAGCGGGCCCTCTACGCCGAGGACCCGAAGTTCGCTGCGTCTCTGCGCGGCCGCACTCTGCGCGTCCGCTACCGACGCCGCGCAGTCCTGGCAGCGGCTGGCTTCCTGCTCGGCATCGTCCTGCTCATGACTGGTCTGATCACCCAGAAGCTTGCGGTGAGCATCCTCGGCTTCGTCGTGATGCTCGCGACGGCCTTCCTTGCGATCACCGCGTGGCGTGGCATGACCACCGGCGAGGCGACGCTGCCGCCGCCGGTGGCCGGGCCAGGGGGAGGCCAGCTTCGCGGGCTTCCGGGTCTCGAGCGGGGGCGCACCGCCGGACGCAAGCCGCGCAGCAAGCGCTCCACGTCCTCGGGCACATTCATGCAGCGCCTCGAGGACCGTTGGGAGCGTCGCCGCCGCGAGCGGTAGTCCAGAGCAAGCAGGGCAAGCAGAGCAACCAGGTCAAGCAGAGCAAGAGCAAGCAGGGCAAGGGCCCAAGTGGCTCGAGGCGGCCAGAGGGCAGCCAGGGGGCGGCCAGAGGGCAGGGGGAAGCCCCTGCCGCCTAGCGCAGCGGCCGCTCGAGCTCGACAAAGGCGCGTCCCTCCGCGCCGGTCACCACTCCGGTCTGCACAAATCCCGCCCGCTCGCAGAGCCGCAGTGATCGCTCGTTGAACGCCGCCACCGCCGCCCGCGCGACCTGTGCCGAGGGCCACTGGTCGGCCGCGAGGGCGAGCGCCAGGGGCAGCATCGCGGTCATGACCCCGCGGCTCACCCGCTCCGGAGCCACTCCGGCGCCCACGTCGACAGCCTCCTCGCGCACCCGCTGGCCCCGCACCCGCGCCTCCGCACCGAAGCACACGAAGCCGATCAAGGAGACCCCGTCCTCCTGCTGCTCGACGACCGGGTAGTAGCCCCAGCCCTCGGCCTCATGCCGGAGGTACACCTCGAGGCTGTCATCCTCCTCGCCGCCCCAGTCATAGAGGTCGAACGGCGGCGGGTAGCGCCACGTGCGCACCTCCTGCGCCTCGGCCTCGGTGAGCGCACGAGCAACGAGCTGAACGACGCTGCCGTCGGCGAGCGTCTGCTGCCAGCCGTCGGCTCCGGTCACTGCCGCGACCGCCCTTCGTCCCGCGACCGAGAGGACGCTGCTCGCTCGAGCGACTCCGACCCACGTCCGAGCTCGACGCCGGCCGGGGATTCGGCCACCGCCTTGCCCGGCCCCCGTCGCCGGCCCGCGGCCTCGGCGAGATCCGCGCGCAGGTTCTGCCACTCGTCACGCAGCGTGGGTGCGGCCAGAGCAGCTCGCACCCGGGTGCGACGCGAGCGGCGAGCGGCGAGGCGGGACCTGACGAGGCGGAGATCCGCCTCCAGGTCGCCCACCTGGCCCACGCTGCGCGCGTAGTGGGCCCGCTCCGCGGTAGCGGCGAGGCGCTCGAGGGCCTCGCGTGCCTCTGCTCCGAGGAAACCGTGCCGGAACATGGCGGAGGCGATCGCACGCGGCGTGAGGGTGTCGCTCCAGTGGTAGCGCAGGTCGATGGCGCTGGCCCGCAGCTCCTCCCAGACCGCCCGCGCCCAGGCCGCGTCATCGGTACCCCGCCTCAGCCTGCGGGCGCGCACCCGCGAGCGCCAGAGGGCTGGAACGCACCCGAGGGCGAGCAGAGCGAGGACAACCCACACCCACGGGCCGATGTGCGGTAGAGCGAAGCCGGTGTCGGTGCCAGCGGCGGTCCCCGGGGATCGGGAGGCGCCTTCGAGGGGCTCAGCCCCCTTGGGCACCTGACCGCCGGCTTGGCCGGGAGCTGTCCCGCCGACCGGAGCCGAGGCGCCGGGAAAGGTGGGCACCGCCACCGCGCCGCCGGTGTCGGCGGCTGGCGCATAGGCCGGTGGGGCGCCTGTGCGGGCGGCAGGTGTGGGCTCGAAGCGGATCCACCCCAGCCCCTCGAAGTACAACTCCGGCCACGCGTGCGCGTCCTGGGCCCGGATCACCCACTCGCCCTTGTCGTCCTGGGTAGTGGGCAGGAAGCCGACACTCACCCGCGCCGGGATGCCCTGGCTGCGCGCCATGACCGCCATGGCGGAGGCGAAGTGCACGCAGAAGCCGCTGCCCCGCTCGAGGAAGGCAGCGATGGCGTCGCTGCCGTTGCCGTCAGGAGCCGTGGTGTCGTAGCGGAACTGCCTGAGCCAGTTCTGCAACCGGAGGGCCTGCTCGTAGCGGCTGCCCTCACCAGCGACCTTCGCGGCTGTCTGCCGCACGCTCACGGGAAGGTCGACGGGCAGCGCCAAGTCATTGGTGACGTCGGCGGTCGGCTGCCCGGCCGCCTTGAGCTGCGCGACGGTGGGCTGCAGCTGCAGGCTCTCGACCCGGTAGTCCAGGCCGGACGTCTTGCGCTGCGTACTGAACACGTTGAACGTCGTGCCGTCCCACAGCCACAACCCCGGGACGGAGACGTGGGACGCGGGGTAGGGCAGGGGCAGCCAGGAGTCGTTGTAGTCGGTGATGCTGATCTGCGTGGTGACCGTCGTGCGCGCGACGTCGGCGGCGAGCCCGGGCGGAATCGGCAGTCCGTCGTTGACGTCGTGGCTGTTGGGCACGTGCAGCGCGGTCGGCGACCAGGTGGTGCCGCTGAAGTTGTCTAGCGTCACCACCCGGATATAGGGCGGAGCGTCGGCGGTCGTGGTGAAGCGCAACAGCTCATTGCTGGCCCGCTGGTTGAGGTCCTTGCGCAGATCGAGGATCGGATTGACGATCGTGACCCGGCTCGTCCCGTGCCCGGCGCCGTTGCCGATTCCCGTGCTCCACGGCAGCGCGCCGTCGCCGATGGACGGCGCGATGACCGGGACCACGACCGCGAGCGCGACCGCGCCTAGCCCCAGCCGTCGCGCGGGGCGCAGCAGATAGGCGGCGTCGACCCGCTCGAGCAGACCGCCGGCTCGCCCCCCGGTGCGGCGCGTCCGGCGTCCCCAGCGCGTCACGCGATCCTCGGAGTCGACGAGCAACACCGCCAGCCAGCCGACGGCGGCCAGGAGGAAGGACCACCACGGCACCCCGGTCGGCACCGTGGTGATGGGCACGACATAGAGCGCGACGAGCGGCAGCCCCGCCAGCGCCGGACGGCGCCACCCCACGGCAAGGGCGTCGACCAGAACGGCGATGGCTCCCACTCCCGCCGTCGCCAAGAGCAGCACGCCCGGCGTGGGCGCGATGGGCGCGGCCTGGGTGACGATCGTGTCGTTGGCCTGCCGGATGAGCTCTCCGACGGCGGCGATCGCCGCCGGGCTGGGCAGGACCGCGACGTAGGCGGTTGCGGACACGAAACTGAGCGTCAGGTAGAGCAGCAGGGCCACGAGCTGGGCGACGGGGACGAGCAGTCGTGGCGCGCGCAGCGCGCGAGCGCCGAGACCCGCGCCGGCGACGACGGCGGCCGCGAGCGCGGCTCGCCAGAACCAGCCCATGGACACGAACAGGGCCGTCAGGCTCCAGGCCGCCAGCACGGTGGCTGCTCCCGCGACCAGGGTCTGCTTCGTCGAGGTCGTCATGGCGCGACCGCCGCCGACCGCAGCGCACCCACCGGCAGCGGCTCGGCTCCGCGCGCCGCCCACGGCCACAGCGAGGCGAGGCGGTCGCCGGGCTCGACGGGCAGCACGCGCCATCCCGTCGCACGCAACGCGGCCGCGTGCGCGGCGACGACGGCCGGCTTGCCAGCGCGCGACCAGGCCGGGGTGTCGAGCAGCACGGCGACGGCCGCACCGCCGCCGTGTCGGACGCGGCTGAGAGCGGCGACCGTGTCGGCGTCGACGCTGCCGAGCACCGCGACGACCAGGCCATCGGTGCCTCGCCGGCGCAGCGCGGCGAGGGCGCCGTCGAGTCGCGCCGTACCCGTGGTGTCGAGGACGGCGAGCGCGTCGAGCAGGACGCCCTGGCCGTCGGTCGGCAGGCGCGACGCGGCCGTCTCCGCGAGCGACTCGCCGGTCTCGGTCAACGTCGTGACGACGTAACCCCGGCGCATGAGGTGCAGGGCGATGGAGCCCGCCGCCGACAGGGCCCACTCGAACGAGGAGGCGGGGCCCTCGCCGTGGTGGGCGAGCTTGCGCCCGTCGAGCAGCACCGTGGCGTGGGTCTGCCACGGCTGCTCCTCGCGGCGCACCATGAGGTCGCCCTTGCGTGCGGTCGCCCGCCAGTGCACCCGACGCAGGTCATCGCCCTGCCGGTACTCCCGGGTGGCGGCGTCGTCCTCGCCGGCGGAGGCGACCGAGCGTGACCGGCTCTCCCCGCTGCCGGACCACTCGCCGCCGAGGGGGACATAGGGAAGGGTCTCGATGCGTGGCGTCACGACCAGGGTGTCCCGAGCCGTGAAGGTGCGAGCGAGCTCGCACAGCCCGAAGGGGTCGGTCACCCGCAAACCGACGGGTCCAACGGCGAACCGCCCGCGCAGCTCGGAGCGCACCTCGTAGGAGAGCTGGCGGCGGCTGTGCGAGGAGATGCGGTCGAGGACGAACCGTGGCCGTGCGCCGAGCACGTAGGGGACACCGTCCTCGACGAGCAGCAGACCGGTGGGCAGCCGGGAGAGGTTCTCCAGCTGTACGAGCACCTGGGCGCGGTCGCCGGCTGCCACGCGGGCGGGCTCGAGTCGACGGCGGCAGGAGAGGCGGTAGCGGGTCCTGCCGACGAGCCAGGCCGCGGCTAGCGGAAGCGCGGCCAGCAGCACGCCCACCCGCATCACGTCGCGCTGCTCGCCGAGCAGGGCGAGGACGGTGGTGACGAGCCCGAGGACCAGCAGACCGCGCCCGCGGGTGGTGAGGCCGCCGAGGGCCTGTCTCATGGTGTCGCCTCAGCCGGCGAGCCGTCCCCGACCCGCCCGCTGGGCATCGGGCCGGGGAAGGGGCACGCGCTCGACGAGATCGGCGACGATCTCGACGGTGCTGCGACGGCTGATTTGCGCCTCGGCGGTCGGCAGCAGCCGGTGCGCCAGCACGGACACCGCCAGCTGCTGCAGATCGTCGGGAAGCACGTAGTCGCGTCCTGCGAGAGCGGCGCGGGCGCGCCCGGCTCGGACCAGCTGCAGCGTGGCTCGGGGAGAGGCGCCGAGGCGCAGCTCGGGGCTCGTGCGGGTCGCTGTCGCGAGATCGACGGCGTAGCGACGGACCTCATCGCTGACGTGGACGGTGCGTACCGCGGCGATGGCTCGGGCGATCTCGGTCGCGGTGGCGACGGGCTCGAGGTCGTCCAGGGGCGAGACGGCACCGTGCGAGTCGAGCATGGCGAGCTCGGCGTCGGTCGAGGGGTAGCCCATGGACACCCGGGCCATGAACCGGTCACGCTGCGCCTCGGGGAGAGGGTAGGTGCCCTCCATCTCGATCGGGTTCTGAGTCGCGACCACGAGGAAGGGCGGCTCGAGGCGGTAGGTCTCGCCGTCGACGGTGACCTGGCGCTCCTCCATGCACTCGAGCAGCGCTGACTGTGTCTTCGGCGAGGCGCGGTTGATCTCGTCGCCCACGACGATGTTGGCGAAGATCGCTCCCGGCTTGAACTCGAACTCGCGACGTTCCTGGTTGTAGACGCTGACGCCCGTCACGTCGCTGGGGAGCAGGTCGGGCGTGAACTGGATGCGTCGGACCGAGCCGTCGATGGCACGGGCCAGTGACTTGGCCAGCATGGTCTTGCCGACGCCCGGCACATCCTCGATGAGCAGGTGCCCTTCGGCCAGCAGCACCGTCAGCGCGACGGAGACCACCTCGCCCTTGCCCTCGATGACCTGCTGCATCGCATCGCGCACACGGGCTGTCACCGACAGCACCTCGTCGAACGACACCTCGCCGAACGGCGCTGCCGCAGCATCCCATGCGTCGGCGCCCTCGGGCGGCGCGGTCAGCGTCACGGAGTCCTCCTCGTCGCCGGCTGACCCTCGTCGGCCGTGGGCGTCATTCCTCAGTCTCACATGCGTCGCGGTCCGTGCACAGGGCGCAAACGACATCTGCAGCGGGCGGGGCCGTGGGGCGCCGCCCGCACGACGCCGAATCGGAGCAGAAAAGGGAGCGGAAAGACCCTCTGGTGGAGGGAATTGGAGTAGTGTGGAGCGCAGTGGAGGGACCGGTCGCATGCGCGGGGGTGGCGGGGTGAAGGAGGTGGGGCAGTGGCGCTCTTCGTCGGCACGCACTCACCGCGCCTCGACGACAAGGGCCGCTTCGTCCTGCCGGCCAAGTTCCGCGACCAGCTCGCGGAGGGTCTCGTGGTGACGCGTGGGCAGGAGCGCTGCCTCTACGTCTTCCCGATGGACGAGTTCACGCGGCTGACCGACGTCATGCGTCAGGCGCCCGTGACGAGCAAGGCGGCCCGCGACTACATGCGCGTCTTCCTCTCCGGTGCCTCGGACGAGGTTCCCGACAAGCAGGGCCGCGTCACGGTCCCGCCGATGCTGCGCACCTACGCGGGCCTCGAGCGAGAGATCACCGTGATCGGTGCAGGAGCCCGGCTCGAGGTGTGGGACGCGGCCACCTGGGAGCGCTACCTGTCCGAGCAGGAGCAGGGCTTCGCGGAGATGTCCGAGGAGGTGTTGCCCGGTCTGATCTAGCCGCGGCCGGCAGCGCGTGACCTGCACTACCTGCGCGATGCACGCCCCCGGCTGCGAGCCCCCGCCCGATGTGGTCTCCACCCGCCGCCCGCTCTGACGTCACTTCCCCGGCGGCAGAGCACGCCAGATCCGCTCGATGAGCTGACATCCCTTCCCCGGTGCCAGCTCCTCGCCCCCGGCGGGCGGTTGGAGACCAGACCGGACGGGACCGCTTCCGCGGTGTCATCGCCCACTCGCTCGTCCCGCCCGCTCGTCCCACTCGCTCGTCCCGCCCGCTCCACCCGCCCGCTTGACCCGCCGCCTAGCGCTGAAGGAGCCGAGCCGATGTCCACTCCGCGGCACGTCCCCGTGCTGTTGGAGCGCTGCGTGGAGCTGCTCGCGCCGTCGCTCTCGCAGGACGGTGCGGTGCTCGTGGACGCGACGCTGGGGCTGGGTGGGCACAGCGAGGCGTTCCTGCAGCGCTTTCCCGGTCTGCGCCTGCTCGGGCTCGACCGCGATCCCGCAGCCCTGCGTCTGGCCGCCGAGCGGCTGGCGCCGTTCGGCGATCGGGTCCTGCTCGTGCACAGCGTCTACGACGAGATCGCAGACATCGCTGAGCGACTCGGGCTGGCACCTGTGGCGGCGGTGCTCTTCGACCTCGGTGTGAGCTCGATGCAGCTCGATGAGGCTGAGCGGGGCTTCGCCTACGCGCAGGACGCGCCCCTGGACATGCGCATGAATCCCGACGACGAGTTGACGGCGGCCGCTGTCGTCAACACATACTCCGTCGCCGAGCTGGCGCGGGTGCTGCGGGAGTACGGCGAGGAGCGGTTCGCGCAGCGCATCGCCGCCCGCATCGTCGCAGCCCGCGCGCGGCAGCCGTTGACGACGACCGCCCCTCTGGCCGAGCTCGTGCGCGAAGCGGTGCCGGCAGCCACGCGACGTACCGGCGGTCATCCAGCGAAGCGCACCTTTCAGGCGCTGCGCATCGAGGTCAACCGCGAGCTGCAGGCCCTCGAGGCCGCGATCCCTGCGGCGCTCTCGGTCCTGTCGGTAGGCGGACGCATCGCCGTCATGTCCTATCAGTCGCTTGAGGACCGCATCGTGAAGCGCGCGCTCGCGGAGGGCGCCCGCACCCGGGCTCCCGAAGGGCTCCCCGTCGTGCCTGACGACGCGCAGCCGTGGTTGCGACTGCTCACGCGCGGCGCGGAGACGCCCACCGACATCGAGATCTCAGACAACCCTCGCGCGGCCTCTGCCCGGCTGCGCGCGGCCGAGAAGATTAGGGAGGCCGCGTGAGCGCCACCTCGCCCCTGGCAGCACGCCCTGTCCGCGCCGCATCGCCTGTGACGGCCCGGGTCGCGGCGGGGGATCCTCGGCGCAGCCTTCCGGCACAGGGCGGGCGTGAGCGCCTGCGGGTGCTTCCCGGCGGAGCCGACCGGGCCGCGCGGGCGCCGTTCGTGCTCCTGGTGGTGGCGGTGCTGACCGGTGGTCTCCTGGGCTTGCTGCGACTGAACATCGCCCTGGCCGCGGACGCGCTCACGCTCAGCCACCTCAAGCACACCAACACCGTGCTGACCGATCAGGTGCAGGCCCTCGACCAGCGACTCGACGTGGAGGCTGCCCCCGCGCACCTCGCGGCCCGGGCGTCGGCGTTGGGCATGGTGCCCAACCCCAACCCTGCGTTCATCCGGCTCTCTGACGGCCGCGTGCTCGGCTCGCCGACGCCCGGGGTGGCCCCGGCACCCGAGCCCGGCACAGCACCCGCAGGCAAGACAACGGCGAAGGCGAAGACAACCGCGAAGGCCGACACAACGGCGAGAGCCGACGCAACGGCGAAGGCGGCAACTCCGGCCAACGGAACCGCCTCGCGGTGATGGGCCGCCCGGACGCGCCGACAGTCGCGGCATCCACCACGGAAGCCGCTCTTCCCCTGACAATTCGAGCATGACGTCGCCGCCTCGCCGACCAGCGCAGCGGCGACCGAGTGGGAGCCAGGGCACCGGCCAAGGCGCCCGCTCGAGCCACGGGCCAAAGGCGCTCCGTGAGACCCGCGACGCTCCGCGCGAACCGCAGCGCGGCTCCGGTGCAGGGCAGCGTGAGCGCCGGATGCCTCGGTCCACCTCCGACGGCGCGCCGCGTGGTGCCGCGTCAGGGCGGGACGGAGCCGAGCGACGGTCCAGCGGTCAGCGGCGACCCGGAGAGCGGGCCGGCGCCGCACCCCGCCTCGGGTCCACCAGCCGCCCCCCGGCGCGGCCGCCACGGCGCCCGGCCGCTCGGCGGAAGCTCACCCTGGCCGACAGCGGCCGTCGGCTGCGCATTGCCCTCGGCGCGACGCTGGTCCTGCTGCTCGTCTTCGTAGGCCGGCTCGTGCAGCTGCAGGGGATCTCGGCCTCGGTGTATGCGGCCGAGGCGACGACGACGACGACCGTCACGGTCCCCGCCGTTCGGGGCACGATCACCGACGCGTCGGGAGCGCCGCTCGCGACCACCGTCGCTGCCATCAACGTCACCGCCGACCAGACGATCACCTCGGCGAAGGCCGCCACGAGTGCCGCGAAGCTCGCGCCGGTCCTCGGGATGACAGTCGCCGACGTGCAGGCCAAGCTGACAGGCAGCAAGCGCTTCGTCTACCTCGCCAAGCAGATCACCCCCGAGCTCTGGCGCAAGGTCGACGGGCTCCACGTCGCCGGCATCTTCAGCGAGAAGACCAGCAAGCGCGTGTACCCGGAAGGGACGCTGGCGGCGAACCTCATCGGCTTCGTCGGTGCGGACGGCAGCGGACTCGAGGGCCTCGAGCACAGCTACGACAAGACCCTCGCCGGCCGGGACGGCAAGGTGACCTACGAGGCCGCCGGCGGCCGCAGCGTGATGACCCAGGGTCCCGGCACCGTCGCCGCGGTGCCCGGCGACGGCCTGCGGCTGACGCTGGACCGCGACATCCAGTGGTTCGCGCAGCAGCAGATCGCCAAGGAGGTCGCGGCGGTCAAGGCCAAGAACGGCACTGTCGTCGTCATGGACGCTGCCACCGGCCGACTCCTCGCGCTCGCCACGACTCCGACCTACGACGCGAACGACCCGAGCAAGACGCCGGACGCGATCGGAGACCCCGCCCTGGCGGAGGCCTACGAGCCGGGAAGCACCGGCAAGCTGATCACAGCCTCGGCCCTGCTCGAGCAGGGGCTGATCTCCCTCGACACCAAGCTGACGGTGCCCAACCGTCTCGCGCGCGCCGGCAAGTCGTTCAAGGACTTCGAGGAGCACGGGACCGAGCACCTCACCTACGCCGGCACGATCGCGCGGTCGAGCAACATCGGCACGATCCTGGCCGCCGAGCGCATGGGCGACCTGACCCAGATGCACGACTGGCTGGCCAAGTTCGGCGTCGGCCAGTCGCTCGGGCCGCAGTTCCCCGGCGCGACCAGCGGGTTGCTGCCGCCCAAGGCGAGCTGGTCGGGGACCAAGCGGTACACGGTCACCTTCGGTCAGGGCTACAGCGTCAACACGGTGCAGATGGCGAGCGTCGTCGCGACCATCGCCAACGGCGGCGTCCGCGTGGCACCCAGCGTGATCGCTGGGACGACCACGCCTGACGGCACGTTCGTCCCCTCGGCGGCGCCGACCAAGACGCGGATCGTCAGCCAGCACACCGCCGACGAGGTCACCAAGATGATGCAGGCCGTCATCCTCCCTGGAGGGACGGCGCCCTCAGCGGCCATCACCGGCTACAACGTCGCCGGCAAGACGGGGACGGCCCAGCGCTACGACCCGTCGTGTGGGTGCTACCGCGGCTACACGATGTCCTTCATCGGCTTCGCGCCGGCGGACGCCAGTCCCAGCAGTCACAAGATCGTCGTGGCGTGCACGCTGCAGGACCCGCAGTCAGGCAGCGGCGGCGGATCGACCTGCGGCCCGGTCTTCCACCAGGTCCTGGCCTTTGTCCTGCAGAGTCAGGACATTCCACCGACGGGAGCGCCCGCCCCGGACGTGCCCATCCGCTGGTAGGCGGCGGATAGCCTTGCCGTCCGTGTCGTCGTCCCCGTCACCGCCCCTGCGCCCGCACCATCCGCCGGGGCTGACGCTCGGGGAGCTCTCCACGCTGCTGAGCACACCCCTCAGCCCGCCGTCCCTCGGTGGCCACACGCCCCTCTCGAACGACGCCGCGACCGTGCTCACCGGGGTCACCCTCGACTCGCGGGCGGTGCAGCCCGGGGACCTCTACGCGGCGCTGCCGGGCTCGCGCGCCCACGGGGCTGAGTTCTGTGAGGCAGCCCGGGCGGCGGGCGCGGTGGCCGTCCTGACCGACGCCGCCGGTGCGGAACGCGCCGCAGGTCTCCCGTCGCTCATCGTCGATGACCCCCGGGGACAGCTCGGCCGCGTCGCAGCCGCGATCTACGGCGAGCCCGCCACACAGGTACGCACCGTCGGGGTGACCGGCACCAACGGCAAGACGACCGTGAGCTACCTGGCGGAGGCGGCGCTGCGCGCGACCGGCCTGCGCACAGGTCTGATCGGGACGATCGAGGCGCGCCTGCTCACCCCCGAGGGTCCCCGCCGCCTTCCGAGCGCCCGGACCACTCCCGAGGCGCCTGACCTGCAGGCGCTGCTCGCGGTCATGGTCGAGGCCGGTACTGACGCCGTGGCGATGGAGGTATCCAGCCACGCGTTGGTGCTGGGTCGCGTCGACGGGCTCGTGGTCGACGTTGCCGTCTTCACCAACCTCTCCCAGGACCACCTCGACTTCCACCACGACATGGAGTCCTACTTCGCGGCGAAGGCGTCGCTGTTCACTCCCGAGCGTTCCCGCCGCGGCGTGGTGTGCATCGACGACGACTGGGGCCGCCGCCTGGCGCGTCAGTCGTCCGTCCCGGTGGTCACCGTCGCCACCGGGGGCAGCGGTGCCGCGAGCAGCGCCGACGTCGTCGTCGAGCCGACCGGGCCGTCGCGGGCCACTGTCAGGTGGCGCGAGCGCACTGATGGCGCGCCGTCCCGGGAGGTCTCCATCAAGCTGCAGTTGCCGGGGCGGTTCAACCTGGCCAACGCGGCGCTGGCGCTGGCCGCCGCCGACCTCCTGGGACTCGACCTGGACCTCGCTGCCGCCGGCGTGTCGCAGGCCGTCGTCCCTGGGCGGATGGAGCGCGTCGACCGCGGTCAGCCGTTCCTCGCCGTCGTGGACTTCGCCCACACTCCCGAGGCCGTCCGGACCGCCCTGGAGACCCTGCGCGAGCAGGTCGACGGGCAGGTGATCACGGTCCTGGGATGCGGCGGGGACCGCGACGCGGCCAAGCGTCCTGTCATGGGCGAGCTCGCCGCCGCCGCGAGCGACATCCTCGTCGTGACCAACGACAACCCCCGGTCCGAGGACCCCGAGGCGATCCGCCGTGCTGTCCTGGCCGGCGCCGGCCGCGTCGCCGGCGCCCGGGTCGAGGACGTGGCGCGCCGGGCCGATGCGATCCGGCGAGCGGTCGCGCTGGCCCGCGCCGGCGACGTCGTGGCCGTCCTCGGCAAGGGCCATGAGCAGGGTCAGGAGATCGCCGGAGTCGTCCACCCCTTCGACGACCGCGTCGAACTCGGCCTCGCACTCGAGGAGCTCGTCGAGGCTCGTCCGTCCAGCACGTCCAGCACGCCTGAGGAGGCCTTGTGATTCCCCTGTCTCTGTCGGAGGTAGCCGCCGCCACCGGCGGTCGCCTCACGGCACCCGTCGCACAGGGGAGCGTCGTGAGTGGACCCGTCGTGGTCGACTCGCGACGCGTCGCGCCGGGATCTCTGTTCGTCGCGGTGACCGGCGAGCACGTCGACGGGCACGACTTCGCTGCCGGTGCCGTCGCCTCGGGCGCCGTAGCCGCGCTGACGACCCGCGAGGTCGAGGGCGTGCCGTGCGTCGTCGTCTCTGATGTGGTCGAAGCCCTCGGCGCCCTCGCGACCGCGGTCCTGGGCCGGCTGCCGGACGTCGAGGTGTCGGCCATCACCGGCAGCTCGGGCAAGACCAGCACGAAGGACCTCCTCGCCCAGGTGCTGTCGCGGCTGGGCCCGACGGTCGCGCCGCCCGGGTCGTTCAACACCGAGATCGGCCTGCCGCTCACGGTCCTGTCGTGCGACACCGACACCCGTCACCTCGTGCTCGAGATGGGGGCGCGCGGACTGGGACACATCGCCTACCTGTGCCGCATCGCCCGGCCCTACCGTTCCACGGTGCTCAACGTCGGCAGCGCCCACGTGGGGGAGTTCGGCTCGCGTGCGGCGATCGCCCAGACCAAGGGGGAGATCCTCGAGGCGCTGCCGGCCGAGGGCCTGGCGGTGCTCAACGACGACGACGAGTACGTCCGGGAGATGGCGCCGCGCACCAGCGCGCGTGTGGTCCGGGTGGGGCTGACCTCGCGCGCGGACGTGCGCGCGGTCGACGTGGCGACGGACGGGGACGGGCGGGCGTCGTTCGTGCTGGAGGCGGCGGGCGAGCGACATCCGGTGCAGCTGCAGCTGCACGGTGAGCACCACGTGAGCAATGCACTCGCGGTCGCCGCCTTCGCTCTCGACGCCGGCATGTCCCCTGCCGACGTCGCCGTCGCGCTGTCACAGGCGCGGGCGCAGAGCGCGCACCGCATGGATGTCCGACGGCGCCAGGACGGCCTCGTCGTCATCGACGACGCCTACAACGCCAACCCCGAGTCGATGCGTGCCGCGCTCAAGGCGCTGGTGGCGATCGGGGAGGGCCGGCGTACCTGGGCGGTGCTCGGAGAGATGCGGGAGCTCGGGGAGGCTGCGGTGGCCGAGCACGACGCGGTGGGCCGGCTGGCGGTGCGGCTCAACGTCGCGAAGGTGGTCGCCGTCGGGGAGGGCGCCCGACCCCTGCACCTCGGCGCGAGCCTCGAGGGCTCGTGGGACAACGAGTCGGTGTGGGTGCCGGACGTGGACGAGGCGATCGCGCTGCTGCGCGAGCAGGTCGAGCCCGGTGATGTGGTGCTCGTCAAGGCCTCGAACGCCGTAGCGCTGTGGCGCGTCGCCGACGCTCTCACCGTGGAGGTGCCGGCGTGAGGCTCGTCCTGATCGCCGGCGGTGTCGCGCTGCTGGCTTCGCTGTTCGGCACGCCCGCCGCGATCCGCGTGCTCGTGCGCCGCGGCTACGGCCAGCTGATCCGCGACGACGGGCCCACCTCGCACCACACCAAGCGCGGCACGCCCACGATGGGCGGCACCGTCATCATCCTGGCCACGCTGGTGGCCTACCTGCTCGCGCACGTCTTCACGCAGCGCCCGCCGACGGCCTCCGGGCTGCTCGTCCTCTTCCTGATGACCGGCTTGGGCCTGGTCGGTTTTCTTGACGACTTCATCAAGGTCGCGAAGCAGCGCAGCCTGGGCCTGCGCGCCAAGGCGAAGCTGGCCGGGCAGTCGCTGGTCGCGCTGGTCTTCGCCGCGCTGGCCCGCGAGTTCCCCGACAGCACCGGTCTGCGGCCGGCCTCGACGCACATCTCGTTCCTGCGCGACACCGGCCTCGATCTCGCCGCCGCGGGGGCGGCCGCCGGCTTCGTGCTGTTCCTCATCTGGGCCTACCTGATGATCGCAGCGACGAGCAACGGCGTGAACCTCACCGACGGCCTCGACGGCCTGGCCACCGGCGCCACCGTCATGGTGGCGGGCGCCTACGTGCTCATCGGGGTGTGGCAGTTCGGCAACTCCTGCGGGTCCGGGGTCTCCCACTGCTACTCGACCCGCGACCCGCTCGACCTCGCGGTCGTCGCCGCGGCCCTCATGGGCGCGTGCTTCGGCTTCCTGTGGTGGAACGCGTCGCCAGCCAAGATCTTCATGGGCGACACCGGGTCGCTCGCCTTGGGTGGCGCGCTGGCCGGCCTCGCCATCACCAGCCGCACCGAGCTGCTGCTGGTGCTGCTCGGCGGCCTGTTCGCCCTCATCACCGCCTCGGTGATCCTTCAGGTCGGCTTCTTCAAGCTGACCGGCCGACGCGTGCTGCGCATGGCGCCACTGCAGCACCATTTCGAGCTGAAGGGGTGGGGCGAGGTCACGATCGTGATCCGCTTCTGGATCATCGCTGGCCTGTGCGTGGCCGCCGGGCTGTCGATCTTCTACGCGGAGTGGATCAGCCGTGCGTGACTGGGAGCAGGAGGGCCTGCCGGACTGGGCGTCGTCGCGCGTGCTCGTCACGGGGATCGGCGTGTCGGGAGAGCCCGTCGTGCGCGCCCTGCTCCAGCGGGGCGCGGAGGTCCTCGCCGTCGATGCAGGCAGTGGGGACGCGCACCAGGCCGCTGCGGAACGCCTGCGTCAGCTCGGCGCCAGCGTCGCCGTCGGCCCGCTGGCGGTCGCCGAGCTCCCGGAGGGGCTCGACCTGGTCGTGACCTCACCGGGCTGGCGCCCCGACACGCCGCTGCTGATGGCGGCCCAGGCGCTCGACGTCCCCGTGTGGGGCGAGGTCGAGCTGGCGTGGCGGATGCGTCCCGCGGGTCAGGAGTGGCTGACGCTGACGGGGACGAACGGCAAGACCACGACGGTGACGATGCTGGCCTCCATCCTGCGGGCCGACGGGCGGCACGCGGTGGCGGCCGGCAACGTCGGCACCCCCCTGATCGAGGTCGTCACGGCGGAGGCATCGCCCGACATCCTCGCTGTCGAGCTGTCGAGCTTCCAGCTGCACTGGTCCCACACGCTCGCCCCGCTGGCTTCCGCCGTCCTCAACATCGCCGAGGACCACCTGGACTGGCACGGCAGCTTCGCCAACTACGCCGCCGACAAGGGGCGCATCTACCGCAACACGCGGGTGGCGGGTGTCTACAACGTGGCCGATGACGTGACCGAGCAGCTGCTGCGCGAGGCCGACGTGCAGGAGGGCTGCCGGGCCATCGGCTTCACCCTCGGCCTGCCTGGCATTGGTCAGGTCGGCATCGTCGACGACGTGCTCGCCGACCGCGCCTTCATCGCCCAGCGGCAGCAGGCGGCCGTCGAGCTGGCCACGGTGCGCGACGTCCGCCCGGCCGCGCCCCACAACCTCGCCAACGCGCTGGCCGCCGCCGCGCTGGCCCGCGCGGCTGGCGTCCGCACCGGCAGCGTGGCCGCGGGCCTCCGGGCCACCGACCCCGGCGCCCACCGGATCGCGACGGTCGCCGAGCACGACGGCGTCCGCTACGTCGACGACTCCAAGGCCACCAACCCGCACGCGGCGGCGGCCTCGCTGGCGGCGTTCGGGTCGGTGGTGTGGATCGCGGGGGGACTGGCGAAGGGTGCGACGTTCGACGAGCTCGTGCAGGCGACGGCGGGCAAGCTGCGCGGCGTCGTTCTGCTCGGGCGTGACCGCGACCTCATCCGGCAGGCATTGGCGCGACACGCCCCGGATGTCCCGGTCGTGACGGTCGAGCGCACCGACACTGGAGCCATGCCCGAGGTCGTCGCCGCCGCCCACACCCTCGCGCAGTCGGGGGACACCGTGCTGCTCGCACCCGCGTGCGCCTCCATGGACATGTTCGCCAACTACGCCGAGCGGGGCGACGCCTTCGCCGCGGCAGCCCGCGCACTGGGCGCATGAGCTCCGGCGCGACGGGGGTGGCGGCCGCACCCGCACGGGTCGGAGGCTTCCTACGCGGCCTCGACCGGCCCCTCACCAGCTACTACCTCATCCTCAGCGCCACCTGGCTGCTGCTGGCCCTCGGCCTGGTGATGGTGCTGTCCGCCTCGAGCGTGGAGCTGCTCGAGAGCGACCGCTCGCCGTTCTCCCTCGTGCAGAAGCAGGCGCTCTGGACGCTGCTCGGCCTGCCGGTGCTGTGGGTCGCGATGCGGCTGCCGGCCACCGCCTACCGTCGGCTCGCCTACCCGGTGCTCATCGGCTGTCTTGGGCTGCTGGCGCTGGTCCCCGTCGTCGGCGTCTCGGTGCTGGGCAACAAGAACTGGCTGCCGCTGCCCGGGGGGATGAACCTGCAGCCCTCCGAGCTCGCAAAGCTCGCTCTCATCGTGTGGTCGGCCGACCTGCTCGCCCGCAAGCACAAGCTGCTGCATGACTGGAAGCACCTGCTCGTCCCCGTCGGGCCGGTCGCGCTGGTCATCCTCGGGCTGATCCTCGCCGGCCACGATCTCGGAACGGCGCTGATCGTCATCGCGATCGTCGCCAGCATCCTCTACGTCGTCGGCGCGCCGTTGCGGATCTTCCTGGCCGGCGCGGGAGTCGCTGCCCTGGGCGTGGCGTTCCTCGTCGCCACGAGCAGCAACCGCGTCTCGCGCATCGGCGCCTGGCTCAACCCCTCCGCCGACCAGGCCGGCTCCAACTTCCAGCTCACCCACGGCAAGTACGCCCTCGCCACCGGCGGCTGGTGGGGGCTCGGGCTGGGCGCCAGCAAGCAGAAGTGGGGCGGGCTGCCCGAGGCTCACACCGACTTCATCTACGCCATCATCGGCGAGGAGCTCGGCCTGCTGGGCACGGTCAGCGTCCTGCTGCTGTTCGCCGCCATCACCATCGGCGGCTACCGCGTCGCGGCCCGCTCCTCCGACCTCTTCGTGCGGCTGGCCGCGGCCGGCGTCACCATGTGGATCACCGCCCAGGTCATCGTCAACATCGGCGCCGTGCTCGGGCTGCTGCCCATCGTCGGTGTGCCGCTGCCACTGGTCTCCTACGGGGGGTCCGCGCTGATCCCCATGCTGGCTGGGCTCGGGATGCTGGCCAGCTTCGCGCGCAGCGAGCCGGAGGCGGCGCTCGCCCTGCGCTCGCGGCCGCCGCTGCTGCGTCGGCTCTTTCCCCAGCGGGGCACGCTGTGACGACTCCGTCCGCTCCCGCCGCGTCCGCCCACGGCGACGGCCCGCTGCGCGTGCTGCTGGCCGGGGGCGGGACCACCGGCCACGTGGCCCCCCTGCTGGCTACCGCCGACTGCCTGCGCTCCCGGGACGCCGGGGCGGCAGTCCTGGCCCTGGGCACCGCGGAGGGACTGGAGTCCCGGCTCGTGCCCGAGCGCGGGTACCGGCTGCACGTGGTGCCGCGGGTGCCGCTGCCGCGGCGTCCCAGTGCCGAGTTGCTGCGCCTGCCCAACCGGCTGCGCGCCGCTGTCGCGGCCGCCGATGCCGCCATCCGCGACATCGACGCTCAGGTCGTTGTCGGCTTCGGCGGCTACGTCTCGACCCCGGCCTACCTGGCCGCGCGGCGGCGTGGCGTCCCCGTGGTCGTCCACGAGCAGAACGCCAAGCCGGGCCTCGCCAACCGCCTCGGCGCCCGCTGGGCGGCCGCCGTGGGCGTGACCTTCGCCGACACACCGCTGCCACGCGCCACTCGCGTCGGGATGCCGCTGCGGCCCGAGATCACGTCTCTGGCCGACCCTGCTACCCGTGACGAGGTCCGGGCCCAGGCTCAGCGCGAGCTCGGCCTCGCTCCGGGTCGCGTCACCATCCGGGTCACCGGCGGCTCGCTGGGAGCCGCCCGGCTCAACGCTGCCGTCGTTGCCGCGGCAGGCCGCCTCGCCGAGGCGGGCGTGCAGGTCCTGCACCTGACCGGCGCCGGCAAGGAGGTCACGCCCGACCTGCCCGTCGGCTCACCAGCCTGGGTCGTTCGCCCGTACCTGGACGCCATGCAGCTGGCCTACGCCGTCGCCGACGTCGTCGTCTGCCGGGCCGGAGCCAGCACGGTCAGCGAGCTGACGCTGCTCGGACTGCCTGCCGTCTACGTGCCGCTGGCGATAGGCAACGGCGAGCAGCGCCTGAACGCCGAGCCGGTGGTGCGGGCAGGCGGCGGCCGCCTCGTGCCCGACGCCGAGCTCGACGACGAGCGGCTGCTGACGGAGGTGCTGCCGCTGCTGACGCAGGCGGCAGCGCGGGCGACGGCGGGCGCTGTCGCTGCGTCGTTCGGGATTCTCGATGGCGCCCAGCGACTCGCCGACCTCGTGGAGACGGCGGCGCGGGCGGGCACCGCGAGCCGTCGACAGGGAACAGACGGGAGTGACCGGCGATGAGCCTGGTGGACGTCACCGCAGCGGTGGTGCCGGCTGACGAGCTCGGGCCGGTGCACCTCATGGGGGTCGGAGGGGCGGGCATGTCCGGCATCGCCCGCATCCTGCTCGCGCGTGGCATGACGGTCAGTGGCTGCGACGCCAAGGAGTCGAGGGTGCTCGCCGGCCTGCGGGCTCTCGGCGCCGCCTGCGAGGTCGGTCACGACCCCGAGCACCTGAATGGCGTGGAGACCGTCGTCGTCAGCTCGGCGATCCGACCGAGCAATCCCGAGCTCGTCGCCGCCACCCAGGCCGGGCTGCGCATCCTGCCGCGGGCGGCGGCGCTGGCCTCGCTCATGGCGGGGCGCCGCGCTGTGGCGGTCGCGGGCACGCACGGCAAGACGACGACGACGTCGATGGTCACCGTCGCGCTGCAGCACTGCGGGGCCGACCCGTCGTTCGCGATCGGTGGAGAGCTGAACGAGAGCGGGTCCAACGCCCACGACGGCTCGGGGGACCTGTTTGTCGCGGAGGCCGACGAGAGCGACGGCTCCTTCCTCGCCTACTCGCCGACGATCGCCGTCGTGACCAACGTCGAGGCCGACCACCTGGACAACTACGGCACTGAGGAGGCCTACCGGGACGCCTTCGTCAGCTTCGTCCACCGCATCGAGCCCGACGGCGTCCTGGTGCTGTGCGGCGACGACCCCGGCGCGCGCGGGCTCGGCGACGTCGCGCGGGCCGCGGGCGTGCGCGTCGTGACCTACGGCTTCGGTGAGGACTGCGACCTGCGCCTGACCGACGTCACGGTGGACCGCGCGACGGGCGTGGGCAGCAGCGTGGAGGTTGTCTTCCACGGGCGCAGGCTCGGGAGCGCGCACCTGCGGGTGCCAGGACGGCACAATGTCTCGAACGCCGGCGCGGCGCTGCTCGTCGGCCTCGAGCTCGGCTTTGCCTTCCCCGAGCTGCGTGACGGCCTCGCCGCTTTCACCGGCACCCGCCGCCGCATGGAGCTCAAGGGCGTGGTCGGGGGAGTGCGGGTCGTCGACTCCTACGCCCACCATCCCACTGAGCTGGCGGCCGACCTGCGCGCCGCGCGTGACATCGCCGGTGACCAGCTCGTCCTCGCGGTGTTCCAGCCGCATCTGTTCAGCCGGACCCGGCTGTTCGCCCAGGAGTTCGGGCAGGCGCTCGGGCTGGCCGACATCGTCGTCGTCCTGGACGTCTACGGCGCGCGGGAGGACCCCGAGCCGGGAGTCACCGGCGCCCTCGTGGCCGCCGCGGTGCCGCTGCCGTCTGAGCGCGTCCACTACGCCCCGTCCTGGAGCGGTGTCCCGGACCTGGTACCCGACCTGCTGGCTCGGGCAGGAGGGGGGCGCGCGCTCGTCCTCACCCTGGGCGCGGGAGACGTCACCATGCTCGGTCCCGAGATCCTCGCCGCCCTGCAGGCGTCAGCCGCGCCGTCGGGGAACAGGCAGTCGCCGGACGGGGCCTCGCGCGATGGGTCGCTGCGGGACGGCCCCGGGCGGGACGGGCTCGCGTGAGCGGCACGAGGGTCCCCGCGCCGCGGCCCCTGCCAACGGCTGATCGCGAGCGTGCGGGTGCCGTCGACGCTAGGGGCCGCTTCGCCGCCCGCGCGCGCGCCCGCCGGTTGCTCCGGCTGCGGCCGCTGCTGGGCTGCCTGGCCGTCGTGGCGCTGCTCGCAGGGGCCGCGTGGTTGGTGCTGGCTTCTCCCTGGCTGCGCGTGTCCACCGTCGCCGTCTCGGGCACGCACCGGCTCGACGCGGCCGCCGTCCGCACGGCCGCTGCAGTCCCCGCCCACGAGGCCCTCGCCCGCGTCGACACCGGTGCGATCGCCCAGCGGGTGAGCCAGCTGGCCCCCGTGAAGCACGTCGAGGTGACGCGATCCTGGCCCTCGACCATTCGCGTCACGGTGACAGAAAGAACGCCGATCGCCGTACTACGCAACGGAAACAGCCCTCTGCAGCTCGTGGACGCCACGGGAACGCCGTTCGCCGCCGTTGCCGCCGTACCGCGAGGGCTCCCGGTGGTGACCCTGGCTTTCGCCTCGCAGCACGCCGACCGTCGCACCACTGCTGCCATCGCCGCTGCCGCGCACGTCGCCGCCGGACTGCCGGCCGACCTGCGCGCGAAAGTGCGGACCATCACCGCGCAGTCGGCTGATGACGTGCGGCTCGCGCTGGCCACGACCGCGGAGTCCACCGCCGCCGTCGTCTGGGGTGATGACACGCAGCTGGCCCAGAAGTCCGCGGTGCTGCGCGTGCTCGTGGCCACGGCTCCGCACGCGACGACGTATGACGTCTCCGCGCCGGACGCGCCGACCACGCAGCAGTAGCGCCCCCCTCGGGGGAGGTCTGCCGAGACCGGCGAGGAAACGCGCCGAAAAAATCCCGCGACACGCCTGCGCGCCTCGTTGATGCAAGCCGCCGGCCTACCTACTGTCCTGGACCACCTGAAGTTGACATAACTATAGACCTCAACTTGAGGGTCAGACTTCTTCTCCTCGACAGGCGGGATCCCAGTGGCAGCTCCGCAGAACTACCTCGCGGTCATCAAGGTCGTCGGCATCGGCGGCGGCGGCGTCAACGCCGTGAACCGGATGATCGAGGTCGGCCTCAAGGGGGTCGAGTTCATCGCTATCAACACCGACGCCCAGGCTCTGCTGATGAGCGACGCCGACGTGAAGCTCGACGTCGGCCGTGAGCTCACCCGTGGCCTCGGCGCCGGTGCCGACCCGGAGGTGGGCCGCAAGGCCGCCGAGGACCACGCCGAGGAGATCGAGGAGGTCATCAAGGGCGCCGACATGGTCTTCGTGACCGCCGGCGAGGGTGGCGGCACCGGCACGGGCGGTGCACCCGTCGTCGCGCGCATCGCCAAGTCGCTCGGCGCGTTGACCATCGGTGTCGTGACCCGGCCGTTCACCTTCGAGGGGCGCCGACGTGCGGGGCAGGCCGAGGACGGCATCTCGACGCTGCGCGACGAGGTCGACACCCTCATCGTCATCCCCAACGACCGCCTGCTGTCGATCAGCGACCGGCAGATCAGCGTCCTCGACGCGTTCCGCTCCGCCGACCAGGTGCTGCTGCAGGGCGTCTCCGGCATCACGGACCTGATCACGACCCCGGGCCTGATCAACCTCGACTTCGCCGACGTCAAGTCCGTCATGCATGGCGCTGGCTCTGCCCTCATGGGCATCGGCTCCGCCCGTGGCGAGGACCGCGCGGTGGCGGCCGCGCAGATGGCGATCAGCTCGCCACTGCTGGAGGCCAGCATCGACGGCGCCCACGGCGTGCTGCTGTCGGTGGCCGGAGGATCCGACCTGGGGCTGTTCGAGATCAACGAGTCGGCGCGCCTCGTGCAGGAGGCGGCGCACCCCGATGCCAACATCATCTTCGGCGCCGTCATCGACGATGCACTCGGCGACGAGGTCCGGGTGACAGTGATTGCGGCCGGCTTCGATGGCGGTGCGCCGCGCACGCGGGACGCCGGCTCCCGGGCGATCGGCAGCGTTGCGTCGGCCGGGTCATCCGGCTCGGCCGTGAGCGCACCTGCCGCGGCAACAGTGGCGCCCGCCGCAGCGGCGCCGGCGCACCAGCAGCCATCGTCGACGCCGGTCTCGGGCACGACCCCGACAGCCGAGCCGCACTTCGGCGCGGTGCCGCCGGCAGCGGGTGCCGGCTCCCGCCGCGACGAGAGCGAGCCGGAGGAGCCCCGTGACGTCCGCGCCGCCGAGCCTGTCGCGGTCGGCGCCGCTCGTCCGGGCGCAGCGTCAATCACTGTGCCCGTCACCCCTGTCGTGCCCCGTCGCGTGGTGTTCGACGACGACGAGCTGGACGTGCCCGACTTCCTCAAGTGAGGCCAGACTGTCCCGCATGAGAAGTCAGCAGCAGGGGCGCACCGCCGAGGAGGCGGAGGCGCCCCTGCTCGCATTGCGGCGGACGTGGCCCGGGGAGGGCGAGGACGGGCGATCGGCAGGCGTGGCCGTCACCTGGCGCCATGGTGGGGTCAGCGAGGAGCCTTACAGGTCCCTCAACCTCGGCGACCACGTGGGCGACGCGGCCGCCGACGTCCTCACCAACCGTGACCTGCTGGCCGCCACCCTGGGGCTGGCGCCCTCGCGACTGGTCTTCATGCAGCAGGTGCACGGGCGTGAGGTCGCTGTGGTGGACGATGCCCTCCTCCGCCGCCTGGCAGAGGAGGGGGAGCCCGGGGTCCCCGTCAACGCCGTCGCAGCTGTCGACGCGCTCGTCACCGACCGCCCCGGGGTCGGCCTCGCCGTGCTCGTTGCCGACTGCGTCCCGGTGCTGCTGGCCGACCCTGCGGCAGGTGTCATCGGTGCCGCTCATGCCGGCCGCCGCGGCGTCGAGGCCGGAGTGCTGGAGGCCACTGTCAGCCAGATGCGAGCTCTCGGTGCGCGAGACGTGCGTGCTCTCGTCGGTCCCGCGATCTGCGGGCAGTGCTACGAGGTGCCGGCGGCGATGCAGGAGCAGGTCGCGGCAGCCGTCCCCCCAGCCGCCCGCGCCGGCGTCGCGGTTGCGTCCCGCAAGGGCACCGCCGGGCTCGACCTGCCCGCCGCCGTGCGCGCCCAGCTAGCCGAGCTCGCAGTCGCGCCGGTAGAGGGCCTCGCGGACGGGTCGTCCCCCTGCACGGCCGAGAGCCCCGACTTCTACTCCTACCGGCGGGACGGGGTCACCGGCCGCTTCGCTGGCGTCGTGTGGCTGGGCCAGTGAGGGACGCGCGCAGCCGGGAGCTCGAGGAGCGCCTGGACGACGTTCGGGCACGTATTGAGCGAGCAAGCCAGCGCGCCGGCCGTAGCGCGGCCGACCTCACCCTCATCGTCGTCACCAAGACCTGGCCTGCCGAGGACGTCCGTCGCCTCGCGGGCCTGGGCGTCACCGATGTCGGTGAGAACCGTCACCAGGAGGCGCAGCCGAAGCGGGAGGCCAACGCCGACCTGACGCTCACCTGGCACTTCATCGGGCAGCTGCAGAGCAACAAGGCGAGGGCTGTCGTCGGCTACGCCGACGTCATCCACTCGGTGGACCGGCTCCGGCTGGTCACCGCCCTGGGCCGCGCGGCGGCCGAGGCCGGCCGCGTTCCGACGTGTCTCATCCAGGTCGACCTCGACCCTGCTGCGGATGTCGCGGCTGCTGGCAAGGTCGTGGGGCAATCGGGGGCCAGGGGAGGGGCGCGGCCGGGAGAGGTGCCCGAGCTCGCCGACGCGGTGGCGTCCTCGCCGCACCTGCGGCTCGGCGGCGTCATGGGCGTCGCGCCGTTGGGGGGAGACGCGCGCCAGGCGTTCGACCGGCTTGCGGGGGTCAGCGAGCGGCTGCGACGGGACCACCCGGCGGCCGTCGTCATCTCCGCCGGGATGAGCGGAGACCTCGAGCAGGCGGTGGCCGCCGGCGCGACACACCTGCGCGTCGGGACGGCAATCCTCGGATCCCGGCCTCCGCTCGGTTAGCGTCGTGCGCAGACGAGGTCCGCGAGGATTCGTCCCGATCGTCCAGACCAACCCGACGCCGCAGGGGTGCCTGCTGCGATCGTCGTGACCTGAGGGAGCTTCGACCATGGCCGGCGCGATGCGGAAGATGGCGGTCTACCTCGGCCTCGTTGAGGAGGACGACCGCTACGACGAGTACGACGACTACGCCGACGAGGGCTACGACGAGGCGCCGCGCGACCCGCGCGAGGCGCGCCACATGGCCGCCGTTCGCGACGACGCTCCGCGCGACCTGCACGAGGCGCCGCGGGGCGCGACCCTCGCCGCGGTCCCGCCGCGTCAGGCCTCCCCGGTGGCACATGCCGCTCCGATCGCCCCCGCGATCGACCGGATCACCACGATCCACCCGCGCACCTACAACGAGGCCAAGAACATCGGCGAGAGCTTCCGCGACGGCACGCCGGTCATCATGAACCTGTCCGACATGGACGACTCCGACGCCAAGCGCCTGGTCGACTTCGCCGCGGGCCTCGTGTTCGGGCTGCACGGCTCCATCGAACGGGTGACCTCCAAGGTCTTCCTCCTCTCGCCGGCCCACGTCGAGGTCGCGGCCGAGGACTCGGCCGCCGCCCCGAGCGCCCGCGGCCTGTTCAACCAGAGCTGACCCTGCGCACCGTCGCCCAGCCACTCGTGGCAGGGTGACCCCATGCTCGTTCCCGGCCCCATCGGCAGTGTGCTGCGCTTCGCGCTGTTCCTGTTCTTCGTGGTGTTGCTCGGCCGACTGGTCCTCGACTGGGTCCAGGCGTTCGCCCGGGACTGGCGTCCGCGGGGTGTCCTGCTGGTGGTCGCCGAGGTGGTCTACACGGTCACCGACCCGCCTCTGAAGGCCTTGCGCAGGCTCATCCCGCCGATGAGCATCGGCAACCTGCGGCTCGACCTGGGGTTCCTGGTGCTGATGCTGGCGACGACCTTCCTGATGCAGGTCGTCTAGGCCCGCGCCGTATCCCCTAGGCTGGCGCGCGACCCTGTGTCCGCGCCGGCCCCGTGTCTGCGATGCTTGACCACGCACTGCTCATGCCAGCCAACCGAGGTGACTACATGACGCTCACGCCATAGGACGTCCTCAACAAGAACTTCACGCCGACCCAGTTCCGTCGTGGCTACGACGAGCGCGAGGTCGACGACTTCCTCGACGAGGTGGTCGCCGAGATGCGCCGCATCGTCAAGGATGCCGACGACCTGCGCGAGCAGCTGAACGAGTGCCGGTCCAGCAAGGGCATGGCGCCGGTGGCCAAGACCGACCCGGCAGCCGCCGCCCGCAAGGCGTCTGACGCCAAGGCGGCCGAGGAGGCCGACTCCAAGGCGCAGGCCGAGCTCGCCGACCGCGTTGCCGCGGCGCAGGCCAAGGCTGCCGAGGCCGAGAAGGCCGCCCAGGAGCGCATCGCGGCCGCCGAGGCCAAGGCGGCCGAGGCCGAGAAGGTCGCGCAGGCTCGTGCCGAGGAGGCCGAGAAGGCCGCCCAGCAGCGGATCTCCGGTGCCCAGAAGGGCGCCGACGGTCACGTGTCCGACGTCGCCAAGGCCGCCGAGGCCCGCGCCGCGGAGGCCGAGAAGCGTGCCCAGGACGCCGAGCAGCGGCTCCAGGCCGCCCAGCGTGAGCTCGAGGCTGCCCGCGCCCAG
>JBQCDV010000270.1:0-4808 GCA_051960855.1 Actinomycetales bacterium
GCACGACGCTGAACCTCTACCGGCACAACGGCAAGGCGCGCCGCGCGCCCGCGACTCCGGCTCAGGTGCCGGCCAGCCTCGGGAACGTCGTCCTGTCGGTCGGTGGCCTCACTGACACGACGGGGGCAATCCACCCCAACACCAAGTCGCCTGAGGGCACGCAGAAGCCGGTCCAGGTGCAGACGCCCTGCTCGAATTACTACGGGCAGTACTCCGTGAGCAACTTGCCCAACTACGCCGGCCTGGGCACGACCTATCCCACCTCGACATGTGGCTACGTTCCCAGCCAGGTGCGGGGCGCCTACGGTCTCCAGCCAGGCGGCCAGACTGGTGGCAGCGGCGTGACCGTCGCCATCATCGACGCCTACGCGCTGCCAACGATGGAGCAGGACGCCAACTCCTACTCGGCCAACCATGGCCTGCCGAGCGTGAGCGGGCTCTATAGCGAGTACAAGCCGGGCGCATTTGCGCTGCAGGACGAGTGTGGCGAGACGGGCTGGTGGGGCGAGGAGGCCCTCGACGTCGAGGCCGTGCACTCCATGGCGCCCTCAGCAAAGATCGCCTACGTGCCCTCGGCCAGCTGCGACGACACCGACTTCTTCGACGCGTATTCGCGGATCTTGGAGCCATCCGCGGGTGCCAAGGCGCCGCTGGCCTCCATCGTGAGCAACTCGTACGGTGACACGAGCGACGTCCTTCCGGGCGACCTGAATGAGCAGACGCACACGTACTTCGTGAAGGCGGCGGCGGAGGGCGTCGGCTTCTACTTCTCATCCGGAGACGACGGCGATGCAGCAGCTGACAACAGCGGCGTGCCGCAGCCCCAGGCGAGCGCCAACGACCCGCTGGTGACGGCAGTCGGCGGGACGACCCTGGGGGTTAGGGCCAACGACACCTACGGCTTCGAGACCGGCTGGGGCAATGAGCGCAGCTACCTGGTCAAGGATGCCAAGACGAAGCAACTGTCTTGGGCCGAGCCGTTCACCTTCTACGCCGGTGCCGGCGGCGGCGCGAGTGCCAGATGGGACGAGCCCAGCTACCAGAAGGGGGCTGGCATTCAGGGGGACGTGACCCATCCCGTCAGCACCCCAAGCTTCACGGGGCGCGTGGTGCCGGATATCGCCGCAGTTGCCGACCCCTACACTGGTTTCCTCGTTGGCTACAACGACGGCACCGGTTACCTGGAGGGCTCGATCGGCGGCACCTCGTTGGCATGCCCGGTGATTGCGGGAGTGATGGCCAACGCCCAGGCCATTGCACACAAGACCATCGGCTTTGCCAACCCCGTCCTGTACCGGATGCCAGGTAGCGCATTCCACGACGTGCAGCCACCTGCCAAGGCAGAGCAGAAGGCGGTCGTCTACTACTCGCCGGGGGCGCAGCTCACGCGAATTGTCCTGAGCGACCACGACAGTTCTCTGCAGACGACGTCGGGATACGACAACGTGACCGGTCTGGGCTCCCCGTCCGCCACGTTCATCTCATCGCTGCGTACGGCACTTCGCTAGCTAGGGTTTGCGGGCGCACACAACAACGACGGGAGCCGGTCCTTCGGGACCGGCTCCCGTTCGCGTCTCACGCCGCTGCGCCGTCAAGGCCGTTCCGCTCCTGCCTCCCTGCCGTGCCTGAAGACGAAACCGTCCACCAGGTGAAACCCATCCCAAATCGCACTGATCCGGCGGATCTGCCTGGCAGACTGCGCGGGTGCCACCCGTCGCTGCCCGCCGCGCGGGTGTCCTTGCCGCTGCCGCGGCCGTCAGCCTGGCCGCAGCAACCCTGACGAACGTCGCTGTCACGGCTCCCGCTCAGGCAGACGCACCCGTCCGCGTCGTCACCGTCACCGTCGACTCCGTCGGTCGTCCGCACGCGACGCCCAGCTTCACAACGCGCAGCCATCTGCTTGCCACCCTGGCTGCCGTTCGGCGCCAGCCGCACGTGGTGCTGGCGACGGTCGACCACCGGGTGCACGCGACCGACCTGCAGCCCAGCCCCGCCAGCCAGGACCTACTCCGAGCCGTCGCGACGACGACCAACAGAATGACCGCCACTGCGACGACGGCGCCCGGCGACCTCTTCCGGCGTTCGCAATGGGGTCTGGATGCGCTGCACGCCGAGGACGCCTGGGCTCTGCACACGGCGACCGGTCAGGTCGTCGCCGTTGTCGACACCGGTGTCGACGCAGGCCACCCCGACCTGGCCGGGGCTGTGCTGCGCGGCGCTGACTTCCGCACCAACGAGAGCGGCACGCGCATCGCTCCGACCGGAGACGGCCGAGCCGACCCCGTCGGTCACGGCACGCACGTGGCGGGCATCATCGCCGCGATCGCCGACAACGGCACCGGCGTCGCGGGACTGGCGCGCGGCGCGACCGTGTTGCCGGTCCGGGTGCTCGACGCGAGCGGAGGCGGTTACGACTCCGATGTCGCCAACGGCGTCACCTGGGCTGCCGACCACGGGGCCGGCGTCATCAACCTCTCCCTGGGCGGTCCGGACAACGACAGCGCGACCGAGGCTGCCGTCGCGTACGCGCAGTCCAAGGGCGTCGTGGTCGTGGCAGCCGCTGGCAACAGCGGTGAGGTCTGCGATGGCAGCAACACGGGGGAGTGCGGCAACCAGGTCGACTATCCGGCCGCCTACCCCGGCGTGCTCGCGGTCGCCGCCGTCGACGACCAGCAGCAGCGTCCCTCGTTCTCGGAGTCGCAGCCCTACGTCGGTGTGGCAGCGCCGGGCGTCGACATCCTCTCCACCTATCCACGGGACCTGGCCGCGCAGGAGGTGACGCCGCCCTACGTGCCGCTGTCGGGGACCTCCATGGCGGCTCCCTTCGTCTCGGCGGCCGCGGCCCTCGTGCGCGCCGAGCGTCCCGACCTCGACCCGGCCGCGGTCGTCTCCCTCCTCGAGTCCACCGCCACCGACCTCGAATCGCCGGGCCGCGACAACGACACCGGCTACGGCCTCGTCAACCCGCTCGCAGCGCTGACTGCCGCCCTCCCCTTGCAGGCCCCGACGGCTGCCACCGCGTCGATGGGGGTGCTCTCGGCGGCGAGCGCCGTGTCGCAGGCAGATGGCTCCGCCGACGCGACCTCCGGCGGCTTCGAGCTGAACCTCTCAGGCGCAGGCGCGGCCGCTCTCGGCTACACGTCGGGCAACCCCGCCCGCATCGCGCCGCCGCTGTCGGGAGTCAGCGGCTTCGGGGACGTGGTGCTGGCGACGGGCAGCAGCCCCAGCGGCGTCGTTCTGACCCAGTGTGGGTTGCCCACCAGCGCGACGACGACGATGTGGTGGGACGGCAGCGCGTGGCGCCGTGCCAGCGACACCAGCAGGTCGGGCGACTGCCAAAGCGTCACCGTGACGACAAGCAGCTCGCCAAACCTCGGCTCACTCGGGCATCTCGTCATCGCGACAGGAACCCTCGCGAGCACCCGGGTCAGTGGCAGCGACCGGATCCGCACGGCTGTGGCGGCCTCGACGTCGGCGTTCCCTCTCGCGCGATCTGCGAACGCCGTCGTCCTGGCGCGCGCAGACGAATACCCGGACGCCCTCGCCGGCGGCCCGCTCGCAGCCCTGCGTCACGGTCCGCTGCTGCTCACCGACCCGAGGGTCCTCAGTACCGCGACGGCTGCGGAGATCAAGCGGGTGCTGCCACCGGGCGGCGTGGTCTACCTGCTCGGCGGCGACCGCGCCGTGTCGCCTGCCATCGAGTCGCAGCTGGCGAAGACCTACGCGATCGAGCGCATCGACGGCAGCACCCGCTACGACACCGCGGTGGCCATCGCCGAGCACATCGGCGATGCCGGTGCCGTCTTCGAGGTGACCGGCACCGACTACGCCGACGCGCTGTCCGCTGGCGCCCCCGCCGCCGCCTACGGCGTTCCCGTCTTGCTCACGGCCGGCCGTTCCCAGTCCACGGCCACCGCCTCCTACCTCCGCGACCACGCCGACGACCTCCGCTTCGCCATCGGCGGCGTGGCAGCGGCTGCTGATCCCGACGCCCGGGCGGTCGCGGGCAAGGACCGCTACGAGACGTCGGCGGCGGTTGCCACGCGGTTCTTCCCGCGCCCCGCCGCTGTCGCGGTCGCCACCGGCGGTGGTTACGCCGACGGTCTCGCCGCCGCCCCCGCTGTCACCGGTGGGCCCGTCCTCCTCGTCCCCGGCCGGGGCAGTGCCCTCCCGGCGGCGACACTCAGCTACCTGCAGGCCAGTGGCCGGGCGGCGACGTCGGTGCGAGGGTTCGGCGGCACGGCAGCGCTCTCGGACGCCCAACTGACGAGGGTCGTCCAGGCCACCCGCTGACGTTCTCCCGAATTCCTCGGTTTCGCCTCCGATGTCCGTTTTGTTTCCTAGAGTGAGCGCGCCGGGAGGGGAGGCCACCGCCTCGTCACCCGGCGGTCGCAGGCACCTGTCCCGTGACCACTCGGGGGATTCCTAGGACCCGGGACGGCTGCCGCTCCCCGACGGCTGCGCTGCGCCCGAGAAGGACACCAGCTCTCCATGAGTCGCAGAATCCGCCACAGCCTGGCTGCCCTGTCCGCGGTCTCCGTGGCCACCTTCGGCCTCGTCGCGCCCGCGTCGGCCGCCGTCTCCACCATCGTGTCGCACGACGTCACCGCCACCGCGAGCGACGACACCGCCGGCTGGGCCCTCGAGGGCACTGGCGCGACCGCCACCATCAACCAGGATGCGGCGGACGAGCTGATCACCGGGGACGGCGACCTCACGGTCACACCGTCCACGACAACCGCGACCTACCTGACCCACGCCGCCACCGGTGACCCGTTGACGCTGGCCTCGCTCGGCGGCTTCAGCGC